>JADFMM010000297.1 GCA_022563885.1 Planctomycetota bacterium | reverse complement strand
TTGAGGTAGTCGTTCATGCGGCGACGCAGTTCTTCAGCGTCCGCACCGGATGCGGCCGTGACGGCGGCCATGGGGTATTGGGCCGCATACTTGTTGCGGATGAACTCCTCGATAATCTGCGGGTAGATCCCCAGCACGAAGGCGAAGTTGGGCTGATGGAGGATGAGCTTAATGCTCTCCAGCAGATTCACGGCCTGTTCGGGGAAGCAGCGATCGAGGTCGTCGATGAAGACGACGATCTGTGGCTTTCTGATGTCCCCGTCACGGGTCAGGTCACGCAATTGGTCGAAGGCGTCGAAGTAGAGGCTGCGGGCCATGAAGGTGTCCTGGGTGACGGCCTCGTAGCGCTCAATCATGTCCTTCATGGAGGTGCTGATCTCCAGTTCGCCCAGGTGGGGCACGCCCAGCTTGCCCTTCATCGAGATGCCGTAGAGCACCGAACGGAGGGCGTCGTGGACCTGCTTGCCACCCTCCATGATCTTGTTCATCGAACTCTTGACGGCTTCGGCCACTTCGGTATCGAGCGTGATCTTTTCCCATTGCTCCTGTTTCTTCTTGATGTCGCGGGCGATGGTGGCGATGAGGGGCACGACCAAATGCTCCTCGCGTTCGTATTGCCAGGCGTTGAACCAGACCGGCACGGCCCGCTTGTCCCCGCTACCTTGCTTGTCCGCCTGGTCTACGATTTCGTGCATCAGGCGCATGAGCGAGGTCTTTCCCGTACCCCAGTTGCCGAAGACGCCGATGGTCATGGGACTGGCGGTGTGGACGGCCGCCTGGGCCAGCACCTCGGCGGCGGGACCAAAGCCGAGATTGTCGCTACGGCCGGTTTCGAGGACCGGCTCGTCGCTCAGGAGTCTGTGGTTTTCTGCCGCTTTTTTTGCCATGGCTGATACGTCCTCATTGGGTGTTGCAACTGCGGTGCGGCCTTTTGGTGTGCGGAGCACACCCTTCTACAACTATGCCCGTCGCGGCGGCCCTCGTGCTCGTAATCGTACTCAGCGAAGCGGTAATCGTAATCGGCTTTTCAGAAAAAACAAAAAAACAAAAACCGATTACGATTACGAGCACGAGCACGAGTAGGCTTGCGGAGATCCGCATTTCTCAATTGCCTGAGGGATTATAACGCATCAAGGCTAAGCGGCAAGGACGCCGCGACGGGATCGACCGTTTACCGGGGCAGCCGTTTAGGGTCAGACCTTAATTTAAAAGCTAAGGTTGCCCACATGGCTCGTACGTGCTAGGGTACCTACCATGGCACGCCCTTTACGTCTAACTTACGAAGGAGCTGTCTATCATGTCACCATTCGTGGCAATGAACAGAGGGCAGTATTTCGCACGAACAGCGATCGAGAGCGATTCGTGACCACGCTCGGAGAGAGCGTTCGGCTCTATGATGTCCGCTTGTATCTATTCTGTCTCATGACCAATCACGTCCACTTGGTTTTGGAGACACCTCTAGGAAACCTCAGTCGATTTATGCAACGCCAGCAAACAGCGTACGCCTAGTATTTCAATCGCAGGCACGACCGCAGTGGGCACTTATTCCAGGGACGCTTCGGTGCCAGCATGGTCGATGAGGATGAGTACATATTGAAACTGAGCCGTTACCTCCACTTGAACCCGGTCTATGTCACGGCGCAGGAGGATAAAACTGATCGGGAACGAGTCCAGTTTCTCCGGCAGTACACGTGGAGTAGTTACCGCAGTTATGTTGGTCACAGCCCCCGGCTGCCGTTTGTTGACTATGAACCCGTGTTATCCTTGGTGAGTCGATCCAAGAAGCAACAGTCTGCTCAGTACCGGCGATTCGTCGAGGGCGGTATTCGAAACATTGACGCCGCCTTTGTCGAAGCCAGAGAACATTCCTCACTCTTCATTGGCTCTGCCGAGGGTGACGAGCGTGCCAAAGAAAATTATGTGAAAATGCTGCAGGCCTACGACCGAAAAGAGGACATCTCCTTTCGACAGGAACGTGGGCATTGCTCCGTTGATGAAGTCTTGACGGCAAGCCAGGCGCTTCTAGGCGTTTCCCGAGAGGGCTTACTGCGTCGGAGCCGCGATGGCATGACGCGTCCAGTGACAGCCTACGCACTGTGCCGCTATGCAGGCTGTACACAACGAGCGGCGGCAGAGGTCATGGGCGGCTGCAGTGGCGTAGCGGTGTCTCTGCAGCTTAAGAAGCTTCATGAGCAGCTGAAATCAGACAAGGCATTGCAGAAGCTACTAGCACGATTGGAACGTAGGCTCACTTGAGCCCTCGGCTATTCGTTAACTTTTAACTTAAGGTCTGACCCCGGATGTCCCCCCCCGAAGGCGTTTTAGAAGTTTACTTGCGTTGTACGCCCCGCAAATAGTTCAACGTGTCTTGTGTCGATATTCCTGGACCACGTGCCCGTGCCAATAATTTTCGACATAGTAGCCTTGCCAGGCTTCACTCTTTCAAATGAATAGCGGCCATTTACATCAACTGACGCTTCGAACACGTAAGTGATCAGGTCCTCCGATTTATCGTCAAACGTGCTCATTTCAACCCCAATTAAAACGCCTCCATTCCCTTGTGACACATTCCCTTCAGCTCTGGCCCAAGATGTAAGAACGATTGGACTCGATTCCTCAAATTGGGACTCACTGATTTCAGAAAATCCTTCATCGTGTAGGATCAAAATGGAAAAATTATCAGATTGAGGGACCTTGACAACGAAACGGCCAAGATCATCGCTCTGACCTCGCGTGAAACCCTGATGTCTCAGCGTTCGCAATCCCTGCACGAATAGCGGGTGGCGATCCGTTGCCACCCAGAGATTGCAACGCCCCACGGGTGTTCCATCAGCTTTTCTCACGCTCCCGGTTACTTCCCGGGTGCGGATGGGTTCCAAGAATATATCGCGATGATGGTCGTTACTGTCATTACAGACGACGGATGTTTCGCCCCACTGAAAGCCGTCAGCCTCAATCCCCACCGCCATGCACTCCTTTTCTAGACCCAGTTCGAATTCTCCTGACTGAATATACTTGACCCTCTGTTTATTCCACCATAGTCGCTCACTGCTCGAAGGTCGGACGCCTTTAAACATTCTGAATGTCGATATAGGTTTTCTGGATTGCATATCATATACCCGACCGTGAATCCTACCCTGAGGCCTCATCTGGATAAAGTGCACGGGCCTATGATCGCGTATGCAATATTCTTCGATCGTTGTATATCCTGGTTTGGTCACGCTACAGCAGATATCATCTTCAGGACAATCCTTCAAGACAGCGAAACCATTCTCATCCGTTTCGGCTCTCAGATGAATATTACTTATTCTTGCGTATCTATCGCGCCGCCGCCGCCATTTGGTGGCTTCTACAGTAGCTCCGAGAATTGGTGTTCCGTTGACGTCTACTATCCTGAATTGCTTAGGCCTACCCGGTACAAGTGTGAAAACAATATCGTCACGATCCTTTTCAAGGTCCACCACTTTCACATCTTGAGCGTAACCCTCTGCTATGACAGTTAGCAGCTGCTGACGGGGCTTTAGCTTGTTGAATCGAAACATTCCCTGAGCGTCCGTTGTCCGTTGCTCAGCTTGATGTCGATTCTTCCCCAATGACAGTGTGGCGTCAACAATCGGCAGGCCATTGAGGTTCAGCACCATACCAGACAGACTTAATCCCGGTTGGACCCGCAACACGTGGTCGCCACTCTTGAGCGCTACAATTGGAATATTTTCCTGGCTCGACCGCACATAGACATTGTGTTCAAGGTCTACCAGAACTTCGCGTGAGAGTTCCGGGAGAATATGGCAGGCCCATCGCCCCTCAGCATCCGTCGTACAGACGATTCTGTTCTGGGTTCGCTCGATGATGCTCGCATATTGCATATATCCCAATACATCAATCTTAACCCGCGCCCCTGAAACGGGCGTATTATTGTCAGTTTGCACAATCCCGCCGATTTGGATACCCTGTTCCAGCCTCAATTCGAAAGTTGGAGGAATCGGAATCCCTGTCGCCTTTGGCCGAAAACACAGGACCATTGCGACATAGCCCCGCTTGAATACTTCAATTCTAAGGAGTTCAAGATTAGGCTGATCCAGCTTGAGCTTACACCGGCCTTCATCATTCGTCTGCCGTTTGAGATGTTGGTCATTAATCTTAATGTCCAGATCAGACAACGGCAGGGGATGACCAGTATGCATGTCGATAACGCTCAATTCAAAGACACCTACATCTGTATCGCTGGCGGCTCGTTTTGATTCCGGTTGTGCATTTATGTGACTAATTTGACCACTGAGGACGACGAAGAGGCTTACAACCGTATGGCTTACGTTTGACAATACACTCTGTCGAGTAGACATATTATGGTTTCTCCTAATTACGATAATTAAACCACGGCCTCTGGCCGTGTGACCCTGTTAGCTTCTAGCGTTCCAGGGTGTAAAGGACAAGCTGTAGATTTCACCCGGGCCTATTTGGCTACTGTTGAGGCGTCTACGCACAACTGGAAAAGTCTGGCCCATATGCCGAAGGACTGGATGCAGAAACGATACGCCAATGCATTCGCGACCAAGGAATCCTGGATTCAGGCTAGCGCATATGAACCCAAAATAATGTTAGCGACAGCCCGAAGGTTCTGCTTTTCACCCCCTTCTAGGGGGTTTCCTAAAGCCACGTCCTCCGGGCGTGGACCCTTACTCCTGTTGGGTAACCGTTCACCGATTATTTTGAGCAGCGATGAACCGCAGAATATCGAATGTCCAACCGATGAAGTTACTGTCGCTCATTCACTGCCCTTCGAAATTCTGCGGTTCCGTGTTCGAAATTCTACGGTTCAACCCACCCATGCATTACTTCTAAATCTGACACAGCCTATGGCAAGGGTGTGCCGACCCGTAGCAGGTCCACATAGACTGTGCCCCGGGCGCCACTCGGGGCGCCGCCGGGCGTCCCGATACCGACAGTGACGGATTCGATGCTGCCGAGACTGACCGGGGCCAGATCCGCAAGCGGAATGAGCCACGGCTCAAAGACGGTGTTCAAGGTCGCCGTGGGATCACGCTCCTTATAAGAAACCGTCGCCGATCGCCCGGAACGGTCCGTGATGACCACATATATCGGTTGGCCGTCATTGTCGGGCTGGTCGACGCCGCGGACGTGCAGAGACAGAGTCGTGGGAGAGCCGATGGTCCAATCCAGAGCCGGATCGAAGGTGCGGGTCGCCGTCGAAACCGGCGCGCCGCTGTTGTCGTAGTGGATCGGCATGGACTTGCCGCCCTCAAAGACAATCGACTTCTCGGGCTCGTTGCCGTTCCCAACGGTGGCCCCATTGCCCGGATCGTCGAAACCATCAATCCAAGTGTCCCAAATCTCCAGGAAGGGCGCGTCCGCGTAAGTCTCGAAGTCATCGATAGTCAAATACTCCGGTGCGCTGAAGCTCCAGATGGGACCCTCATGGCGGGGAGGCGTACTCACCGCGTTGGTCTCGGTCACCTGCCAATAATAGGTTTCGCTATAGATAAGGGTATCGGGCGTGTAACTGCTCTCCTGCAGGACAACGGGGGCCGCACTGCCGTCGGCAACGGCCGCTGGGTCCTGACTCACCACAACCTCATGGTCCGCGGCTTCTCGCCCGGCACGCCAACTGAGCGTCGCATTCACTGACGCCGCCGTGCCACCGTCGGCGGGGTCCGGCTCCCGGGCATGGACCGGAAGGTAGTAGAACCGTACCTCACTCAAGCTGGCCTGAGGCGCGATGCCCTGGACACTGTTGATATTCAAGCGGACCTGCTGGGCCATGGCACCCCCAAAATCAATGGTAGTGTTGTGCGCATAGCCCTCTGCTCCCGTCGCCTGGGCCAACGGCCCAACACCGTCCAGAACGGACCAGTTCTCGCCATCTACAGAGTATTCGATGACAACATCCTTGGCGCCGAATCCCACGAAGGCCTCGATGAGCTGATTCGAATTCCAGATCCACAGTTCGTGCAGCTTGTAGACCCGGTCGAAGGCGTATTCGATGGTGGCCGGGATGCCGCCGCTGATCCACATGTCGCCCGCGGCAACACCATGGAGATCATCCGCCAGACCAGAGCCGTCGATGGTCTTCTCAGGCCCGGAAATACCGAAAGAGCTGGAAGCCGTGACCGTGACGCCGCCGATAGAAATGGACAGGGGCTCTACCTCGAAGCTCCAGACATTGCCCTTGATAACCGTAAAATCGGGGGCTCCATTGACTTCATCCACGCGCCAGAAATAGGTTTGGCTGAAGTCCAAACGACCGGCATCTATTGAACTGTCGGCCAGCCCCTGTCCCAGCAAGACGCCCAGGGGATTGCCGGTGTCGGCGTCGTTGACATCGGCCCAGACGGTGCCGAAGTAAACATCGTGCGTGACGGAAAAGACACCCGATTCCCAGTCCAGGATCACATCACGCGCTACATCGTTGCTGTCTGCCGCGGGGCTGGGATGGGAGGCCTGGGCGGGATCATCCAATCCATCCATGATACTCACGACCTCTTTATGGGTAAGGGCATGATTGTAGATGGCCACTTCGTCAATCATTCCATTGAAGAAGGTCCCGCCTCGGCTCCTCTTTCCGATGGTTACCGAGGCCGTGTTTTCCGGCATCGTTCCTGCATAAGCCCACTCATCCGCCAGTTCCCCATCGATGTAACACTTGAAGATTTGCCCGTCATAGGTGCCGGCGATGTGGTACCACTCGTCAACAGGCGGGGAAGTAGGAGCACAGGTGTCTCTGCCTTCGTCATCGTAAAACTGCCAATAGATGACAGTCCCGGCTTCCTCTGTTAATTCATAGGGCAGGTCATTTGCAGCCCACCCTCCTTTGCTGACAATCGCCATTTCCCCGCTCGCGTTTGCACTCATATAGGTCCAGGCCGTAATTGTGATTTTTTCAGTGATTGAGAGAAGGGGGCTGTGAGGAATTTCAACAAAGTCATTTCCGTCAAATTCCAGGGCACCGCCAAGTTGACCCGCGACCCACTGAGGATCACCATTCAGTGTGCCATCGAGGCCGTTGCCACTTGAGTCATGAGCAATTGTTCCGGCGCCTTCATCAAATGACCAATAGCCCACCAAATCAGCTTGAGTGCCGACGGCA
>JADFMM010000296.1 GCA_022563885.1 Planctomycetota bacterium | reverse complement strand
GATCGCCTTCGCCGAGACCTATCATCCCGGAACGGTGCGACGGCCCCCCAACCAGTTGGCCATTCGACAGGGCGAGGGCGTGATGGAGCTGGGGTGCATGGCCTGCCATGCCATCGGCAAACCGAACACCGATGGCAGCATCGGCACCTGCACGGCATGTCACGCACGTCATTCCACCTCCGTCGCACTCGCCCGACAGCCGGAAACTTGTGGACAGTGTCACATGGGTCCCGATCACTCACAACTGGAAATCTTCAACGAGTCCAAGCATGGCGTTCTCTTTGCCGCCCAAAAGGATCAGATGCGTCTGGACGCCCCCCCCCAAGACCCTCAGTACGGCCGACATGTCTGTACCGACCTGCGCGACCTGTCATATGAGCGGTCTGGAGGGCATGAATGTGACGCATGATGTCACCGAACGACTGTCCTGGTGGCTCTTCGCCCCAGTCTCCAAGAAACGCCCCAACTACCTATTAGGACAAGAGGCCATGAAAAGCCTCTGTCTCAAGTGCCACGCCCGGTCACAGGTGGATCGGTTCTACCAAGAGGCCGAAGTGGTTGTGCAGTCGACCAATGAGAAGGTCCAGGCATCACTCGATCTGGTGGCGAAACTCCGCGCGGAGGGCCTGCTCACGCCAGAGCCCTTTGATGAACCCATTGAATTCATCGCTTTTGACCTCTGGCACTACTATGGGCGAACCGCCAAACATGGCGCCTTCATGGGGGGTGCGGACTTCGTCCAGTGGCATGGAAACTACGAACTGTTGCTCAAACGCATCGAAATCCAGGAAATCGCAGCTTCACTGAGACAAAAGGCCGCGACAGAAAGGCCGTAGATGACTCTCTTCTCCCGCCATCGCCAGCTCATCGTGGAATGGTTTGCGGTGGCCAACTTTGCCTTCCTGACGATCGACATTTACTTGGCCCATTCGGTCAATGCCTTCCGCCATCGGGCCGAGTGGATACCTTTCTATTTCTCCATGGCCGCGTCGCTCATGTTGCTCATTGAGTTATTCCTCAATCGAGGGCGAGTCACCCATCGAAGCAATGGCCTCGGAGTCGCGGTCGGGACCGCATCCATACTCGTCGGTGTCCTCGGGCTGCTGCTGCACCTGAACAGTAGCTTTTTCGAGCATCAGACCCTCAAGAGTCTGGTCTACACGGCGCCCTTCGCCGCGCCACTGGCCTACACGGGATTGGGACTGCTCCTCATTATGAATCGTATGGTCGAGTCGACCTCAATGGAGTGGGGCCTATGGCTGATCTGTCTGGCATTGGGGGGCTTCATCGGCAATTTCGTGCTGGCCCTCTGTGACCACGCTCAGAACGGTTTTTTCGATCCGAACGAATGGATACCGGTAGCGAGCGCGGCCTTCGCCGTGGGATTCTTGGCGACAGCCCTCATTCGCGGCTCCTCCCGGCGCTATCTCGACCTCTGCCTCGGCGTCATGCTCATTCAAGCATTGGTGGGGTTGCTCGGGTTCTATTTCCACGGCAGGGCGATCACCCGCGGCACGGCACCCGATCTGTTCGAGAATCTGATCTTCGTAGCCCCGCTCTTTGCCCCCCTGCTCTTTCCCAATCTGGCCTTGCTGGCAGCCATCGGCCTCTGGGACGCTCGCTCCAAAAAGTAGCGCCCATAGGGTGTAAGTATACATCCGTGGCTGCCTTATATCCGTATAACAAAAGGAGTCATGTGGGAATAGTATTTGCACTGCACGCCGTGTCGGCCCCAATCGTCTCCTGTCGGTCTTCCCGTCTTTCGGCAACCCACTCCACCTCACCCCGCACCTGCTCGGCGTGTAGCAGCTTGCGCTCTCGGCCGCCCACGGTCACATGACATCCGGTCGTCAGGACGAGCGTCATAAGGACCCAACTCACGCTCACCCCCATCCGCGCCAGGCAGGTCGCAATGGACATCGCCGGGAGCGTCAGCCCCGTGTCCTACTCAATAATTCTAACTGGTTTGATTCCAACGGCTCGTGTAAGTTTCCTGGATATAGATTGAGTTTGAATTCTATTGGCATATTCGGGGGCAAGCAATGTCAAAGCTCCGCAGGCAATCACCCAGACCGACACCAACCCAACGAGTAGGAAGTCGGAGAGCCTTCGCAACTGGAGAGCCTTCCACTCTATGAAACCGCTTCACAACGCGTCCCTCGATGCGCGACGATTTGAATGACGCTGGCTGGGGGGGGCATGATATCAAGCCGTACCGTAAACCGCTTGAAATATCGTGACCCGCCGCCAATCCGATTGCGGGGGACGTACAGATCCTGCGACCTCCTCTCAACGAAGACTCTCCCGTCTGGCGTTCTGACCGTGACATGAACATGGGCCTTGATGGGCCTGGCGTTGCGCTGATATTGTTTGAGCACCCCACTGACGACGAGGCCATGATTCTGTTCTCGGACTGAAAACCAAAGAGCGCGCACTTTGGCGTCGTGAGGTGAACGCTCCAGACGCAGATAATCCTCTTGCACTAGATCCTGCGACGCCGTCGTACATCCTAGGATGGTGCAGATCATCGTGAGCATTCCGGCTGGGATAATCCACTTGCGTTTCATGGTAGCACCTCAACAGATAAGTTTAGAATCCCGATGTCGGCTGTTTCTAGGGCCAGCGGGGACGCACCGGCACCCATCGCTACACCAACGTGGCTCGTCGCCAACGCCGGACCGTCGTTGATGCCATCACCAACGTACATGACCTTGCGGTCCATCTTTTGCATTGCTCGCAGCCGCTCGACCTTTCCATCGGGAAGCCGCTCCCCCGTCCAGGAATCCACGCCGAGCTTCGTAGCTAGTTCTTGTACCGCAAGAGGTGTGCCAGCATAGAGAGCCGTTTTTCAGAGAGGCTCTGAGGCCTTCTCTTTCTTTTCTGGGGAAGAATCCCCACTCCTGGGAAATAATCCCCAGATCGCACAATGAATGGATCTCAATCTACAGAGAGCTTGGACTTATTCGCTGGCACGGGGTTTGCGAATTCCTTGGATTATGCAAGGAGGAAACTATGCAAAATATCTGTTTCTTAACGAAGTTTTCGGAGCTTTCAAAGAGGGCAATGCCCAGCGCCATAAATATCGCAAAGAAGTACGGAGCAGAGCTGCATGAACTTCATGTATTAGAGACGTTGGGGGGTATTCATGTGATCGAAGGTGTGCAGGGCGCTGTCCAAGCGGCATTAAGAGCGTACAGACAGTTCTGTATGTCCCATACGGTTGTGACCCCGGCGGATGCCTTGGTCCACTAGAGATCGCTCGGTGGGACATTCTGGGCACGAGGTCCATACCCAAGCATAGAAGGAAAGAAGATGTCTGTTACGAGGATTCAACCACCCAATCGCGGCAACTGTCGAAAACTATCACCCAGGCGGCAACCTCACAGGCAGTCCGCCCGATCGGCCTCTGCCTTATCCCGAAGGATTCAATCCCTGCGCGATCAGATCACACGAGGCGACTACGACCTCGACGGCAGACTAAGCGTGTCGATCGATAGGCTGATTGACGCGGTGTTTCAATAGCCGGCTACCGACGACCAAACCATGAATCCACGCGAATTCCTTAAACGGTACAAGTTTGATAAGCGGATTATCGAGGGTAACTTCTTCCCGCCCGGACCCCTGGAACTCGTCACTGGCGACAAGGTAGCAGTCGTGCTATTCAACCTCGGTGGGCCCGGCAAAGAGAAAGAGCTAGCCCCGTTTCTGTACAACCTCTTCATGGATCCGGTGATCATCGGTATCCCTCTCCGAGGCATCTGGCGTCACTGGCTGTCTAAGTTCATTGCCGACAAGCGGTCAAAGAAAATCGCCCGGGACTATGCCATCATGGGCGGAGGCTCGCCCATCACGTCCCTGACCGAAGCGCAGCGTCAGGCACTAGAAGAGCAGTTGAATGAGGGCTTCGGGCAGACCAACGAGCTGGAGTTTAAGGTGTTTACCGCCATGCGCTATGCCCCTCCTGATTCGGAGCAAGCCGCTGCCGCCATGCAACAGTTCGGGGCCACCAAAGTCGTGCTGCTACCGCTCTTTCCCCATTACTCGAAAACCTCGTCCGGGTCTTCACTTGCCTATTGGTGGATGCTGGAGCAGACGGGGGAGATTCCTGCCTGGCCTACAGTCTCCATCTTCGAATACGCCTCTCACCCTGCCTATATTCGGGCGATTAACGACCGCATCGACGAAGCGCTGGATGATTTCCCTGCCGATCTACGATCCCAGGTTCAACTGCTCTTTAGCGCCCACGGCACACCGTTGGTAGAACTCCGCAAACGCCTCGATCCTTATTGCTGTCTGATCCATGGCAGCATCCAGGAGGTCATGGCGCAGCGTGGGCACGATCTGGCCTTCCATGTTTCCTTTCAGAGCAAGGTAGGCTGGTCCCAATGGATGACGCCCAGCACCATCGACAAGGTGAACGAACTGGCCCAAGCAGGTCACAAGGCCCTGCTGGTACAGCCAATCTCCTTTGTGACAGACCACATCGAGACGCTGGTAGAACTGGGCGTTCAGATCCGCGAGCAGGAATCAGCCAGCGGAATCGAGCATTTTCACGTGTGCAAAGGCATCAACTCCCATCCCGGCTTCATCCAGGCCCTGACCGAATCCGTCATCTCTCATGTCAATCTGCCGAAGGCGCGGGCGGGAATTCCCCTCTGGAACGAGTTGCCCTTCGCCGATCCAGAGAAACGAACTCTGCGCTGCCACCAGTGCGAAAAAACCGGAGAGCCTCGGTGTTGGGCCCCGGGAGGGGCATGAGCCTACCATCGAAGAAAACACAGGTCGTCGTCATCGGCGCGGGCATCTCCGGCCTGTCAACCGCCTATCGACTCTCCCGGGCCGGACTAGACGTGCTGGTTCTGGAGAGCGCAGACCGAGCAGGTGGCGTCGTCATGACCGAGAGGAGCGAGGGCTTTCTCGTCGACCTCGGCCCCACCAGCATGCTGGAGACCTCACCCAAGATCCGGGCCTTCATAGATGAGATCGGCCTGGGCGATCAGCGGCTCTACGGCAACGAGCAAGCGCAACGACGCTACATCCTGCGGGGCGGCAGACTCCGCGCCCTGCCGATGAGTCCACAGGCCTTTCTCACCACCGACGCCTTCTCCCTGCGAGCCAAGCTGCGCCTGCTGGCAGAACCCTTCATCAAACCGGCGCCCCCGGACAGGGAGGAGACCATCGCCGAATTCGTAAAACGACGCCTCGGCCAGGAATTCCTCGATTACGCCATCAACCCCTTTGTCGCCGGTGTCTATGCCGGAGACCCCAAGCAACTCAGCGTCCGCAGCGCGGTGCGCAAGGTGTATGAGCTGGAGCTGAAGTATGGCAGCCTCATCAAGGGCCAGATCAAGGGCGCCAGGGAACGCAAACGCCGCGGCACCGGAGACAAGAGCAAGGCCAAACTCTTCTCCTTCCAAGAGGGCATGGGGCATTTGCCCCGGGCACTCGCCGAAAAGCTGGGGGATCGTGTCGTTACCGGCGCGGCGCTTGCGTCGCTGACACCCGAGGCATCCGGTGGATTCAGTTGCCGTTACCAACACCACGAAAAACTGCAGTCGCTCACGGCCAACGCCATGGTGTTCGCCATTCCCGCCCACGCGGCCGCGCCCTTTCTGGAAGGACTCCAAAGCGACATTGGCCCCCAACTAAAGAGCATCCCCTATGCCAGGGTCGCCGTCGTTTTCCTGGGATTCTCGAAGCCCATCTCCTGTCGTCCACTCGACGGATTTGGCTTCCTGGTCCCCGAGGTCGAACAACGCCGCATCCTGGGCACCATCTGGAGTTCCACGCTCTTCCCGCGCCGCGCCCCGCAAGGCGGCGCCGCGCTGACCACCTTCGTGGGCGGTATGCGTCAACCGGAGCTGGCCGAATTGCCAGAGGAGGCACTCGTGTCACTCGTGCAAGAAGAACTCAGCGACATCATGTCCCTGCGGTCGACGCCTGATTTTGTCCGCGTCAAGAAGTGGGCTCAGGCCATCCCTCAATACGAAGTGGGACATAGTGACAAGGTCGCCCAGTTGGAACGACTGGAAGACGCACACCCCGGCCTCTTCATCTCCGGTAACTTCCGCGCCGGCGTCTCCGCAGCCGACTGTGTCCTCAACTCGGAGGGCGTCGCCGACCGGGTGTTGGTGCACTTAGTTAGCAGAAAGAGCGAGGGGCGGGGGTCTTAAAGGGATGGGGGCCGGCCGCCTTGAGAGCCGTGGCCCGACAAGAGGTCAAGCTGCACGAGCAGCAGACATCATGTTGCCTTCGTGCTTTAACATGTTGGCTCCTCACATGGGTTCACCAGCTAACGCGAAGCTCACCGGCTCCAAAAAACGGTAGCTTTTGGGAATCCGAGTGGAGCGACTGGTTGAGCTGTGGGCAGTTAAAGTGCTTCCGCGTGCAACTTCAAACCAAGAGCTGAAATCACTTTTAGGATCGTATCAAATGTTGGGATCCTATCTCCAGAAAGAGCCTTATAGAGGCTTTCTCGTGATAAACCGGCTTCACGGGCTACCTGCGACATGCCTTTGGCACGAGCCATATCTCCCAAAGCCTTGGCAATGAAGGTCGCATCACCATTTGCCTCTTCTAGGCAGGCTTCAAAGTAAGCAGCCATTTCCTCTGGAGTTCTCAAATGTTCAGCAACATCGTATCGTGTAGTCTTAGTTTTAGCCATGATGCAACCCTTAAAGATTGTGCGCTAAATGTAGAGCACTTTTGATATCCTTGGCTTGTGTACGCTTGTCGCCGCCAGCTAGTAAAACAACAACACTTTGGCCAATTTTCTTGTAATAGACCCGATAGCCGGGGCCGTAGTCAATTCGCATTTCTGATACGCCTTCGCCCACAGATTTCACATCCCCGGGATTCCCGAGGGATTAACGTTCAATCCGCACCAGAATACGTGCCCGTGCCCGGATATCACGCAATTCGTCAAACCATTTTGCAAAAGTATCCGTTTTGCGCATTTCAACCATGGTTGCATTGTATCCTGACGGCTACAGCTCGTCAACAGTTATTTCTTAGGCTTGGTAGGGTAAGCTCAACGCCTGGATCAGGGGCCGAGGTACGAAGTCCCCTGGATTCAGATGTTATCGTATTTCTAGTATTTGTTCCTTGCTGACGATTGATGTTTCTGGCCGTTGTTCTCAGCAA
>JADFMM010000070.1 GCA_022563885.1 Planctomycetota bacterium | reverse complement strand
GAGCATAACCACAAGCAGGGTTGACAATTTGGTCATAGCATAGTCCTATCGATGATGGCGGATTCAACTCACAGGTGCAACAAATGAGTGGTTTTCGTTATCGCCAAGCCTCTCCTACTTTGCTTTCGGCTCAGGGACCGCGCATCATTTAATGGGTCATTTATCGCTCAGATTTGCGTTAGATTCAGTCGCGCCCGATTGAGCGAAACCAGAGTTGTAGCTGGCCTACTGCGGAGGATTTCGCGATTGAGAAGCGGCTGAAGATGGCGTGAAGATGAGATGAGAAATGGATCATTTAATTATGCGGGACTCCCAGGGCAGAATGGTCGATTTGGGTGCATATGACATTGATTTGAGAAAGGCCCTGCATGCAGGTTCCTCTGCTCGACTTGAAATCACAGTTTGCCACAATCAAAGACGCGGTGATGCCTGCCATCGACGAGGTGTGCCAGAGCCAATTGGTCTGCTTGGGTCCGGCGGTTCAGCAGTTTGAAACGAAGATTGCGGCCTACTGCCAATGCCGTCATGCCGTGGGCGTCTCCAGTGGATCAGACGCCCTGATCGTCGCGCTTATGGCCATTGACCTGCAGCCCGGCGATGAAGTGATCACCACCCCCTTCACTTTTTTCGCGACAGCGGCCGCAATCGTGCGGCTGGGCGGCAAACCGGTCTTTGTGGACGTGGACCCCGAGTCCTATAACATCGATCCCAACCTGATTGAGGAGCGAATCACCGACAAGACCAGAGCGATCGTCCCCGTGCACCTGTTTGGTCAGATGGCACCGATGGTAGAAATCGACGCCATTGCTCAGAAACATGGTCTGAGGGTCATTGAAGACGCCGCACAGGCCATTGGCTCCCTCCAGGAGGGAAGCAGGTGCGGCAGTCGGTGTGAACTGGGATGCTTCTCATTCTACCCCACCAAGAATCTGGGGGCATTCGGAGATGGGGGCCTGGTCACGACCAACGACGACGCGCTGGCGGAAAAGCTGCGGATACTGAGAGATCATGGGCAAAACCCCCGGTACCACTACCAGATGGTCGGGGGGAACTTTCGACTCGACGGGATACAGGGGGCCGTCTTGTCGGTCAAACTCGACTACCTGGACAACTGGAGCGATACGCGGCGCCGCCACGCCAGCCTGTACGACGAGCGACTCGCGTCATCTTGCGTGAAAACCCCCAACATCGCCGAGAATAACCTATCAGCCTACCATCAGTACACGATCCGGGCGCCCCGACGCGATGACCTGCAGCGGTTTCTCGGAGACCATCAGATCGAGACCGCAATATTTTATCCAAAACCCCTGCACCTTCAGAGCTGCTTTTCTTATTTAGATTATGGACCAGGCGCATTTCCCGTCACCGAAACCTTGTGCGAGGAGGTTCTCTCCTTGCCAATCTGTCCGGAACTCTCGGAGGAGCAGATCGAGAGGACGGCTGAGAGAGTTCTTGCGTTCTATCAGCACTGAGGGACCGGCAAGACACCTTGTCAGAAAGGATTTAAAAATTGCTAAAAGAGAGTGATAATCCGCCCCTGGTTTTCCCCACGGAAAAACCCATCACCGAGTTTCCCGGTCAATGGTGGGTTGCACACACCAAGAGCAGAAACGAAAAGGCACTCGCCAACGACCTGATTACCCGTGAAGTCCAATATTTCCTCCCTATGACCTGGAGCATCACGAAACGATCACGTCGAACCTTCAAGTCACTCCTTCCTCTGTTTGCCGGATATGTCTTTTTCTGCGGCGAAGACGATTGCCGTCTGGAGGTGCTCAAGACCAACCGCGTGGCCGGCATCATCGCTGTCACGGATCAAGAGACCTTGGTCTCCGAACTCGCTCAAATAGATCAGGCCTTGCGTGCAGGTATCCCACTGACGCCGCACAACTTCATTAACAAGGGTCAATGGTGCCGAGTGATTGCCGGCCCCCTCATGGGCCTCGAAGGCATGGTGCTAGACGTAAAGAGCGTCACACGGCTAATTCTCCAGATTGACATGCTCGGGCAAGCGGCCAGCGTAGAGATTGACCTGGACATGATCGAACAGATCGGAGATCCCCATAGCAAATAGAACGCACCGGGCCCTATACCTTCCCGGAAACTAGAGATCGGGTCCGATCTTGTCACAAAGTAACAGCAGGGGCGTTACAACATGCCACACAATCCTCTAAACGAAGCACAGCGCCACACATCCACCACACCAGGCGAAGAATCCATTCCATTCGATGCACTGACACCAGATAACCAAACAGGAAGCGACGCCACCTCACTAACTAGAAGTGAACTTTTTTGACAAAAAAGATAATTTTTGGTAAAGAAATTGAAGCTGCTTTTTCGATGATGTATAATGTAGCCAACGATAGTTAGTTTTAGAGATTTGTTCTAGTTATTATTGCTTTTCATCACCCTCCTCCGAAGCCAGATTCTTTTAAAGGGTCTGGCTTTTTTTGTGATCACACGCGGATAATAGAGACTTTTGTGAATGGTAATAAGGGGAGATAGGGATAGATAGGATTTTTGAAAAGACGGTCGAGAGTCGGAGACCTTAAGGCAGGATCACATTTGACCTGAGACTCAGGATCCTTCACACCAAAGGTCAGTAGATGATGGCCATCGCCAGTTCAATCTTTCGGGCAAGCTCTGACTCATTCGAAGCATCAACCAGGTAATCGTCGAATCCTTTCTGCAGCAACGCCGCACTCTCTTGCTCGCTGAGGCCGTTCGCCATGGCGATGAGTTTCATCGTCTGTAATTCCGAATCTGACCGTACGGCCTGACAGATGCTGTCTGCATCGATGTCGGGCGACATAAGGTTGACGATCATGACGTGAGGGCAAAACTTCTGCGTCACCACACCCGTCTCAAAGGTCGTGTAGACGGCGCGCACATCATACTCCCCCACCCTCTTCACGGAGTCGGCGAGCCGGAAGGCGGCCGCCTCATCGCTATCCACGATCAACACACGTATCTTTCCGGTAGACAGACCCGTCGTGGGCATGTTGTGGAGCCGCATGAAGCGAGTGAGTTCCTCGACGGGAATCCGGCGGTCTTTGCTCCCGGGGATGCGATACCCCTTGAGCTGACCACTGTCGAACCATTTCGAAACCGTACGCGGGGCAACGTTACAGATTTTAGCAACATCACCCGTCGTCAGGACATTCTTGCCTTTTGTCATTGTAGTCGTTCCCCGTGTATGATCGCCAGTATCGTGTCTTTACTTCGGCTCCCAAACTGCCCTTGTTAAGGAGATTACCATGTAATTTTAGGTGCCTGAGGGTAGGTGCGTCGTGTAGATCGGTGGGACCACGGGTCCCTCGTCACGAAGGAGGCCATACAGGCTCGTCCCCGACCAAATCCGGGACGGACGCCCGATAAGGTGACTCCCCCCAGTATAACGAACTGGCCGACATGCTCCGGGGGACATCATAACCTAAGACCCCGGGGCGATTTCACAAACTGTCCAACATTTAACTATCGACTGCCCTTCCTTTGGACGAAGAGACCCACAAGCAGGCACCGTCCGCCACCCTGGGGTGGGCCAACAAGAGGAGGCGTCATGTCGATGCGCATTCACCTTTCGAGACCAGACATAGGCGAGCAAGAAATTGAGGCCGTTTCTGATGTGCTTCGTTCCGACCACCTCTCTTTCGGACCCAAACTGCCCGAATTCGAACGTGCCTTCGCGGAGTATGTCGGTACCCAGCGAGCCGTGGCGGTAAACAGTGGGACCAGCGGCCTCTTTCTGAGCCTGACTAGCCTGGGCATCGGTCCGGGAGACGAGGTGATTACCACGCCCTTTACCTTCATCGCCTCGGCAACAACCATCATGATGACGGGGGCCAAACCGGTCTTTGCTGACATTTCCCCCGAGAATCTCAACCTCGATCCGCACCAATTTGAATCTCACATCACCCCCCGCACCAAGGCCGTTGTCCCCGTGGAGGTCTTCGGGAATCCGGCAGGCGTCGATGAGATCTGCCAAGTGGCTCAGGGTCACGGTCTTCCTGTTGTTGAGGATAGTTGTGAGGCACTGGGCACCCACCTGAACGGGAAGATGGCAGGAACCCTTGGGCAACTGAGTGTGTTTGCCTTTTATCCCAACAAACAGATCACCACCGGCGAAGGGGGCATGATCCTCACCGACCAGGACAATCTCGCCGATCTATGCCTATCCCTCCGCAATCAGGGCAGAAGCTCGAGGGCGAGTTGGCTCTGTCATGAGCGGCTGGGGTACAACTTTAGATTGAGTGAGATCAACTGTGCCCTGGGTATTGTTCAACTGTCACGGATAGAGGAATTCGTCCAAAAGCGGGCCCGAGTGGTTCGAGAATACGAGCGTCACTTGAGCGACCAGGAGCATCTCATCCTGCCCGCCCCCCCCGCCAACTGTCGGATGAGCTGGTTCGTATATGTGGTGCGACTGACCGACGAGTTCGAACGGGGGGACAGGGATGCGCTGCTAGACGATCTCTTCTCTCAAGGGATACAGGTGAGCAACTACTTTCCGCCTGTGCACCTACAGCCCTTCATGGTCCAACGATTCAATTATCGGCCGGGTGACTTCCCCATCACCGAGGGCGTCAGTGAGAGGACCATCGCCCTGCCTTTCCACAACAACTTGTCAGACGCGGACATCCATTCGGTCAGTCAAGCACTTAAAAAGAGCGTGCGAACGCTCCTGAAACGACGTCCCAGAACCTCTGTGGCCCTCTGACTCTCCCCCCCGTTCTTTTCCCGCCACCCCCACTTTCCGTCGCGACGGTTTGTCTTCGCAGCATTGGTTCCTTATTATATAGGTAGTGATCGCAGTTCCTTTTGGGGGCATACGCTATGGTGGGGTGGCGAATGAAGTTTGTCTTCTTGCTGGTCATCTATTTCGCAGGATTTGCAACAGCAGTCTATTTCATTGCGCCCACACCAAGAGAGGGCAGGGCAAGCCCATTACGGAAAGACAGGCTCGGCGGGTCGGTAGATTCTCGTGAACTCGCCTGTGCCATGAATGCAGGAATGCACAAGGCCGCCGACTTGAGCAAGGAGCTAGCGATTCGAGCGTCCGTCTTGATCAGGGAGCGGGTCAAAGAATTCCAAGCTCGCGAGAAGCAAGGGATTGGCAAGAAATGAGTTGGACAATTTGAGGTCCAAGTGTGCCCCAGATTGGGTCGCGCCCGATTGAGCGAAACCACAGGCGTAGCCGTCTTCTAAGTCGAGGATTGCTTGAGATGCTTCTTATGCTGCTATCGCAGCCAGGATTGTACCACGGAAGCCGCTGTTTTCTTGCCGGTCCCTAGGACGGACCCCAGCTCGCCGGAGTCAACGAAATCTCAACCAGGGCCGCCGCAGGTGGCCCCGGCCTTTTTCGGCCTGGTTCACAAAATTGTGCATATGGGTAGCAGTCCGTCTGGTCTGTTTTCGTGCTCATGCTCAGCGAAGCCGTACTCGTAATCGTAATCGAGAGCGCCGAAAGGCCGATTACGAGTACGATTACGAGTATGATTCCTACGTCGAGTCGTGTAACCCGGAATTGAACCAGGCCCCTTTTTCCGAACCGGTTGGGGGCAAACCCCTAAGCCGGTGCCCCACAACTTGTCAAGCAACCAAGGCTCACACAAAGCATCTCATTCAGATAGGCCCGATCCCTTTGCCTGGCCTCAGGTCTGAATTCGATTGACTTGGGACGGCAAAGTCCCTAGACTAAGACTCTAACCCTAGTGTCTCACACAATCAAAGTAACTCACGTTTTAAGAACCCAAACACATGGCAAGTCACCAGCTAGTTCACATCAAAATCGACGACCTGGATATTATCGGCTATTCCGTTGCCGGTGAAGAGACCGTTGTGGCCTGTCCCCAATTAAAGGTCTGCTTCGACATCGGCAAGGCGCCCGATCAGGTCATCTCAATCCCGAATGTGCTGTTGACGCATGGACACATGGATCACGCCGCCGGCATCGCCTACTATCTCTCGCACCGCAATTTCGACGGGCAGGTCCCCGGCACCGTGCTCTTACCCAAGAATCTCTTGCCCCACCTTGAGCAGATACTCGCGGGCTGGAGCCGACTCGATGGGAATCATATTCCCGGCAATCTGGTGGGTGTGGAAGCGGGTGATGAGTTTCAGATCAAACCCAACCTATTCGCCCGCGTGTTTGCGAACGACCACGTAAAAGGGTCAGTCGGGTACACGGTCGTGGAGCGACGCAACAAGCTCAAACCCCAGTACAGGCAACTCCGCGGCCCCCAGATCGTCGAGCTCAAAAAGCAAGGCATTCAAGTGGACTACCGCCTGGAGATCCCGATCGTGAGCTATCTGGGAGACACTCAGCTTGGGGACTTTATGAATTTGGACTATGTCGCCCATAGCAAGATTCTCATTACCGAATGCACGTTTTTCGATATCGAGCATCTTCCTCGGGCCCAGGCCGGCAAACACTTGCACGTGAGCGACCTTGCCCACCTCGTGGAATCGATGGACAACGAGCATGTGATTCTCACCCATGCCACAGAGCGTACGGGCATCCGCCAGATCAAACGCTGCTTGGAAGAGGCGCTCTCGGAGGAGGCCCTGGAAAAGGTCCGAATACTCATGGATCGAAAGCCTCAACTGCGTCGGCAGAAGGTGTGAATGGGGAAGGCTCCGTTAGGACCGGCAAGAAATAACTTGGACTTTTGAATGCCCAATTGCACCCCATCTTTGATCGCTTCTCAATCGCGAAATCCGCGACGTAGAACAGCTACGCCTGTGGGTTCGCTCAATCGGGCGCGACCAAATATAGGACACACTTGGACCCCAAATTGTCCAACTTATTTATTGCCGATCCCTTAAAGCTGTAAGTGAGACTATGAATTCTGCAACGCAATCAACGTTTCAATGTATTGTCATGGCGGCCATTCTCGGTGGCGTGATGGGCTGCTCGGCCCGATACAAGCAACAGTGGAACAATGTCACCCCCTCGCCGGCGTCCACTGAGACGCTTGCGGGTCGCTGGGAAGGACGCTGGTTAAGCGACAAGAACGGGCACCATGGAAAACTTCGGTGCATCGTCACGCGAACGGGCGCCGACGAATACCAATTCCACTACTGGGCGCGATTCTGGAAGATCTTCAGCGCCACCTACAAAATTACAGTTGCCAAAGAGATGTCAGACGGCGAACTCCGTTTTCGGGGCTCGCAGAAACTCGGGTTTCTCTACGGGGGCGTCTACAGCCACGAGGGTAAGGTGACTGATGGTACGCTCTCAGCGACGTACCGGTGCAAGATCGACCATGGAACATTCGACATGCAAAAGCTGGACTGAGTCGTCGTGTAAAAACAACTCCTGAGTGCTCATTCGGTGGAGTTAGGCGCAGTGACGATCGGTCCATCCACACGGTTCTCACTCGGTGCTAGGGGACCGGCAAGAAATAACTTGGACTTTTGAATGCCCAATTGCACCCCATCTTGGATCCCAAATTGTCCAATATATTTATTGCCGATCCCTAGATACTGAGACAACACCGCGACCATTTTTTCGCGATCGACCGGTTTGGCGAGGTGCTGATCACAGCCTGCCGCCAGACAGTCTTGAACATCGCTTTTCATGATATTGCCGGTGAGGGCAATGATCGGCACCGTGAGTCCCTTGGCTCTGATCGCCCGCGTGACCTCGCACCCATCCACATCGGGCATGAGCATATCCACAAACAGGAGGTCATACTTCTGCGTGAGGGCCTCACGCAGGGCTTCCTCACCGCTGCTCGTCACCGTCACGTCCAGCCCCAGATTTTCCAGCAGGGACCGAATCACCTTCTGGTCAATTCGGTCATCGTCCGCCACCAAGATAGCGCCGGCGAAGAGGCGCCCTTCAATCTGCGCGGCTTTCCTTTCAGTGACCAGCGTACGGTCGAGTTCCGAGATCATCTGCGAGCTTTGGCCGCTGGTGCCTATCGGTAGCATAAGCCGCAAGAGATCACTGCCGTCAGATTCGACCTGAATTCTTTCCAGCCGTCCGCCCATTAAGGCGCACAACTTGTGGGCTATCACGAAACCGATTTCGCTGCCCTTCAACTGATGGTACTCTATCTCGTCCGGATGCAGGAGGTCGTCCATGCGGGACATCACGCAGAGTGATTCTATCCTCCTCTTTCTATCAGAAAGCGATCCTCTCACGCCAAACTGCACGAACGACAGGCCTCGGTCTTGAACGGCATCCAACGAGACGCAGACCGACTGCGCGCCCAATGTATCGAACGTGTAGTTGACAATGTTGAAGAGACACTGCCGCAGACGCTTCGGGTCCGTGTAGATGATTTCCGGCACCGGTTGTTCCACAACAATATCGAACTGGCATCCCTGTTCCGCCATCTGAGAGTGCATCAGACTATCGATGTCCAGCAAGATTTCGCTCAGGCTGCAGTGTCGCTTGGCGATCTCCAAGCCCCCGGTCTCGATCGTAGACATATCCACGATGCCATTCATGACAGCCACCAGGGCGTTGGCAGAGGATCGCGCGGTGAAAAGGCATTCTCGGACCTTGATGTCAATCCGCTCGTCCAGAGCGATGTCCAACATGCCGATCACGCCGTTCATGGAGGTATTGATGTTGCGACTCATCTCGCCCAGAAACTCGTTTCGGGCCAAGCTGTGGTCCAGCACCTTCTTGGTCAGTCGTTCGGCTTTCTTGGTGGATTCCCGCAACTCCTCATTCAGAAGAGTTAACTCGGTCTTTTGGTTGTACAGTTGGATGAGCGTTTCCACCTTGTTGCGGAGGATGACGGGGTTCAAGGGTTTCTCTAAAAAATCAACCACTTTGCCGGCACTGCCCGTCACGGCATAGTCGTTTCGTGAATAGAGCGAAGAGACCACAACGACCGGCAGCGTCGCCGTACGTTCATTGATCGCCATTTCATCGAGCAACTGCCACCCGTCCATTTCGGGCATGTGCAGATCCACAATGGCCAGGGCGAATTCATGCTCCGCCATCGCCGTCAAGGCCTCAGGCCCGGATTGAGCCCGTATCAGGGTCGCATCCAGCCCCTCTAAGACCTGGTCCAAGACGATGAGGTTTTCCACCTTCTCATCAACGAGTAGTATTTTCGGTTTCTGCTCCATGCGTACGGACGATCTCTGCAAAATCCCAAGGTTTCTGTTCTTCGGCGTTTTTTCGACCGCCCTGTCAAACATAAACGAATGACGCCGTGAGTCGCATGGAGCATTGGGGGTGTACGAGGTTATCGGGCGTGGCGGGAGTCTTCAGCAGGAGGGAGCGGCAAGAAAGGCGGGACTGTCTGGATCTGACCCAGTGGGGTGACGTGCAGCGACAATATGCCCAGCCGGTCCCGAAAGGGTGCGGTCTTGTCGTGCCCGGAGAAGGTCGCGAAGAGCTTACCGTGCTTGCTGCGAAACAGGGTCGCGTGGCCGGCGTGGGGGATCAAGCCGGGCTGCATCCGATAGGGCCCGAACACGTTCTTGGCCGACCCAATGCGTAGATCGTAGGAACTGTCTTCGCTCGCCTGCCCGCTCCACTGACCACTGGTGAGCACGTACCTGTCACGCAGACGCATCAGGGAGCATCCACCGTCGCCAATAGACCCACCCGAGTCCGCCTGCAAATGGTGGACGCTACCTCTGAGTCCCGTCATACGGTCATTCATGCGGGCAATGTGTCCATCACCCCATACCAGGTAGACGGTTTCGTCGTCGTCTTCGAAGAGGTATCCGTCAACGCCCTCCACCAAAGCGGAATCCGCCGCGTTTTCATAGGGCCCCGAGGCTCGGCCCGAGATCGAGCGAAAGAGCCAGGTCCTGGGTCTGTCTGTCACTGTCGTGAACACCAAGTAGAAGGATCTCTTGCTTCGTATGTACTGCAGTTCAGCAGAGACGATGGAACCCTTTTCATCACAATAGGGCTCCCCATACATATCGTCCCAGTTGACGATCTCATCCACATAGGACCAGTTGTTCAGGTCGCGGGAACGCCAAAGTCTCACGCTGGCGCCGAGATTAGCATCCCAGATCAGGGTGGAAGCGGCCACGAGGTAGTGCGTCCCTCGCCCGTCAGCGACGATCGATGGATTGCAGATCGTTTCCCTGGCCAGAAGAGGCCGGAGTCGAGCAACCGGTCCTCTTTCCAGGATGTGCAGGGATGCGGGTCGGATGCGTCCATAGGGCGACAGGCTCAGCCGAACCAATCCAAACTGATCTCGGAAGGCGGCGAATGGATCGCTGGAGTTGCCGCTGAAGGTCGCCATGAGCGTTCCCGCGGGCGTTCGAAACAGGCAAGTCCCCGCGGCGTGAGGAATGGCCAGGTAGCTCGTCTGGTAGGGACCGAAGAGGTTGCGGGCGTGCGTCACATAGACATCATCACTGGTTCGATGCAGGCGGTCGCGCGACCGGCGGTAAGAGAGTTGATACACCGCGCCCTCGCGCCTCAGATGAAATCCCAAGCGCATGGGTCGATCAGAATCTAAAGGAAGCGTGTTCAGGTACCCACCCGGACTAAACGCCAGGCGTCGGGGCCGCCCCCGAACCGAACGCAGATCGTCACTCAAGGTCGCAACCATGCCCCTGCCATAGATCAAGTAAACCTCTCCCGTCGTCTCTGCAAACAGAGTGGGATCGGTCCCCTGTTCTATCAGCCGTCCCAGATCTCGGTAAGGACCTATCGCATCGCCAGTGCTACTTTCGATGAGCCCGATACCGCCGGTAGTCATTGAGTAGCAGATAATGAACCTGTTCTTCACAAAATGAATCTCCGGGGCCCGGACGGCGGAGGCAAGTGGGTTCCTCCTCTCAGTCGCTCGCTTCTTTAAAGCCCTCTGCCACGTTCCGTCGCGGTCTATGTTCCAGATCTCTCCCAAGCTCTCCCAGTGGATCAGGTCCACGGACCGCCACAGCTCTATCCCGCGATTGATCGGCTCCAAGCCCGGCAAGCCCGTCGTGCCGGTCAGATAGTAGCGACCCTCCGGCCCCCGACACACGCTGGGATCTCTCAGGGGTACATCCAAAAGCGGCACGATCAATTTCGCGTCCGCATTCGGAAGGCTCACGGCCAGCGCGGCCTGTCCGAGGACATCCGCCGGGAGGGTGCGGCTCCACAGTCCCAGGTTCACACAGAGAATCGCGATGGTTAGTCTCAACGTCATTCTTTAAAGACCTCCTCGACCGACGCGGGACCGGGTGAATTCTGCCCGCTTACGACACCTGGCATTCGCCCTCTCAATGGCCCAGCATCGAGGGGAAAATGTGTCTCCTGCCATGACCTGTTCCCTCGATCCCCACCGCCAGTCCTAGGCCTCCCACGCCCTGAAAATAGAGCAATTCAACCGGATGCCATCCGGCCTCCAACGCGATCTCGCCGCTGGCGTCGGTCATGCCATGCACACCGTCGTGGTCAATAACTCGTTTACCACCTACCGTCAGCCGCGTGCCGTCGTCCGACTCAATATAAAAACGGTAGACCTGAGTCCTCGGCAAACGAATGAATCCGGTGAAACGCAGGGCGAAGTTCAGTCGTTCATCGGGCAATTGGGCCAGGTCCATCCTGGTGCTGATGACACGGTTGACGGCTTCCAGGCCCCGGAAGTTGGGCAATTGGGTCCATCGTCCATGATACAAATCACAGGTCAAGCCGGGTGACAAGCCGTTAGGATCGATAGCAACGGCCCTTTGAAAGGTAGCGACCTCGCGGAAGGATCGACTCACCACCACACTCTTGCCGCCACCCGGCCAGTAGGCGCGAGCCTTCACCGTGGCATCATGATCGAGACGGATGGGTCCTTCATAGAGAGGAGAGTGGCGGGTCGGATCTCTGCCGTTCGTCGTATAGCGGATTTCGGTGCGCGGGTTGGGGCTCGTCAGTTCCACGACGTGTCTGTCCCAAAAAGTCTCCCGCCCGTCGGCGAACCGGGGCGGCACCACGCCCCTATTCAAAGCGCGGAACCTCCGGGGCTCCAGCTTGATAATGTCACGATCGTAGGTCATCAGGCCATTGATCTCCACCTCGCAGTCCGTTGTCTGAGTGTACACGGCGGCAGCCAAGCCGTTTTCGACCAGATCATAGAGTTGCGCGATCAGGTCGGTGTAGTTCCGTTCAAAGAGGATTTGATCCTCAAACGACCGGTAGGCCCAGCCACCTTCTTCCTGCCAGAGATGGTCTTCGATCGCCCACCCGAGTCCCCCAAATTCACCCAGCACGGCCGCTCGGTCCGGTTCCAAGGGGGGCATCAGCGGTCCGGGGTAGCTATGGATGTCCACGACATCCCCCACGCCGTGGTCCGTCCATCCGCTGGCATTGTTTACCAGGCGTGTCGGGTCATACTCCTTGGTCCACTGGCTGATACGTTCCGTATCGTACTGGCCCCACCCCTCGTTGAAGGGAATCCACATGACGATGGAGGGGTGATTGTGATAGGCGTCTATGATCCGCTGCCATTCCAACTCCCATTGCCTGTCTATTTCCGGCAGGTCGCCCCGCGGCACACTGTTACGGCGGTACCGACTGCTGGGCATGTCCTGCCAGACCAGCAGACCCAGCTTATCGCAGTGGTAGTAGAGACGTTGCGGCTCGGTCTTCACGTGCTTTCGCAACATGTTGAATCCCAAGGCCTTGGTGACCTCCAGATCATAGCGCAGGGCTTCGTCGGTGGGCGCCGTATACAACCCGTCCGGCCACCACCCTTGATCCAGCGGACCGAACTGAAAGAGGGGCTTGTTGTTGAGAAAGAGCCTCTTCACGCCCTGCTCGTCCTCTGCCACCGCGATCTTGCGCATGCCAAAGTAGCTCTTGACACGATCCACCACCTTGCCGCGTCTATCCTTGAGGTCGACGACCAGATCGTAGAGGTAGGGTCTGTCCGGCGACCACAGTTTCGGTTTGGCGAGTGCGAGTACTTGCGTCACGCCGACTTGCGCCTCAGCACGCGACTTGATGAACCACCCCTCTTTGGCCGAGGTCTTCACTTTCATGCCTTCGGTGGCCCCGACAACGGTCGTTTTGACCATGACCCTCTTTTGGTCGATGTCCGGGATGATTTTGAGGGCACTGATATAGGCCCGCGGCACCGCCTCGATCCAGACGGTCTGCCAGATCCCTGTCACTGCTGTATAAAAGATGCCTCCGGGTTTGCGAACTTGCTTGCCCCGCGCTTGGGTCGCATTGTCCTGATCCGTCGGGTCCCAGACACGCACGATCAACTCCTGAGGCCCTGCATCCAGGAGTGCATCAGTCACCTCAAAGCTAAAGGGGTCATAGCCGCCGCGGTGTGTGCCCAGCAACTCCCCATTCACCCATACCCTGCACTCCCAGTCCACCGCGCCAAAGTGCAGCAAGACCCTCTTTTTCCGCCAAGACGAAGCGATGGTGAAAGATCGCCGATACCACAGGGCCTGACCCGCATCTACGCTGCGTCCCACCCCGGAGAGGGCCGACTCGACGGCAAAGGGCACCAGGATGCGGCCCTCGAAAGTCGCGGGTGCCACCTCTTCCTTTCCGGTGACGGCGTAGTCCCAAAGACCGTTGAGGTTCTTCCAACCCTTGCGCACCATCAAGGGGCGAGGGTACTCCCTAAGAACATGATCGGGATCGACGTCGGCAGCCCAACGGGTCTGAATCCTACCTTTCACCGGCGCCCATTCACCCTGTTCCGCCGGCGCCGCCGCGCCCAGAAGCATCACCACCGAGAGCACGGCCCTCCAACAGCATTGGACATTCATTCCGTTCCTTTCTCTTGACCGTTCAAAGCGGCTACCTAGCCAAACCCCCGTAATATACCCACGAACCCGGAGAGAGGCAACCGAGGCTCTCCCTGACCGCGATTAGCATGGTAGGGTGTGCTGCACACGGAAAGGCTATTTCGCGTACAGCCGCCGAGAAAAAGGCTGGCCTCCACCAGGTCTTGACGCCTTGGCATCTTGACCGGCAACAATAACATGGTGTGCGGAGCACACGGCCCACAAACGCTTTGCCTGCCCCCTCCTTTTTTCCTACAATCGGCTGCAATGGACCCGGCGCCCACAAACATTTTGATTATCAAGCCCAGCGCGTTGGGGGACATTGTACTGACCCTGCCGGCCCTCAATGCCCTCCGCACGCTCCTACCCCGGGCGACCATCAGCTGGCTTGTGCAGCCCGAGTTTGCTCCGCTCCTGGAGGGCCACCCTCAACTCGACCGAATCATTTCCTTCGATCGGCATCGTCTGGCCGGCACCTGGCGCAACATCCACAGCTTGCAGGCCCTGTTGCACCTGCGACGCGACCTGCGAGCGCGGCAATTCGACTGCGTACTGGACTTTCAAGGACTGCTGCGTTCGGCACTTCTGGGTTATTTCACGGGTACGACCCTGCGTATAGGCATGGCCAACGCCCGCGAGGGCGCGCACTGGCTCTACTCCCGGACCATTCATCAAGATATCAACAACCTCCATTTAGTCGACTTCAATCTCAAGCTGGTGCAGTCGCTGTCGGCTGAGCCGCTGCCCCCGGCCTTATTTGTGTTTCCGCACCCGCCCGAGGCCCGGGCATGGGCACAGTTCCTCTTCGAGCGACGAGCCCTTGCGAGGCGCCGCTACGTCATCTTCGTGGCCGGTTCGGCCCAGGGGGACAAGTGTTGGCCTGCCGAGCGTTTTGCCGATTTGGCCGACCGACTCCAGGACGCCTTCGGCCTGTCCATCGTGGCCGTGGGCAGCGCCGGCGAAGGAGAGACCGTCGATCAAATCGGCAGGCAGAGCAGATGTCCCGTCTTGAGCCTCGCCGGCCAAACCACCCTGCCGCAACTCGTGGCCCTCATGGACTCAGCCGCCCTCGTGGTGGCCAATGACACGGGGCCCGGCCACGTGGCCGCCGGTTTGGGCGTGCCTTTGGTCATGCTGTATAGCTGGTCCAACCCCGCGAGAATCTATCCCTACGGGCGACCGGAGTGTATGGTCGCCGTTGACCCCTTCGGCCGGGGTCGACAGATCAAGAGCAGGGACCCCAGGTACAACGTGCGCAACCTATCGGTCGACGAGGTGTTTGAAAAGGCATACGAACAGCTCGACGGTCAGCCCGGTCGCAAAGGCACTAACAGGCCTTCAGCGTCAGAACCATCTCGTGCAGGGCACTGAGTAGATTGGCCTGGGTCCACAGCAAGGGTGTATGGTCGTTGGGCACGAAACGTCCCCCTTCCAGGAAGTAGAGTTCCGGGCAACGCAGAGGCAGGTAGTCTCCCCGGTCGTCGGTGAGCTGGGCCAGCGAGCGCAAGAGGTAGTGCCGTTGACACTTCCTGTCCCGGGCGCGCCCGGTCCGACGGAATCTCCGGCCGTAAATGATCGAAACGATTGGGTCGAAGATGCACCACTGCGCTTCCCGGCCGTGCTTGTGCAAGGTATCTCGTTTGGTCAGGTCACAACTGTAGTCCACCGTTCGCTCACACTCCAGGACCCGCCCCCTGAAATCGGCCGCCCAATAGGAATCGCGGAGATAGCGTTTGATGCCGATGGCGCCTTGCAATGGACCCGTGACAGAATCCATGATGGCATCGGCAGCCTCAGCATCAACCACTTGCAAGGGATAGATCAAAAAGAGTGTCGCGGCGTCGTAGCGACGACGCTTTTGCCCATGGGACTGCAGGCACTCGGCCGGCAGAATCCCGTTAAGGGCAGTTTCACCCTGGCGCTTGAGCCGTCGGACCATCTGGATATCCACCCGCGGCAGGCCGCGCTCCTTGCGTAAGGCCAGTGTCTCCTGCGCCAAGAGTCTTTCGAGTCGCTCCAGGGCGGCCACGACGGTGCCGATACTGGACGCAGCCACCTTGCGAATCTCTTCCCAGTGGCCACTATCTTCATCCTGCCAATAGCGGATCGACTTGAAAAACAGTACGAAGAGGGACAACAGGCCTCGATCCACCTCCGCGATCGGTATGACGCCTTCGTCGATCAACAGGCAGTAGAACCAAAGGAAATAGCCCATGGCATCATTCTGGGCGTGAGACCACTCCACCGGCAACTCTTTCAGCGTGTTGCCGTCGAAGCGGATGTGCGGCCTCTGCATCGGGTCCCGAAAGAGACTAGGCCGGAGGATGCCCTGGCGAAATCTGCGGGAGTGGGCTCGAAAGTAACGGGCCAATTGGCAGGCCACTCGCCTAGCCCGCTTGGTCTGACCGTCCCGTAGGAGGGCGTGGGCCACATGAATGTTGTCACGTACCCAGACATTCGTATAGCCGCTCGTCCCCTCTCGGAGGGATCCCGTTCCCACCGCCGGATAGAGCCCGGTCGCGTAACCCGGAAAGTCAAAGGCACCTGCTCTCTTCAGTGCATCGAGCAATCGCTTAAAGTCCGCGTCAGTCTGACACTTGGCGACCTTGGCCTCCAGCCCGCTATTATGAAACTGGGGTGATTGTAGACGAATCCGTTTCCCCATCGATGACACCTTCCAAGGTGAGCGACTCAATGTTGGGTAAGGCCTCGGTGAGCTCTATTCTGGCTCCACAGCTTGGACATCCTATCGTGGAATCTGCGACCATGGCGGTCTCCCTTTCGTGATTGACGCTCGATATGCGAACTTGCTTCGACTATAGGCTGCAAGCTCAGAATGAACAATGGCAAAATTGCCCTCCGTTACCCCTTTACCTTGGCAAAGCGATCGCATCTTAACGCCAAGTTCGTGTACTTTGCGGCAGAAACGCCATTTATTTGAAGAGTCCTACGGTTCATTTACGAGAGGATTCTCATGCCGGCACATTGGGACTCCATTCCTATTTTTTCTGAGAATTATATCAACAATCGAAGTGTCGAGGTGGCCATATAAACACAAGAGCAATTAGGTTCTTATCACTATCCTTTCTTCCTGCATGAGTATACTTTGCTAGTCATGCGAGACGCGTTAAAGACCAATTTTGCGACGAGTAGCGCGAGCATTATCGAAATGCCAGGCATATGATAGTGTACTTGCACTGCCTGGACAACGAATAGGACAATGAATACACAGTATAGAACTAGCTGCCGTTTCCAATCAGCCGGCGGAGCATCTGAACGCAAGGTCTTCGATGAAGCTGGGAGTTTATCTCTTTCCGGGTTAAACAATTTCCGGACGACACTAGGACATTGAGGATGCCAGGAATACAATCGCCCCATCCCCAGTATTACAAACGCTAGGCATCTTAGTGGCTGTTCGAGGAGGGCAAAGCCCGGCGCGAACACAATGAGCGACCACATGAGGTAGTCAGTGCGGATGTTCTTTATGGATGGAATCCTTCTGAAGATTAGAAGGACAGAAAAAGCAATGAAGCACATGAGCATCCAGTAGCCCTTAGAAATAAGAAACACAATTATGCCAGTTGCAGTGCTGGCCATGGATATCCAAAGTGTCTTCGGAGGAGTGGCGATGGCGGCGATGTAGCCTGCGGACAATCCCCCCCCTGCTAAAGCCTGTTTTGTGGGGATCAGGGATGCGAGAACAGCACATGTAAACGCTTTTCCCGGCCTTGAAGATCGCAGCGTTTCCTCAACAAGGCTAGTAATTCGACCTTTGAGCATCTGTCTTGACCGATGGAGTCGCTGCTTAACGGTGTCTTGTGATAGGTCAAGCAGTTCGGCGACTTCTTTGATGGACTGTTGCTCGCGGTAGAACAGGATCAACACTTCCCGATAGATTTCTGGAATGCCTGATACACTCTCCCAGATAATCTCCTGTTTTTCCTTGGTTATTGCTAGTTCGACGGGGTCACTGTCGGCATGTGATCTTGCGACAATGTCCTTGGTGAGTGCCTCTGTTTGTTTCTGGCGATTGATTCGATTTTTGTCTCTGGCAATGTTTCTAGCAATGCCGCATAACCAACTCCGGAGTTTAGATGGACTTCGTAGCTCAGACAGATGCTGCCAACCGGTCAGGAATACCTCTTGAGCAATTTCCTCGCTCAGTTCTAAATTTCCTGTCGTATTGTATGTGATTGCACAAATCAGTGATTTGTATTTGTTAACAATAGACGCGTAAGCATCTTTGGAGCCTGCACAGGCGGCGGCATAAGTATTGTTTGATATGTCCATGTTAGTGGCCGGATCTTTGTCCAGTCTATCACCTTTGTCATCAGCAATCTTCAGTCGGCTGGTTCAGGTTATCCAGTATTATGTTGTATGATGGTCTGAAAAGGTGACAATTAAAAAAATATGTCGTTGTAGGTGTATGTGATGCATCGTAAGTCATGAATTGTAGGCGGTTTAGGATTTGAATAGGGCAAAGGTGCAGGTACTGCTCGGCGTACCGGTTTGAGCTCACAAACTGCCTCCGGCGAATGGTGTAAGAACTGATTACTTGAACGGTAGGACTCTTCGATTAGTGGCGTTTCTCCCGCAAAACACATGAACTTGGCATTAAGATGCGATCGCCCTGCCGGACATTGGCCCTTTACACGCAAGCAGACAAGCGATACGATACACGCCCCTTGTGCCGACGTAGCTCAACGGTAGAGCGCAGCTTTCGTAAAGCTGAGGTTGAGGGTTCGAATCTCTCCGTCGGCTTGCCTTCCAGGAAAAGGAGGCAGGGCAAGCGCATGTCTCGGCGTCATTCCTGCGTTTCAGTCTTGAACACGGCGAACCCCTTCTTGAGATAGTTGTCCAAGGCACGCGGGTGATCCTTGCTGCAGGTGTGCAACCAAACGCGCTTGGCGTCCCAGTTCCATGCCCGGCGCAAGGCCTGACTCAGCAGAGGCCCGCCCAATCCCTTTCCTATGAAAGACGGCAACAATCCAAGATGCACGATCTCGACATCGCCCGTCTGTTCCCGACGCAGTTCGAAGTAGCCGGCCGAGGTGGTTCGGTGCTCTACCACAAAGGTGCGAAGGGAATCGGCTTCGGCATAATCGCACCACTGGGCCTCGGTCCAGTCCCGCTGGTCTTGCCACTGCCACTGCTCACCCACGGCCAGGTAAAAAGAACGGCTCTCTTGCCACTGATCCGCGAGCGACTCCCGTACCGTGAATTTCGGATCGCGAGTCTTACGCAAGACCCACTTGTCAGCGTCTCGCATCTCGAGGTAGGTGATCGTCGTCATGGAATGTTCTACCGGATCGGTGAGTGGACGTCATTTCAGCCGAATCTGCAGGCGATCTCCCAGCGGCTCATGCCGATCTCGACCGGACCGCGTCGGCGGGTCTGACTTCGGTTTTGATGGGGAGGGACGCTTGGGTTTCGTGACCGGCCTGTCTCGAGATTTCTCGAGGGGTTTTTCACGCGTCTGCGTACCCTCTTTGGCCCTTGTCTTGGCGGGGGCAGCTTTGCCTTGCTTCATGGAGAGCGCGATCCTGCGTTTGCGGAGGTCCACCTCCTTCACCGTGACCCTCACCTTCTGATGAACCTTGACCTCGTCAGCCGGGTCCTTGACGAATCTATCGGACAGCTCGCTGATGTGGACCAGACCCTCCTGATGCACGCCTATGTCGATGAAGGCCCCAAAGGCGGTGACGTTGGTGACGATGCCCGGCAGCACCATCCCGGCCTTGACATCCTGAATCGACTCCACGCCCTCGGTAAACGCAAACTGTTCGAAGGGGGGCCGAGGATCGCGCCCCGGCTTGGCCAACTCCGTCATGATGTCGTTGAGCGTGGGCAATCCCACCTCTTCCGTGACGTAACGATCCAGCTTGATCGTCTCACGCCGAGCCCCATCGGCGATCAATTCCCGCACGGTGCAGTCGGCATCGCGGGCCATGGTGTCCACCAGGGCATAGCGTTCCGGATGGACGGCGCTGTTGTCCAAGGGCTGAGCGGCATCTCGAATGCGCAAGAAGCCACCGGCCTGTTCGAAGGCCTTGACCCCGAGACGCGGCACCTTCTCAATCTCCGTCAGCAACTGAAAGGGACCATGTTCATTGCGATAGTCGACGATGTTCTGCGCCAACTGGGGGCCAAGCCCGGACACATAGGTCAAGAGCTGCTTGCTGGCCGTATTGAGCTCGACGCCCACGGAGTTCACACAACTGACGACCACATCGTCCAGTCCCTGTTTCAGCAGGCCCTGATCCACATCGTGTTGGTACTGGCCCACACCAATGCTCTTGGGATCGATCTTGACCAGTTCAGCCAGCGGGTCGGCCAGCCGGCGGCCAATCGAAACGGCGCCGCGCACCGTAAGGTCCTTGTCCGGGAATTCCCCGCGGGCCACCTCGGAGGCGGAATAGACGGACGCCCCACTCTCATTCACCATGATCACGGAAATCCCGCTGTCCAAATCAAGCTTTTTCACGAAGCTCTCTGTTTCCCGGCCGGCGGTCCCATTGCCGATGGCTATCGTCTCAATACCAAAACGCTCGACCAAGTCCCGAAGTATTCGGGCCGCATTTTCGGCATTGCCGACGCCTTGACTGGGATAGATCACTGTATCGTGCAGCAACTGTCCTTGGCGGTCCAAACAGACCACCTTACACCCGGTGCGGAACCCCGGATCAATGGCCAGAATGGCCTTTTGGCCCAGGGGCGACGCGAGAAGTAACTGACGAAGATTCCTCGAAAAGACCTTAATCGCGTCCCGATCGGCCTGTTTCTTGCTTTCCAGGCGAATCTCCGTCTCGATCGACGGTACCAACAGCCGCTTGTAGCCGTCTGCGACGGCTAACTTGACTTGCTCGGCGGCGGGGCTAGGGCGCTTGACAAAGAGTGCCTCCAGCAGAGAGAGGGCCTTCTCTTGCGGCACAACGATTCGCAGTCTGAGAAATCCCTCCTTCTCCCCGCGGCGCATGGCGAGAATGCGGTGGGAGGGGGACTTCGCGAGAGGCTCTTGCCAATCGAAATAGTTTTCGTACTTGAACCCCACCTCTTCCTTGCCTTTGATGGCCCGACACTGATATTGCCCTTGCTGAGTGAAGTGGACGCGGATGCAGGCCCGAGCCTGCTGATCTTCGTTGACCCACTCGGCCACAATGTCCCGAGTCCCGGCCAGCGCGTCCTCCACCGTCTCGACACCCTTTTCGGCATCGACAAAGGCCTGCGCCTCCTGCGCCGGATCCCAGTCTTCTCGCTGTTCCAACATCGCCGCGGCCAGAGGTTCCAACCCCTTCTCAACGGCAATGGTGGCCCGGGTCCTCCGCTTGGGTTTGTAGGGCAAATAGAGGTCTTCCAGCGCGGCCAAGGTCGGCGCCTTCTCTATGGCGGCCTGCAGTTTCGGTGTCAGCTTGCCCTGCGCGTGGATGGACTTCAGGATGGTCTCACGTCGTGCGTCCAATTCCACCAGTTGGGCAAGACGATCTCGGATGGCCGTGATCGCCACTTCGTCCAGGCCGCCCGTTTTTTCCTTCCTATAGCGTGAAATGAACGGCACCGTGGCATCATCGGCCAGCAGTTCAGCCGTAGCCGACACTTGCACCGGGGCGATACTCAACTCTTGGGCGACAATAGAAATATGACGCTCGATCACATTTGCCTCCATTTCGTTCATAGATCTAAGACCAACCTAAGACCACCTCTTCTTGACGTTGTGCTTCATGACTGTCTTGTAGAATCTGCCGGATTTCTTGTCTCTTCGACGTTTTTCAATCTGAGACGCCTCGTGACGGGCGGCATCTCTCGCCATCTTCTCGTAATTGCCATAACGTTCCAGGGAGATCTCGCGTTTCTCGATCGCTGCCAATACGGCACAGCCCTGCTCCTTGGTGTGGGAACAGTCACGGAAGCGACACTGGGTTGCCAGGAGTTCTATGTCATCGAAGGTCTCCGACAGGCCCATTTCGACATCGATGTTCCCCAGCTCCCGCATGCCGGGTGTGTCCACGATCAAGGAGCCATTCTTCAACAGGAGGAGTTCACGCGCGCTCGTCGTATGTCTTCCCTTGCCGTCCTTTTCACGAACCGCCTGCGTCTCCAGGCGCTCCTCTCCCAAGAGGTTATTGAGCAGCGTCGTCTTGCCGACGCCTGAGGAACCGAGCAGGCAGTAGGTCTGGCCGGGCATCAACAGACCTTCGATCTCCGCCAGGCCCGACCCTTCGGCGTTGCTGAAAGCGACGATCCGCACCTGCGGCATGAGGTTCCGGACCTCCGCAACCTTCTCAGCCAATTCATCCGCATGGACCAAGTCCCGTTTGCTCAGCGACACCACGGGCTGAATATGGCTCTCGTTGACCATCACCAGGTAGCGTTCCAATCGCCTCAGATTATAGTCGGCATCGAGGGACTGGATGATCAAGGCCACGTCAATATTCGCCGCGATCAACTGAAACTCGACCCGCTTGCCGGAGGTTTTCCTCTTCAACAGAGATTTTCGTGGGAAGACCGCCTGAATGGCCGCGAATGAATCATCCTGAGGATATTTGACGTATACCCAATCCCCCACGGTCGGCAACTCCAACGCCGAATCCGCTGCAAACTTGAGCTTTCCCCTGCTCTTGGCGGAGGTCGTCCCCTTCTCACCCACGATGACATAGCCATCCCGGTGCACGGTTGTCACTCGGGCAATCTCAAACTTCTCGCCCTGGGACGGATCGACTCTGTCTTGATGCCAATCGCTGAAACCGAGCTGTTCAAGATTCATTCAGCTTTTTTCCACTCACAACAGAGGACGATAGCCAGTGCAAAACACCGAAGCATGGACGAGACTGATCTATTCATAGGATCACGCTCTGAGATTGTACCAAGTCTCGGTCGGCGCGTCTCCCACCGTAGCGAGCTAGCTGAAACAGGCCTTGCCCGACCCATGGCATGAGGACGACCCATGGAAGCACCGATCGAATTCTCGGTTTCTCGCCGCGCTAAGGTGGCGAAGCTGGCATAGAGCACAACATTATCGTACTATCACGGCTCGCCGTCGCAAGTCCAGATAGTGAGAGACTGGGAGGAAAAAATCGTTTTTGCGACAAAAACAGCAAAAACGCTTGCTTTCAGGAGGATGCTTTTCGCTCGACTTGTGCGCAGGCACGAGATTAAACACAGTTAGGACAAACTCATGCGTAAAAAAATTCTCGTCGTTACAGGCGACGCAGGGGAAAGTTACGAAACACTCTATGCGCTACATCGATTCCAGGAAGCGGGATATGACCCAGTGCTTGCTGCTCCCAGCAGGCGGCGTCTTCATTTGGTGCTGCACGATTTTGAACCGGGATGGGACACGTATATTGAAAGACAAGGATATGGTGTCGAGGCGAATTTGACGTTTGATGATGTCAAGGTGGATGAGTACATGGCGATCATGCTCCTGGGTGGCAGAGCACCCGAGTATTTACGACACAACGAGACACTCTTGAAGATCACCCGAGAGTTCAATGCACAGGGAAAGTGGATCTATTCGATTTGCCATGGGATTCAAATCTTGATTGCGGCTGGATTGGCCGGTGGCAGGAGGCTCACCTGCTATGAACATGTCCGGTATGAAGTTGAGTCTAACGGTGGGACCTACTGTTCTGATGAAGCTATCCGCGACAAAAACATCATTTCAGCTCAAACCTGGCAATCGCATCCGGAATTCTACCGAGAGATCTTTGCGTCCCTATAACACACCGTTCCTGGAGCCACACTGTGCACTCATATAGGTTTCTGTCAGACAAGCACAGACTTGTCTCGAACCAAAGACGACCTGAAGATGAGATGAAACCGTACAAGGGACAAACGTGGGCGGTACAGGACTTGAACCTGTGACCCCCTGCTTGTAAGGCAGGTGCTCTAGCCAACTGAGCTAACCGCCCCAGGAGGCGGTATCCTACAGGGTCTTTTCTCGGGAGTCAACTCGTGACCAGTAATCGGTAGTCGGTCCGCCCCAGTCCCCTGTCACTGGTCTCCAGTAAAGAAAATGGAGTTCCCCGATCCTTGGATCAGAGCACTCCACGTGTCTGCAATAACCAATGCCCGTACAGGAGGGTCTTGCTCCCCCCATCGCGTTCTATCCAATCATTTAGAGCCCCTAACAAAATGATCGTCGCACCGAGAGCGAGCGTTTTTCTCTCTGGCAAGGAAGGCGAAGCAGGCCATCCGAGGATGGTCGATGGAGCCTGACGCCGTCCAGAGAGAAAATAAGCCGCTCGAATGCAGACTCATTATGTTAGGTGCTCTTAGTAGCTGAGAAGAAAGGTAGGTTGTCACCCCTACTCTGCATGAGGGGGTGGAGTCGGAAGTCCAGAGTGGCAAGAGCCAGTCACATCGCAATGCATTCCACTACTGTGTCCCGGTTCGTGACAGTTGCCTGGTGCCGGCCGAGTGAGGGTGTCTAGCCGCTTGGTGAAAGCGTGGGGGGGAAGAGAAGGTTCCGTCCTCCGTTGCATGGTAGGCAGAGGGGGAACCTAAGTCCATCATATCTGTCCCTTCTACCTAATTATAAGACGTAAAACCCGCAAGCGTGTTACACTTAATCCCTGAAAGACTTGGCCATGCGGGCTTTTCTGAGGTTTTTCTTGCAATTGAGGGGCTAAGAGAGATGATTAAAGTATGTACGCCAGGCTATACCCGTGTGCCAGTGAGGAGATTCTTGTTCACATGGCTGCCGTATTGATTGGGCCCAAAGAAGTCCTCGTGATCATTCTTATCACGGCCGTTCTCGTCTTTGTCGCCGTTCGCAAGAGACGACGGTAAGGGAGCGTCCTAAGGGCGCGCCAACACGGTCCAAATCCGCTGCGCAAACCTACCCGTCAAGCCAGAGAGGGTGTAAGGCACTAACGCGAACGTGAGTCGTCTCTTCTGTTCCTGAGTTCTCTGAAGAGCCCCAAGGCCACCCAGACACCACCGGTCACCGTCAACAACGCGGCAACCATGGCAATCACGGGGATAATCAGGCTCATACGCGCCTCCCCTCTGGAGATCGACCGAAGAGGTGGCCTACCAGGTAGCCCAGGAGCGACACGGACAAGGCGGGTAGGATCGCGAGGACATGCGGGACATCCGGATGAATAAAGGTGAAAACAGCGATGAAGACCAGAGCGGTCACGGTTCCACCGACCATGGACAACATGCCGGCGAGGGGGACGGGCCGTTTGATCCACAGGCCCAGGATCAAGGCCGGCAGTATGGCGGGCGCCCAAATGCTGTAACATTTTGATAGCCCCTCTAGGATGCTTGTCCCCACGCCCCACACGCCTAATACAACGGCCACTAATGCCAACACCACGGTGCCGCAGCGACCGATGGCTAGAGCCCGGTCATCACTGATGCTCCATAGGGGACGCACCAAGTCCTGCGTAAGAGCGACGGCCCCCGCATTTAGCAGAGAATCAAGGCTAGACATGACAATGGAAATCAACACGACCAGTATGAGGGCATACCACTCCATCGCCAGCGTGGCGCGCACCAGGGACATGAGGACTTGGTCTTCGGTAGGTTCCCCGGAGATCAGTCGCTGCGCCAACGTCCCCAAACCAATCATGACCATGAACCATATCACACTGAACCCACCGGCCAGCAGAAAACCATAGCGGGCGGTGGCGGTCGTCTCAGAGGCCAAGGCTCGATTGGCGATGGGTGGGATGAGGGTCTCGCCCAACAAGAAGGCCGTTATCCAGCCGAGGATTTCGACCGGTGTGAGGTCTGTCCAGCCCTGGCGAGTCGTGGAAAGGAGGTCGCTGGAAAAGAGGGTGTAGCCCTGGCCGCCGTCCCTCAGGAGGAGCCACACGAAGACGCCGGGCAGCAAGATGGCGAAGGCCGTGAACTGAAAGGCATCCGTGACAACACTGGCTCTAAGGCCTCCAAAGGTCGTATAGAGCGTGGTGATGCCCACCACGATGACCACTGCCGACCACATGGGTAAGTCGACGATGCCAGTGATGATCTCGCCTCCGGCTGCG
>JADFMM010000069.1 GCA_022563885.1 Planctomycetota bacterium | reverse complement strand
GGCAAATGGATGGGACACTCCATTAGGCGAAGAATGAGCGTGGAGTGTCCCGGCTGAAAGCGAAGGCGAAGCAAACCTAATGCCGTATTCAACGGCTAGAACCCGTAGTCGTTAGCATAGAGAAATGGTAAAAACCAATAACCTAGCTAATTCAGGCGACCTCGTACCTCGTCGCCTGATCAGCCCGTTCTCTTGGGTGACATCTGTCGAGTTTTCGGACAGAGACAAGCTAAAAGCTTACTCTCTGACAAACTTCGCAGAAGCTTCAGCAGCGGCATAGATGTCAGCCACTTTGCCCAACCGGTCGGCGTGGTTTCCATGCACGGTCAATTCACGTGGTGCGAGCATTCCCAGGACGTCGGGGACGTCGCACACTCTCAAGACATTTAGAAACTGGGGTGCCCCCGCGTCCATGTGCGAGAGGGGCGGGGCGTTCAACATCACCCCCGCTATGTCCTCCTCCCACAGGGCGGCGTATGCGGCCAGCACGCCGGCGGCGCCTTCGCCAAGCACGTGGATGGGTACGTCCTTGCCGTACTTGGCCCGTAGATGGCGGGCCGCGGCGATGATGTCCCAAACTCGGCCGGTATCGACGGTCCGGCCCAACAGAACATGGGAACGTTCGATGTAGTTGGGCGGGTCCTTTGTAGTCCACTTGCTAGCGCCAACGCCACGTGGCGTGCACACGTATAAGGCGTCCCCCGGTTCGAGTGCTTTGCGTATCCAGCCGGAGAGGGTTTCTGTTGAAGTGGCATCGCGCACTACCATCATGATGCGCTGGGTGTCCCCGGCCGATGCGAATGGACGAAGGTGTTGCAGGCGGATTTTGATGCCGGGCTCCGACTCGAGCCTGTCAACGTCTTTCTGGTCCCCATGCAGCAACCTGGCGGCTGGAATCCGTCCGGGGAAATACCGAAATGTCACGCGGCGCAGTTCGGCCAGGAGTGTTGCCTTCCAGGATGTGAACTCGCCCCTGCGCGGCGGGTCGACTTTCGCCATCGGCACGAAATGCCGATCGATGGTCGTGTTCAATTCATCTTGCGGAATGTCGGCATCTTCGGGGAACACGCGAAGTCTCTCGGGTTCGATCGGATGGCGCGGTTTGTTGCCGGACCCGGTGACGAGGTCGACCTCACTGTCGGTGACCGGGCTCGGATCGTTCTTCAGGTGTATGTTGATGAAGCGATAGGCCGCCCGGCGGACATCCTTGCGATACGCGTGACCGCCCATACTCACGACGCTGTCGACGAAGTCACTCCTTCCATACAAGCTGTAGATCCGTTCCAGCCGGTTGATGACCCGCTGGTTGGCGTCCATGGGGAAGATCGGGTCTGCATCGCTATTGATAAACAACATCGGTCTGGGCGCTACCAACGCGGCGATGGTGGTCCAGGGCCACTGGAACGTGTTGTACAGAAACATGCAGTCGCAATGCCCGTTGATGACACGGTTGGTGACATAGGACGGCAAGTCGGCCATTCCACTGACCGGCACGGCGACACGGACCCGCTCATCGGCTGCCGCGATCCAAAACGTTGCCGCCCCGCCGCCGCTGATGCCCGTCACCGCGATCCGGCCGGGATCCACATCGGGCCGACTGATCAGATAGTCGATGCCGCGTATCCCATTGAGGCACTCGACACCGGCCGAGGTATACCCGCGTGAATGCCACCACCAGCGACCCTCACGATAGGTACCGTGGTGAATCGCCGCGATCTCACCCATCTGTAGCGTGTCGAGCATGAGGCAGACAACTCCGTGCCGGGCGAACCATATCCCGTGCGACTGGTAGGCCGTCTTGTTTCCGTTTCGCCCGCGTCGGGCGTGCCCGCAGACGTACAGTACCGCAGGCAGACGCCGGCCCTCGGTGACTTCCGCGGGTCGGTAGAGATTTGCAGTCACATACAGTTTCGGCCTGCTCTGGTAGTGGAGCATGTCGACGACATAACCGTCGCCTTCGAGCGTGCCGGTGACGGTGGCCTTGAGCGGCGTCTTCACGGGCTTGGGCGGGAGCCCGAGCATGTGGAAGTATTCCTGTTTGTACGTGGGGCGGCGTTTCTCCCAGTCATCGGCTGTTTTGATGTCCCGCAGGAAGCGTTCGTGAATCTTCTCGGTCTCGCGGCCGAGATACGCCTGGATCATCTCATCGCCTGGCTGGCCCCGGTCGGGCCGACCGTATTCCTGGCCGGCTGCCAGAGATGCGACAATGAGTACAATGACAAAGAGAAAGGGGCTATGTAACGACTTTTTCGCTGGTTTCCTTGATCTACACATGGCAGGTGTACTTTCGAGAGATGCGATCAAAGCCGTATTGGACTAAGCGGTTCGCCGCATAACGAGGCCTTGATCTTGACGCACGCTCAGTCCAATACGGTTTCACCCATCGGCTGCGCGACGGGAAAAACCATATCTATTTGAGGTGGCGCTGTTGGCTGGTTGCAAACTATTCTCTTGGCTCGTTCACTTCCTATTCCTCTGCTTCTGTCTTGCCTTTGCGTTATTTTGGGGGGATCTCCTGGACATTGACCTTGGGCAGCCACTGTGCCAACTGCTCCTTGACCTCGTTGTACTGCGGATCGGAGGCGATGTTCTTCCATTCCAGTTTGTCTTTCTGGTGGTCGTAGAGTTCCTCTGTTCCGTCTGAGTAGCGGATGTAGCGCCAGCGTTCAGATCTTATCGAGTGATTGTCTTTTCCGTGTGTCGTCAGTGCAGGGCGAGCCCATGCTCTCTGCGGGTTTTCCAGCAGGGGCCTGAGGCTCTGCCCTTCGAGTTGTTCCTGGGGCGTCAGGCCACAGAGGTCTACCAGTGTCGGATAGATGTCCATCAGGCTGACCGGGCGGGTGCAGCGCTGGTTGGGTTGCGTCACGCCCGGAACAACGAATACCAACGGGTTGTGTGTCGCCTCTTCCCAGAGTGCGAATTTTCGCCAGTGGAGTTTTTCACCCAGGTGCCAGCCATGGTCTGCCCAGAAGACGATGATGGTGTTCTCTGCGTAGTCGCTCCTGTCGAGGGCGTCAAGGACCCTACCGACGCATTCGTCCGTGAAGCTGATCGACGCGAGATAGCCCTGTACTGCCTTGCGCCACTGATCGTATTTCATCACATTTCTGTGGTCACGGCCGCCGGACATCTCACGGCCGATGGGCGGGACATCGTCGAGATCGTCCTCCTTGATCATGGGCAAGGTGATCTTGTCGAGAGGATACAGGTCGAAATATTCCTGAGGGACGTACCAGGGCAGGTGCGGCCGGAAGATCCCGCAGGCCAGGAAGAAGGGGCTGCCATGTTTCTTTTTGAGCTGACTGATGACATAGTCCGCGACCTTCCAGTCGCCCATTTCGGTCTTGTCGGCATCGACCGGTCCCCAATCGAAGTGGGCCGTTTTCGGTATGCCGCTCAAGGGGCGGCCTGAGGGCATGGGACTGGAGGGTGACTGCCGCGTCTTCGAGGGCCAGTACTCGTGCCACGACTGGGGATCGGGGAAGGCGCCGTGGAACATCTTGCCGCTGCCCATCACTCGGTAGCCGTGCGCCATGAAGTGCTGTGGCAACGTGACCGCCTTTTCGAGTACGGCTGACTTCCGCCACGGCTGCGGGTTGTGATAGACACCGGAGGTCGAAGGGCGGATACCGGTCATCAGTGCCGCCCGGGAAGGGTTACAGGCAGGGGCGGCACAGTGGGCACTGGTGAAGAGGACACCTCGCGCAGCCAGCCGATCGATGTTGGGTGTCTTTACGTCGGGGTTGCCTCCCAGACAGCCGATCCAGTCGTTGAGATCATCGATACCGATGAAGAGAACATTCTGCGGCGAGTCTACTGCGAAGGCATGGGATCGGAATACAGACCCCAGCAATAAAAACGCCGCACCCATCGCTACCAGGAAAGCACGACGATTGTAACCTTGCCTGACCATCTGTTGAGTCTCCTGCGTCTATGGATTCCTTCTGCCTGCGAGGCCTTTCAAGATCCAGTGCTGATTATATCGTACAGTCGGACAACGACTCAAGGGCGAAAATGGGGGTTTATTCAGTGACCCTAATTGATCTCGATTCGTCCGTGATAGCAGTGATTCCGCCGAGATTATCGGGACTTTTCGGTGCACATTCAGTTCGGCCCGAACGGGTTGTCCGGTAACACGGGTCGAACCGGCCGGTCTGCGAGGCAGAGGGCCTGAATGTCCAGTGAAACGACTGAGTCGGCCGCCCATGCGTTAAAGAGACGGCGCTGAGAGGTCGAAGAATCCACTGATTGTGTGAACGTGGTGTTGACACCGGGAGTGAAGAATCACGGTATGGACGTGAACTCAGTGAGTCCGGTCTATGCGTCGCTCTATACCGCCTCTAGCCTTGCCCGTGCGGCTGCGGAGGCCGGACAGCGACAGAGCGCGCCGGTCGAGTCGCCTGCGGCGGCCCAGCGCGGAGCCTCCCTCCCCCCGGCCCAAGACAGGGGTACGGCGCTCCTGCTGGAGCGATCCCAGTATCAGGCGAGTCTCAATGCCCAGCTCGGATTCGCTCTGCAGCAGACGCACTCCCTTGAGGCAGGCACGGGCGGCGCGGAGACAGGCCCGACTCCCGACCCATTCTCCCATGCTCAAGATGGCAAGGCGTCCTTGGGCCCGGGTCTCGGGCCAGTGAATCAATTGGTTGATGACCTCAGGGACCTCCAGGAGAAAATCTCCTTCCCGACGGTTACAGAGGGGAGTGAGAAGGCCCTCGGCAATGGTGTGGCCCCCGCATTGGGCCACGGGGGCAGCGGCGCCGAATCCTCTGAAGGCGTTGATCGTCAACCGGATGTCACTGGCCAGGTAGCAGAGACGGCGGCCCTGTCCACAGGAACTGCCGCGGCTTCCCAGCCGATCGCCGATGAGAGAGTCGTTCTTACTCGCACCGGAGTCTCCCTGTCGGGCCTGCTCGACCAAGTGACACGAGTCTTCTCCGGGCCCCTGGGGGAATTGCTGGGGGATGTCCTGCGTGCCCAGGGGTCGCTAAATCCGGCTCAACCCAAGGCTCGATCTAATCCGCTGGATAGACGAGTGGATCTCTACCGGAATCTCTCATCCTCTCTCTCGCGGTCGTCCCGACTCGATGCGAAAGAGCGGACTCTTTAGAGCCCCTAACAAAATGATCGTCGCACCGAGAGCGAGCGTTTTTGCCTCTGGCAAGGAAGGCGAAGCAGGCCATCCGAGGATGGTCGATGGAGCCTGACGCCGTCCAGAGGGAAAATAAGCCGCTCGAATGCAGACTCATTTTTTTAGGTGCTCTAAAACCACTCATCGCCGTAGCAGTTCTGCTGGGCGCGCTCACTGCCGCCGCCGTGGGCGCCGCCTCGAACCGACCCAACATCGTTGTCATCCTGACCGACGATCAGGGCTACGCGGACATCAGCTTCAATCCGAATCATCCGCAAGAGGTCTCCACACCGCACATGGATGCGCTGGCTCGGGAGGGCGTGTTTTTCTCCCAGGCCTACACCAGCGGACACGTATGTTCGCCGACACGGGCCGGTCTCATGCTGGGACGTTATCAGCAGCGGGTCGGGATTTACACCGCCGGCCAGGGCGGCAGTGGCTTCGATCCCAAACTGCCGATCTTTCCCTCATTCCTGCCTGAAGAATACGCGTCGACCGTGATTGGCAAATGGCACCTGGGATTGGACCAGGATTATCCGAAATTGAAATGGCATGCCTTGAACCGCGGCTTCGATGAATGCTACAAATTCATGGGCCGCGGCGGCCACGATTATTTCACCTTAAAAGGTGTGAAAAGTGGTTACGCGCCCATCTACCGGAACAAGGAACGGATCTCGGCGACGGATTACGAAGGCTACCTGACCACGCGCCTATCCGAAGAAGCGGTTGCGTTCATCGACCGCGAGAAAGAGAATCCCTTCTTCCTCTACCTGGCCTACAACGCCGTCCATGCCCCCGCGCAGGCGCCCAGGGAGGACATCGAACGCTTTCAGAAAGAGTTCCCTGATATCTCCAGCAAGCGTGCCATTCTGATGGCCATGCTTTATCACCTGGATCTGGGCGTCGGCTCCGTGGTGAAGAAACTCAAGGACGAAGGACTGTGGGAGAACACCCTGCTGTTTTTCTTGACGGACAACGGTGGAGCGAAGGCGATGGACGCCAACAACGGGATCTTGCGCGGCTTCAAAGGCAGCCTCTATGAGGGCGGCGTGCGGACGCCCTGGGTCGTCAGTTGGCCGGCGAAGTTTGCAGGCGGCCGCACGATCGACACACCGGTGATTTCCATCGACATTCTCCCCACCGCCCTCGACGCCACCGGTGCGAAAATGCCGACGACACCACCGTTTGACGGCAAGAGTCTCTTGCCCATGTTGACCGGCACAGCCCATGCGCATCACGCCAACCTGTATTTCAACAGCGGGCAACCCAAAGGCGAATGGGCGGTTCGTCAGGGCCATTGGAAAGCCCACGGCTTCAAGGATAAGGTTGCACTCTATGATCTCTCAAAGGACCCCTCGGAAGCCCATGACCTGGTGGCTGAGAACCCCGACAAAGCCCGCGAGCTGTTTGGACTGCACCAGGTGTGGCTGAAGGAAATGGTGAGGTCCGCGAATGGGGGAAAAACGCCCCTTGCCATGAAGACGCCAGCCAAGATCGATGAACCGAAATCGAGCAAGGCCGAGCGTAGGAAGAGACGGGAGGCTCGTAAGAAAACACGGGAAGAAAACCAGGGTAATCAGTAGTGTGGGGTCTGTAGGTCCGTAGGTCTGTAGGTCTGTTGTCGGCAATCAGTCGTCTGTATCTGAAAGGGCAACGGCCTATGAAACCAAAACGAGCTTGTTCTGATATCCTATTGCTATTGGCGATCGCGGCGCTGAATTCGATTGCGATTGCGGCGCAGCCGGACAGGCCCAACGTCCTCTTTGTCGTTTGCGACGATCTGAACACGCACGTTTCCCCTGCCGGCTACGCTCCAATTCAGACGCCGGCGTTGAAACGCTTCGCCGCAGAAAGCCTCACGTTCCGTCGCTCGTATTGCCAGTATCCGGTGTGCGGCCCGTCACGCGCCTCCTTTCTCTCGGGCCTTTACCCCGAAACGACCGGCGTTCTCGACAACAAGATCGACATCCGGCTGACCCGGCCCGGCACGGTCTCCCTGCCGCAACGCTTCAAGGAAAGCGGCTACTGGACCGCCAGCGTCGGCAAGGTTTTCCATTCGCCCAAGCAGCAGCAGGGCAAGGTCGCCTGGAACGAACAGATCATGTTCAAGAACGACGAATTGCCGCGGGTGACAGAAGCGCGCAAGGCCTTCGAAGCGAAGCACGGTTCCGCCGACGCCCGCAGGAATCGCAAGGCCTGGAGGGCGTCTCTTCAGACACTTTCCCAACAGACACGCGGTCAGTCTCAGCCGGGGTATGGCCCGACGCAGTTGAGAGACGAGCAACACAAGGACGGGAAAAACGTCCGACAGATCATCGAATGGCTCGACAAGGAGCGTTTTGGCGACCAGGCCTTCTTCATCACCTGCGGCATACAGAAGCCGCACGTCCCCTTTCTGGCCCCGCAAGAGTATTTTGATCAGTACCCGGTGCAAGACCTGCGCTTCCAACTCAGCCCGCCCCACGACTGGGATGACATTCCACAAAAGGCGATGGTGAAGCGCTTTGCAGCCTTCGGTTTCGAGCTGGGCGAGGAAAACGACACCCTGCGCCGGGAGTACACCCAAGCCTACCACGCCTGTGTCTCCTTCGTCGATGCCCAACTGGGCATGCTCTTCGACTCGCTTAAGGAGAACGGCCTGTGGGACAACACGATCGTCGTCTTTACTTCGGATCACGGGTACCATCTCGGTGAGCATTTCATATGGGGCAAGGTCACGCGCTTCGAGGAGTGCGCGCGCACGCCGCTGATCGTTCGCGTGCCCGGCATGACGCGTCCCGGCGCCGTCACCCAGGCCCTGGTGGAACATGTCGATTTCTATCCCACGCTGCTCGAACTCTGCGGATTGAAACCGGATGGACCCCTGCAGGGCCGCAGTTTCGTCCCCGGTGTTGAAGAATCCGGAATCCAAGGGAAAAGAAGTCGTTTACACCGTCGTCACTCGTGGCAAGGAACTCGGTCGTTCCATCCGCTCCCAACGCTGGCGCTTTGCCCAATGGGGATCACCGGATCAGGTCGAACTCTATGATCTGGAACAAGATCGATACGAATACACCAACCTCGCGCAGGATCCGGAGTTCAGTTCGCAGTTGAGAAAGATGAAGGCCCTTCTCCGGAAAGCACGCCAGCGAGCGGGGAGTGATGGGTAATCAGTCGTCAAAAAATTATGTGACTCTGTATTTTCGGCCTGGTTCAAGGTTCCAGGTTCACGGTTCACAGTGGAAGGAAAAGCTGATTCAAGGTTTCTAACCGTGAACCATGCCGTATTTTCATCTCGTTCGTCGCGCATCTATCGCATTACAATTACTCTTGTAGCGGCAAATGAACCGACCTATAATAGGGTACGGAAATCATGAGTTATTTTAACTGCTTAAAAGGCGGATAATTCTGTGCATAATCAGGAAAATCGAGAATTCACCGATCATCAGGAGATGTATCTCAAGGTGATCTATACCTTAATGTCAGAGCACAAGGTTGCTCGGGTTAAGGAAATCGCAGAGCGTCTCAAAGTGACCAAGTCATCGGTCAGCAGTGCGCTTAAATCTTTATCAGACAAAGGTTTGGTCGTTTACGATCCCTATAGTTACGTCGAACTGACACCGAAAGGAAAGAAGCTCGCTGCCCAGGTGCTCAGCAAATACGACATTCTGACCAAATTTTTGGTGGATATCCTGGGAGTCGCCGAGGACGTGGCCCACGAAAACGCATGCCGCATGGAGCACGTCGTGGACGACTCGGTGATGAAACGCCTGGTCCAGTTTCTCGGTTTCTGCAGCGCTGGCGATATCCGACGCTGGAAAGAGGATGCCAAGGCAGCACGGAATAACTCTATAAGTGCTGTATCTACAGGTAGTTAAAGACATTAATCGTGCAGGTTCATGCGTACTGCACGTAACTGGGTAAAAGGCAGGGAAGGCAAGTACACCACGGCAAAAGGAAATTTTTGTGTTTTTTTACAAATAATGTTTGATCTGACAAACAATATAAACTAAACCATACTCTATTAGACGACTCTACAAGTGTTAATCAAGGAAAACGTGAAATGGATATCACACAACTGAAAGCCGGCATGTCGGGAATAATCAGCCAAATCGTGGGAGGCGACGATCTCTCGATCCAACTAGAGGAAATGGGATTTGTGCCCGGCTCCGAAATATCGGTTGTATCCCGTGGACCTTTCGCCGGACCTGTCGCTTTGGCGGTTCGGGGTACGACGTTTGCGTTGCGAAGAAGTGAAGCGAGTCGGATTAAGATCGGCTCTTAAGAGCACCCACCAAGAGGTGCGAATTATCCAGTTCCCGTGGTCTAGGGGCTGGTGTTGAGACCATCGTCTTGTCCTGCCCTAATCAACCCACACACAATTCCCCTGAAACGATTCAGCAGAAATCTCGTCTGCGGATCCTGATGGCGGGTCCGTGCAATGCGGGAAAAACGACGCTCTTCAACGGTCTGACGGGATCGAATTACAAGACGGTGAATTATCCCGGTTCGACGGTATCCTTTTCCAAGGGCCCGGCCAAGCGATCGTTAGCACTGGATGCGGTGATTGAAGACACACCCGGTTTGAACAGTCTCAGGGGAGATTCATCCGATCAGAAGATGGCCCTGGGGAAGCTGTCATCCAGGGACAGCTATGACCTGATGATCGCGGTGGTGGATGCAACACAACTGAGCCGGCACCTCTACCTGATCGATCAGCTCAAAGAATGGGCGCACGATATTCTGTTGTGCGTGACAATGAATGATCTTCTGAAATCTCAGGGCAGGCAGTTGGACGTGCAGGCCTTGTCGCGCGAGATGGGTGTGAAGGCGGTGGCGATCGACGGGCGCAAGAAAAAAGGCATCCGGGATCTGGTTGAGGAGATTCGCCGATTTCTGCCCCAGGGCGAAACAGCGATTCATAAGCAGGGACATCCATCTAAAGACCAGATCCGCGCGCGATACCGAAAGGTCGAAGCCATTGAGGACAAGGTGATCTCCCCTTTGCCGACAGGGGCTTCGGGTAAGTGGTTCAATCCGGACCGGCTGTTTCTGCATCCGGTGCTGGGAGGGGTGATATTTATCGCTATTATGTTCAGCGTGTTCAGTGCGATCTTCTGGTTCGCGACGCCGTTTATGAATGTGATAGATTCATTTTTCGGGATGTTGATCCAAGGGACCAAGCAGCTGCTGCCGGCGATATGGGTGACGGATATCTTAGCCGACGGGGTGATCGCTGGGATCGGCTCGGTGGTGATTTTTCTACCGCAGATCGCGATCTTGTTTCTGGCGATGGGGTATCTGGAGGATACGGGATACCTGGCGCGGGGAGCGATGGTGATCGATAAGCCCCTATCGAAAATCGGTTTAAACGGCAAGAGTTTCGTGCCGCTGCTATCGGGATTCGCCTGTGCGATACCGGCGATCATGGCTGCGCGAACGATCAGCAGCCGTAAGGAACGGCTTTTAACGATATTTATTATTCCGTTAATGAGCTGCAGTGCGCGGCTACCGGTGTATGTGTTGCTGCTGTCGTTTATCACGCCGCGTGAGAAACCCTGGATCGGTGGGATATGCATGGCTGGGTTGTACATCGGGGGGATCGTTGCGGCGACCGTTGCGGCGACGGTGGCTTCGAAGCTACCGGCTTTTCGGCACGGGAGCGGATCGCTTCTATTGGAATTACCGGCGTACCGTAAGCCGCAACTGAAGCTGGTTGTGTCGAGCGCCTATCATCGCTCCAAACAGTACCTCCGCAAGGCGGGTCCGACGATCGTGGTGATATCGCTGGCCCTATGGACATTTACCCATCTGCCGTTACAGGGGACAGCGGGTGAAGAAGGTAGGGAATACGCGACGGTATCGCAATCGTATGGCTCGAAGATCGGGAAGGTGTTGGAGCCGGTAATGAAGCCGATGGGTCTGGACTGGCGGGGCGGAGTGGCGATGATGATGGGGTTCGCGGCGCGGGAGGTATTTGTCAGTTCGATGGTGTTGATGTACCGTGTGGAAGAGACGGACGACGACGAAGCGCTGCGGGCGGGACTCTTGCGGCGGATGCAGGAGGTGACGTTTGCGGGGACGGATCAGAAAGTCTATACGTTTTCATCTTGCCTGGGACTTTTGTTTTTCTTTGCAATTGCGCTGCAATGTTTTCCAACAGTGGTGATTGCCAAGACGGAGATTGGATCGTGGAAACTGCCGTTGATTCAGTTGGGGATTTTTACGGGAACAGCTTACGTCGGGGCGGTAGTGATCGTGCAGGTCTTGCGGGCGTTTGGTGTGGCGTGATCTATTAGCTTTTAGCCATTAGCTATTGGCTTTTTTTCATTGGTCTTTGTGTCTAAAGGGGCCCCTCACCCTTTATTTTGGCCCAAAAACGACAATTTTTCACCCTCGGATTCAATGAATGATGCGAGTGACAGCCCATTTCATCAAGACACAAGCATTGAGAATTAAGTTGTCTAACGGTGGTCCCATGAATGCTTGACAAGCACAGATGGTCCTATCTTGTCTTGACAAACACAAGGGTTCCCAGTGTGCGAACTAAGTCCGACTTTTTCATTATATTCATCGAACAAGTTACTCTACAGTTTCTCGATAACCCCCACAAAAGACAAGCTTAGACGCGAGAAACTGACTTTACTTCATGGCATTTTAGGCTCAATAGGGACCGGATGCGGCCCACATGCAACCGGCACAGGGCTGTTTTCCCATTGATCTGTCTTTCCCGCGGGGGTAGCATTACTACTATAAGTTGTAAAATCAGAATGCCTATCCGTCACTCGCATCCCGGGGGCGGGGAGAATTGTCCCATGTGTTCACGCCTGATTGTCGCGCTTAGTGCGCTCGCGACGTTGGCCGTTCCAACGCGTGCCGCTGTGATTTTCGTCAAGGCCGACGTCGTTGGAGCCAACGACGGATCGAGTTGGGTGGATGCATTCGTTGACCCGCAGTCCGCCTTGAACGCCGCGCAGGCCGGCGATGAGATCTGGGTGGCTGCGGGAACGTACCGGCCGCGGGGGGTGAGCCGCCGGGGATTAGATCGCACCGCGACGTTTCAGCTCAAGAGCGATGTGGCCATATATGGAGGCTTCGCCGGTGTCGAGGCCATCCGCGAACGGCGGGATCCCGAGCGCAACGAAACGATTCTTAGCGGAGACCTCATCGGCGACGATGATCCGACGACGGCCGCGGCGGATTTGATTGACGATCCGACGCGGCAGGACAATGCCTTCCACGTCGTCACCGGGAGCGGCACCCGCGCGAGCGCCATGCTCGACGGTTTTGTCATCACAGGTGGAAATGCGAACGGAACGCTCGGGAGCGAAACACTCCGGGGCGGCGGAATGTACAACGACCGCGGCACCCCAACATTGGCCAACTGCACGTTCAGCCGGAACGTAGCCTCGAGTGTGGAAGAGGATGGGGGGGGCGGGGCCATGTACAACCAGAACAGCAGCCCGGTGCTGACCAACTGCGTGTTCGTTGCAAACTCGGCCCGTTTCGGCGGCGGCATGTACAATCACCCTGGTAGTCCCACCTTGACGAACTGTACATTCAACGGGAACTGGGGGGATCTGGGTGGTGGGATGTGCAATCGGGACGGAAGTAACCCTATGTTGACTCATTGCGTCTTCACCGAGAATGGAGCAGAAAGCGCCGGCGGCGGTGGCGGCGGCATGGGCAACTGGAACTTTGCCAGCCCGACGTTGATCAACTGCACGTTCAGCGGGAATTGGACGTGGGCGGATGGTGGTGGGATGGGAAACTGGGACGATGCCAGCCCGACGTTGATCAACTGCATGTTCAATGCGAACACAGCGCTTCGGGGCGGCGCAATGATCAACCTCGCCCAAAGCAGCCCAACGTTGACGAACTGCACGCTCAACGGCAATCGAGCCAGCATCGCCGGGGGCGGGATATTCGAACGGGTAGACAGCCGTTCCACGCTGGCCAACTGCATCCTCTGGAGCAACCGTGACCAGGGCGGGACGGGTGCCTTCGCGCAGCTTGATAGTGGCACCTCACTCGTGACATTTTCCTGTATCCAGGGCTTTGGCCGTTCGAGGCGTACCGGCAACATCGGCATAGATCCGCGCTTCGTGGACGCGGTTGGTCCGGATGGGGAGCCCGCAACGGGGGACGAGAATCTGCGCCTCCGGCTGGACTCGCCGTGCATCGACGCGGGAGACAACGAGAGTGTCCCCCCGACCGTCACCACCGACCTCGACGGCACTCCCCGTTTCGTTGATATGCTCGACAACTTCGATACGGGCAACGGCGCCTCGCCGATCGTGGATATGGGCGCGTACGAAGCGCATACACCCAGTATTTATTACGTCGATGCGGTCAACGGCGACAATAACAATAACGGTCTGAGGCCCGCGGCAGCCTTCGCAAGCATTCAAAAGGGTATCGATTCAGCCGAGGACGGTGATACAGTGTTGGTCTATTCAGCTATCTACTCTGAAGAAATCAATTTTCTTGGCAAGGCGCTAACCGTGCAAAGCGCCGCTGACGTAGCTGTAATAGAGAACCCAGGTGATTTCGCGGTCTCCTTTTACAATGGCGAGGGGCCAGACAGTGTATTGAAGAATTTTATTATAAGAAATAGTTTCATGGGAATCTTTATTGCGGGCAGTTCTCCGACGATGAGCAATGTGACAGTGGTTGATAACAAATACGGCATTGAGGCCTATGCCAGCTCAGAGCCGGATATAAGCAACAGTATCTTCTGGTACAATACAGATGATGATCTGTTTGGATGCCACGCGCGGTACAGTTGCATCGAACGAGGAGGCGAAGGTGAAGGCAACATTTATGCCGACCCGCTCTTTGTTGATCCGGTCAATAACGATTACCATTTATTCAGCGAGCGAGGCCGATATTGGCCAGAGCACGATGTATGGGTCCTCGACGAAGTTACCAGCCCCTGTGTCAATAGTGGCGATCCAAGAGTTGACCCCTCTGGTGAGCCGATCCCCAATGGCGGCAGAATCAATATGGGGGCTTACGGAGGGACAGCTTATGCCAGTATGAGCGAATTGAACCAGCCGCCGCTCGATTTCGACGGCAGTTTTGTAGACGGTCAAATCGTATTTCAACAAATTAATCTCGCCCTGTCCGTTCCGGGCGATTGGGTTGCGGCAGTTACAAAAGAGGCGAAACGAGAATTGCGTAGGCCCTCGAATCAATCGGATTACGTTTACGACGCAATGTATGATGCCATTCTGCCCAAGAATTACTTGCTGTTTCACGTCGGTGGGGAGGAATTCGGCGCCGGCACAAGTTTTGCAGATGTTCATCTCAGAGGGTATGTAAAACTGGGAGATTTAACGCAGGAGATCACCGCGCTGGAAAAGAGGTTAAAGGAGGCAATCGGAGAACTCAAATCGCGCCCTTATTTCTCGGACCAACCGAATTTCATCGAGCTCGTCGAAAGCGCGGTTTCAAACGTGCAGATCGGTGGACGCAATTTTCACAGAATAGAGCTGCTGCTCAACTTGCGGTTCCACGATTACGGTTTTGCTGCTCTGATTGATACCTATGTTCTGCAATCGGGATCTCATTCCTATATATTTGCATTTTGCGGCGCGTTCGCAGAACGCTGGAAATTGACAACGCAGGCAGAATTTCAACGCCTCATTTTAGAAAGCCTGAGGCTCGGGTAGTCTGTCGAGGTTCCGCGGGTCACGGAACCGCCGGAGGAAACATGCGTGAGAAATCAGAGGTTCAGTGGTGGTCTCATTCATGGTTGACAAGTACGCAAACCGCCGCATAAAAAGGCAGCAGGATCTTTACGGCACGCCGGATTTTGATCCTGTGAAGCTTTTTGAGGAGCGTGACCAAAACAAGGAGTCACCGGCGCGTGCGCGGCCTGGTGAACCACGAAGGGTCACCCTCAGAGCGAACGAGACGCACCGCCGATCCCTTGCAGTCGACTCCACCCCTCATCTCCGACTGACTTGCCACACCTTGAAGTGACCATACGACACGACATGGGAGTGGCCCATGTTGCGCAGCCCGATGCGGCCGGCGCCGTAGACCTCGTTGTCCGGATCGCTCCACCGCAGGGCATTCTTGCCGTCGGTCTCCAGTCGGATGTCAGGGCCGACTTTCAGCACCCGGACCATCTTGCCCGGATCGTCGCGAGGAATGTAGTCCATGCCCGAGATCTTTAGCTTCGCGCCCGGATCCTTGCGCAAATTGGCATATCCACGTCCGGCCCAATAGGAGATACTCGTCGTAATGACTAAACGCCACGCCTTTGGCGCCCTGGGGCAGTGGCGAATTATCGGCGGCGGCCTGAGCGACAGTGGCCGCCGGGAACTCGTCCGGGATAGTTTCGGACAGTTTGTGCTTCCGCCCCACGGCTGCCAAAGAAACAATCGTCGGGTTCTCATACCAGATGACGCCCATGCCCAGACTGGCTGGGCCGTCATTCTCTTCGGTGGTCAGCACGTCGAGATCGCCGTCGCCGTCGAGGTCGACCAATTCGATTCGGTCGAATTTGCTGCCGGCGGGTCCGGAGATTTCGTGGTCTATCCAGGTGACGTCGAACACGCTGCTTGCATACTCCATCCAAACCAGACCCGAAAGCGGGTTCTTGGCCGACGCACACGACAACACGAGGTCCAGTTGGCCGTCCAAATTGATATCTCCGCTCTTGACCCCCTTGGCTTTGCCCATGTGCGGAGGAAACGCAATTTCATGCTCCATCCAATGCGTGCCGCCGGCGTCAAGCCGTTCGTGCCAGTCGATGCGATCGGGATCCTTGGCAGGGACGATGGCATCGAGGTCGCCGTCGCCGTCCATGTCGGCCAGGGCCATGAAGTCGGTGTGGTCGCCGACGTCGCCGATGAAGTGATTGGGCCAGGGGCCTGTTGGGTCGCCACCGGGTGCCGGGTTCTCCAGCCACCGCGCGCCCATGAGTCCACCCTCAGACCTGCGGTCGGAGACCACGATGTCCGGATCGCCATCGCCATCCATGTCATGGGGGATCAGCGACATGATCCACCCCGCATTGCTCATCTCGTGATATCCCCACTGCGACAGAACGCGCTTGTCTGTCGCGGGCGCCTCGAACCAGGCGACTTTCGCGTCGGGGCTCTTCCCGCCGGCGACGATGTCAAGGTGACGATCTAGGTCGACGTCCAAGGCGATGGCAAACATCCATCTGCTATCCCCAGCAAGGCTTTCGGGGAATTCGACGGTGGTCCAGGCGGCGCTATCGGCATAACTTCCCTCCCTCGGCGCGAAATGAACCAGGACGCGACGGTTGCTTCCTTCGGTGCAGCTCACCACATCGATGCGCCCGTCGCCATCGATGTCAGCCGGCATGGCGTCTTCAACGTTTGGCGCGGGGCCACAGTCGATCGCCGGCCATTTGCTGCGCACTGCAGCGACAGGCCCAGGGTTGAGATAGAGCCGCACAACACCGCTTTGTTCCCAGCCGACCGCGAGGTCCAGGTCGCCGTCGTCATCCACATCGAGCAGGCGGACGCCGTCGCCGCCTCTCAGGCCGGAATCAATCACATGCACCGGCCAGGCTCAGCAGGACGGCCCACTTTGCATGGAAAAAATCGCATGCATACGGCGCGGTCGTCGGATTTCCATTTCTGTGTCTTATAGCTTCCACGTTTTGACCAATCGGTTCGCTATTCTACGCGTGAACTCGTAGTGACTCTTCGTGGCCTTTTGAATGGCGGCATTGGTTTCAGCTCTTACTTGGGGACCGACGGCTTCAATGGCGCGAATGGCATACATGCCGACCAACAGGTTGCCATTCTCTATTTCCTTGACAAGAATGCGCACTGCGGCCAGATCTCCCAACTGGACCAGTGATTGTGCCGCCGCAACACGGACTGTCCCGTCTCTGTCCTTTAACATCGCTTCCAGGGGGGCGCTCAGGGCAAGCAGTTTCTTTGAGCCGACCGCTCGTGCAGCCCAGTACCGAACGGAAGGTTCGGGGGAACCCAGGCACGATTTGATTCTCCCCTCGTCCCCTGATTCACATGCGTCAATGGCGACGAGAATGTCTTTTAGCAAGTCTCTATTTTCGTGCTGCAGCATGATCGCATACTTACTACCGTATTGCCGGCCTTTGTCTTCGAGTATCGGCTCCGGAATAAGACCTAAGTCTTTATTCTCAATCATCCACTGTTTGAGACGACCACGCAGTGTCTCCAAGACGCTGGCATATGTTGGATCGCCAGCCAGATTCTGGGTCTCGAAGGGGTCATTCTCCAGGTCGTATAGCTCCTCGGCCGGACGTGTCGGCAGAAATGGCCTCGACTGCAACTCATCAAGCTTACCTTCCTCAAATAACCGTCGGGCATGCACGACGATGTTCTTGCCATCTTTGTACTGACTGGGCTGCATATGACTGACATCACTCAGAAAGTTGCGAATGTACTTGAGTTTCCTGGTTCGCACGCAGCGTATGAAGTCCACTGTTTCATCACAGCGATCACGCCCAGATACAATCTGCTCCTGTTCCACATAATGTTCGGAAAATATGTCCCTCCCCTGCATCGTGGGAGGCACTTCAATACCCGCCAAGGTCAGAGATGTCACAGGGATATCGATATGCGTCACCTGGTCCGTCCGAATCGTCCCTGCCTTCTGCCCATTGGGAAAACGAACGATCAAAGGCACATGGATGCCCTCGTCATAAAGAAACTGCTTACCGCGGATGTGACTGACCCCATGATCCGTCCAAACGAAAACATAGGTATTCCCCAGTTCACCCTCAGCCTTGAGTTGATCCAGAATCTTCTGGACGTCCCTATCTGTTTCGACCCAGGAGCCTAAATAGGTGGCCCAGTCATCCCTCATAAGCTCGGTGTCAGCGTAGTAGGGTGGTATTTTCATGCGACGATGATCCACACCGGCTCTACTACCACGTGACTTACCCCCCTTAAGCTGGAATTGGGCGAAAAAAGGCTGTCCCGCTCTACGCCCTTCCCAATCCGTCTGCGAGTGATACAAGCCATTACGTTCAAAATTGTAATCTGTCTTTCGACTATTCGAGGTGAAATAGCCGGCCTGCTTGAACAACTCCGGAACAGTGAGTATCTCTTTGGGAACCTTGTATGACTCATAGTAGAGAGTGTTGCCACTCCCTTTTCCGCTGAAACGTTGACTGCGATGGTGGTGAAATCCAGTTGTCATCTGATACATGCCTGTCACCATGGCCGAACGACTGGTCGAACAGACAGGGGCCGTGACGAAGGCTTGAGTGAACTTAATGCCTTCCGCAGCCAAGAGGTCAAGTACCGGTGTTTTTATGGCAGTTTCGCCGTAGCAACTGAGATGAGGCGAAGCATCTTCTATGCAGATCCAAACGATATTTGGCCTGGCCGCAGCCCCACAGACACACACTGAAGTAAAAACCACACCTATGAAGGTAATAACAATCTGAATGCCCATGTTTTTCCTCACTCACAGCGCGTCGCGGGGTCAGTTCCTGTCTACATCCAATTTGAGCCTGACTTTTTCGAGCCGCACGTCATCTTCGGCTCTTGCCTCGTCGGGCAGACTCATGCGCCGACGCATTTTGGCGACGAAGACGTCTATGAAATAGCGGTGGCCGGTATCGGCATCAAGCCCGTACAGGACGCCGGGAGTCCGGTCCAGGGCTTCCAGGTCTTGCAGGGCCTCCTCGGCTCTCTTTTTGTATTATTCCTTGCGTTGGCTAATAAACATGCGTTGAGCGAAATAGGCTCGCGTCCACTCTCTTTCCAATTGTCCGGCGTCCAGAAGGAATCGGAAATCCTCGCGAAGCTGGGAGTACTGAGCATGGGAAAGATAGGGAGCGGCCTTTTCCACGTCCGCCATGGATGCGCGAATCTGGCGCAGTACTTCGTCCTTTTCTGCGACCAGTTTATTGTAGGTGTCCTCGTCGGGATAGTATAGTTCATCTCAGTATCTTCAGGCGAATGTCCTTGAAGTGCACGATCATGCCGGGATCGTGCAACTGCAGTTGGATCATGCCGCTGTCGAGACGCCTTTCCTTGCTGAGATGCTCGGTGAACTCCGAGGCGAGTTTGCCGTTGATGTAGAATTTGAAGTTATTGCCCCTGGCAATCACGTGCACGCGGTTCCAATCGCCCTTCCGGATGTCTCCCGCGGTGAGCGCCCCCGCAATCGGGGTCACGGTCGGTTTGTCGTCTTCATCAATCACCAATCGGTCGCCGCGAAAACAGGCATGCTCCTTGCGGCCGGGCGTGTGAAAGTCCCAGGCGCCAAGGACTTGCTTGCCGATGCCGAGATGACCAAAATCGGCATGGTAGCTTTGGAACGCTCGCGTACCGGTCTTGTCCTTTCGGGCGCGAATGCTGACGCCGCTGTTGCCCTCGCCCGGAAAGCGGTAGCTGAGCATTAGCTCAAAATCCGCGATCTGTTTGTTTTCAAACACGAGGTAGCTTCGACCCTTGTCACCGTCCCCGACGATCATGCCGTCCCCGGCCATCCATGCCTGCGTCGCCTTGGCCGGCATCACCTCCCAGCCCTTGAGGGTCTTGCCGTCGAAAATGGAGACAAAACCCTTGTCGTCCTTTTCCGCGGCTTTCACAGGAGTGGGGAAATGGATCGAGCAGACACCCCATGCGATCAGCAGGAATCGGATAAATGTTTGTCGGCTCATGAGGTATTCCTTTGTTTACGGGGTTGATGTATTCATTCCGAGTGTGATGATATATCGAATCAGGTCTAGCAGCTGTTGTTGGGTTAGGCCGGCAGTCAGCCCCACCGGCATGGGGCTGACCAACGTTTGGCGCGACACGATCCGGTCTTTGCGAAGGGTTATGAGCGATTCAGCCGCAAGCTGGCGCATCACCAGATCGCCCGATTCTTGGCTTTGTCTGGTCCAGCGTTCATACCCGTGATGCACGACGCCGTCTTGGGTGGTGACCTGCAACATCGTATATCCTTCCTTTACCTGCCGGCCCGGCCAAAGTGTTTCTTCCGTAATCCGTTCGGGTGACAGCGTCGTGCCAATGGATGTCAAATCAGGACCGATGATGCCGCCGAGCTTACCGATTCGGTGGCAGGCAATGCAGGCTTCCACCAGCGTCGCCCCGCGTTGGGCATTCCCCAGCGCCAGCGCATCCGTCACCAACTGTTTGACGTAAGTTTCGGTATAGGGCGGCCCATCGTCCGTAACGCCGGTTGACTCCCTGAGAACCTCAACCAGATCCCGGTCTGAACGCCCTGTTCCGTACAGCGATTGCAGGACGGTGGTAGCGGCCTCGGGCGTTATCTTCGACGAGTGGAGCGCCGCGGCCAGCGCTTTGCCGCCGCCCCTTCGATCCAGGAATGCTTCGAGAATCGAAGCTGGATTCAAGCCTGTCGCCACGGCTTGGGGAAGCAGCTCCGCGGCATGCCGCGCCGCCGCTTCAATATCCAAAGCGCATAAGGCCTCAATGGCCGCGGCGCGTACAGGCAGTGCATGCGGCCTTGCGGCCAATGAAGCAAGCAAGGGGCCGGCCGGCTCAAGTTTTAGTTCGGCCAGGGCACGGAAGGCTGCGCTTCGGACCTCGATCGGCTGCGTATCATCTTTCACCACGGCCAAGACCTGCGGCCCGGTTGCCGCGGCCTGCCACAGGCCGGCAAGGGTCAAAGCGTTTGAGCGAAGACCGGGATGAGGAAGGTCGATCATCCGGTTCAAGGCAGGGGAGGGATCGTCCTCCGGTCGAATCTCCCTCTCTTTGGCAAGTTTGACCAACTCGGCCAGAACTTTGGCGTGAAAAGCGGCGTCGTATTCTCCCGAGCGCGTAAAGATCTCCGGGTTGAGCCCATAGTCGCTCACGTCCCTGGGCCCGCCGACGACGAGAATAGCGGCAATGGCGGCTCCCCGCGCCTTGGTGTCCAAGTCACTCGATCTGGCGATCAGTCTGAGGTTCCCAATGACTTTTTTGCCGCCGACCTCGTTCAACGCCACCGCCAAATGGGCGGGCCGGGCAAAGGTCAAATCGCCCCGTTTGAACGCCTCCAGCCAATGGGGCCGCAGGTGATGAATCGCCTGTGTCAGGGCGTAGTCGATCCATGGGTCCACCGGCCCGTCCACCACACGAACGGCCACCTGAATCGACTGCGGCGACGGAATCGCGGCGCAGGCCATGACCGCCTCCATGCGTACCTGCGGATGTTCGTCTTCGACGCGCCTGCTGAGCCATTCCAGCGGTTGGTCCAGACGGTCGTGCCAGCGGCCCACCATCCGCGCCGCATAGGCGCGAGCCCGGGGGTCTTTGGCATCGAGCAGTTGGCCGAGCAGTTCCGGCTCGACCCATTCGATCGTGGCGTAGGCCGCGAGCGCCTCGTAGAGATGATGTTCATAGCGCGCGTCTCGGGGATCGAGCGTCTCGATCCAGGCCGCCAACTGCCTCGCCACCTGATTCGCGTCGCGCGTGGTCATCTCCCGCTTCGCCTGATCACGCGTCCATCGGTCCCTAGATTGGAGCGCGTTCACGACACGCTCAAGAGACGCCCCGGCGAGAGTTGGCCGGCGGGGGATCGCCGCTCCGGACGAGACGCGCCAGATGCGGCCATGCGCCTTGTCACGCGTCGGATCGCGATAGGCATCATCCTGATGACAGGTGATCGGGTTATACCAGTCTACGACGTAGAGCGCTCCGTCCGGACCGATCTTCACGTCGACGGGCCGAAAGTTGCGGTGGCTGGATTGCAGCAGCGGCTGCTTCCATTGCAGCGAATAACCGGCGCCGTCGGCCTCGACCGAAAACCGTTTGACGCGGTTGGCCTTGTAATCCCCGATGGCAAAATCGCCATGCATCGATTCGGGCAATAGCTTGCCGTCGAGGAAAGCGATGCCGCAATAGCCACCCTCTCGTCCGATCTCGCGCAACTTCTGACGGTGTGTGGTGGGGATCTGGCCTGGTGACAGATAAGTCACGCCGCCGGCGCCATCGACACTGAATATCTGCCCCCAATCGTCGAATGCGACCCCCCAGGGATTGCCCGGGCCCATGAAGTCGTCAAGCAGGGGATGCAATTGCAAACGGCGCGGCCGGAATCGATGAAAGCCCGCCTGAAACAGATGGCTCGGACCCCAGGGCGTCTCGACCCGCGACTCGATGCCATCGCCCTGCCCGAAATAGAGTTCCCCTCCCGGACTCCAGACGAAAGAGTTGATCGTCTGATGGGAATCGCCGTTGCCGAAACCGCCGAGAATCACGCGCCGCGTGTCGGCCCGGCCGTCGCCATCGGTGTCTTGAAGAAACAGCAGCTCGGTGTTCTGGCCCACGTAGACCCCGCCGTCGCCCAGTTCCAGGCCGGTGGGAATGTTCAATCCCTCGGCGAACACGGTCGATTTGTCGGCCTTGCCGTCATGGTCGGTGTCCTCCAGGACGATGATTTTGTCGTTGGGCAGGTCCCCGGGAAAGACATGAGGATAGGTCGTGGTGACGGCGACAAACATCCGTCCCGCCGTGTCCCACCGAATCGCCAGGGGGGACGTGAGACCGTCTTTTTCGGAGGCGAAGAGATTGACCTGCAAACCCTCCGGAGTCTTGAACGACGCCAGCTCCTCGCCGATGTCGGCATGCTCATCCCCATGCAGCACTTCGGGTGCGGGGCGCTTGGGGCCCGGATCCGTCTCCCCGCGGGCAATCTGCCAGACGCGTTGCTCCGCTTGGGCAATGAGAGGAACGAGCCGTCTCCACTCTTCCTTGAACGGAATGTAGTCTTTGCCGGCCCGGGTGAATTGCCGTTCCGCGTCGTCGCCATAGAGCAGTTTCCAGTTGGCCGGCCGCCAGTAGTCATACCAGAGCCGATGCTTTTCGATCACCGCCAGGCGAAGCGCTTCGAGTTCGGATTCCGTCGGCGCCGCGATGCCGAGTTTACGGGCCATTTCATACGCCACGCCCCGCTGCGCCTCTGCTTTGAGCCGCATGCCGTCGGCACCGGTCAGGCCGACTCCGGACTCAGTGAAGAGATCGATAAAGATCAGGTTGCGCTGGGCCGCAATTCCAGCGATCGCCTTCACGTACAGGGCCAAGTCGGCGTTGTGCTTTGAGACGTCCGGAATGAGTGGACTGGACGGTTTTTCGAAAGGCATGGGCGAAACAAGCACGATGCGTTTCGCCTGCTTATGCCAGGCGTCGATCAGGGCTTCATACGCCTTGATAAAGGCCGTCAGGCCCTCCCTCCCGGTCATCGATTCAAGACGGCCGAACTGCGCAATCACCACCGTTGTATTGAGCCGTTCGAGCTGATCGTCCAACGATCCAAAACCGTCCTGGCGCCAGCGCTCGATCGTCGTGCCCAGGGCGAATACCGTGTCGGCTTCCCAGGCCAGGTCGCGGAAGGTCGGCTGCGCATCGGCAAAGGCGTGGGTCAGGATCGCCTCAAAATAGCCGGCCCGCTGCAGGGAGACCATGCCGGCGCCGCCGGCGAACACCACGACATCGTCGGGCGCAAGCGAGAAGTCCCCCTGCGCCGAAGCGCGCGTCGAGGTCAGAGCAATGGCGGCGATGACGAAAAAACAAGTGCGCGTTAGACAGAGACTCATCATGGGCGGAATCGACTCACAAGTGCAACACATGAGTGGTTTTCATTATGCCACTAATTCCATCGGTTCAAAGTATACTTTCGATGGTGTGGCATCGTCAACACCCTCGTCGGTCGTGCATTTAATGTATCGATCCGACAAACTCGTACGCACGCACGTCGCGCACCTCCGCAGCCAAGCATCCTCAATGTCTGAGTCCGGGGACGTGGCGGGGGCAAAGCATCAAAGGCGGCAGAACCGGCAGCAAGCCGACAGTCGGCTCCTCGATCGACCACGATCTGGGCCGCACTGGTTACATTGCTGACGTGGGTCGTGTCCACTTCCGACTATCGTCGTTGGTGTTGATGGAAGGCGTCATGTAGGCATCCTATTTACACGGCACTGGACAGACCCCACATGCAAAACCCCCAGGCCCGCTATAGCGGTCCTGGGGGTTGTTTTCACTTCATCTTCGTATTTATCAGGTCCTCAGAGTTTCTTAAGCGTATCGATAGAAATCCCACTTAATCATAAGACGCCCGGAGTGGTGGTGATCGTGTCGGTGTCTCCAAAGACATCGCCACCAATCACAACATCAAAGAAGAAAAGCGAGGCAGTCCCACTAATGACTCTGACACCCAGTGATACGCCGATGCCGTCACCTGCAGCATCTCCACCGAGATGGCCTGTTTGTCCGCTACGGGCGATCTGCTGGCCCGCGCCCCACGTATCATCCCTTCTCCACCGATTGCCTGTATGTCTATGGCCATTAGACGCACCGACCACACCGCCCTCTGCATCCGTTTCAGTGGCTCCGACATTGCCATAATAGGAGACGGTTCGGATCTCACCCTCCATATAATCTAGGCCCGCAGGATTGTCAGCCAGAGAGAAAGCCCAGCGATACATGTTCTTGTCTGCTGAATCTCCACTATCACCACCGATATTCTTTAGAATGGTTTGAACAGTAAAGGTGTATTGTATATATCCCTCGGTGATGCCATGCAAGGTGACCAAATCGTTGGGTTCGTAGAACACCCAGGACATGCCTGCGTTCTTGCCTCTATTGGTGGCGTCGTTGGTCCATCCTGCGAGACCCGCAATGTCAGGAACGACGTCGCCATCAAGTAAGGCATCACGCTGCGTAAAGACCGGCGTGGCCATAGGGGCTATGAATGTAACCGCCGTATTGGGATCCCGGTACTGCGCATTGCCTTCCTCATCCACGCCATCCGGGATGAGACCTGAATCAATCGTGACTGACCACAGTCCCCCCCCCGCATCAATCCCGGTGGCAGCATAGTCATATTGAACTCTCACCACCTCCGCTGACACCAGGCCTGCCAGTGCCACGAGCACTACCAATACGCTTGCTATTGTTTTCATAACTAGACTCCTCAAAAAAACATAACGGAATTGTCCTTTGGTCACATAAACCAAAGTGACTAACGATAATTCTAGGTCTAGTTTCAATCAAAAATACATCCTATTCAGGATAGTCTATTTCCGTCCTCTCGAAAAGGATATTTTGCGCATATTGCTAGAAGCACTGCAAAAACTCTCCTCTCTAGCAGTGGGGACCCAGCCCGGGTAGGCATGCCGTCTTGGAGCAGGGTTAGTTCCTCTTTCCCAAACATAAAAAAAGGGACGGAGGCGAACGTATCGTCTCCGTCCCCAATGGACTCTACTCTTTAGTGATGGATCATCAGCCTAGCGTTCCGGTCTGTCTCCCCTTCCCCTTGGTCCGTCACCCCGTCTGGGCTCGTTAGGCATGTCCGGGTCGCGGTCGTGATTCGGTGGGGTACGGTCGGCCCGAGAATTAGAGGGTCCCGGTCTCCGCGGCCCGCGTGCAGAGGGACGGCCCTGGGATGCGGTGGGACTGGGACGCCAGCCGTTGCGATAGGCAATGATCTGCCAGGCGGGTCTCGATCCGCTCATGCTTCGCCCCCCCCTCCGCTGCATGGCTCCTCTCATCCGCATCTACTGAGCCCACGGGTTCGCCCCGGGGCGCCGGCCTGAGATGTGCGAGGGCATTCCGCGTCCCTGCCCACGCGCCCCCTGCATCGCACGCCCCCACGCACCTTGTCCCCGGCCGGGAAGACCACGATGCTGCCGCGCGGACTGGCCACGGCCGGCCATGGGCCGCATCGGGCCCCTTGGG
>JADFMM010000068.1 GCA_022563885.1 Planctomycetota bacterium | reverse complement strand
CGTCCTCAGCCTTCAGCCCTCAGCCCTCAGCCCTCAGCTTTCAGCTTTCAGCTTTCAGCCTTCAGCCCTCAGCTTTCAGCCTTCAGCCTTCAGCCCTCAGCTTTCAGCCTTCAGCCTTCAGCTTTCCGCCCTCCGCCCTCCGCCCTCCGCCCTTCTAAATCGTCTTCAGCAATTGAGCGGAGGCCTTGATCCCCTTGACGAAACTGTCGAGGCTGAAGTGTTCGTTGGGGCTGTGCGGGCCGTCGCTATCGAGTCCCAGGCCCATGAGGATGATGGGGCAACCCCACTGTTGGGCGAAGGTCGTGATGATGGGAATGGAGCCTCCGCTGCGGGTGAACACCGGTTCGGCGTTGAAACCGTGCCGCAATGCATCCATGGCGACCTGTAGTTCCGGTGTCGCGGTGTCGATGAGCACCGGCGGACCGCCGCCGAATTCGGTGATCTCCAGGGAGACGGTGTCCGGGCAGATGGATCGGATGTAGTCGAAGACACGATCCCGCATGGCGTCATATTCTTGATTCGGTACCAAACGCGTGCTGAGCTTCGCGGCGGCTCGGCTGGGGATGATGGTCTTGGTGTGCTGACCCTGATAGCCGCCGTAGATGCCGTTAATCTCGAAGGTGGGTCGGGCCCAGAGCCGTGCCAGGCTGCCCTGGCCTGGCTCGCCATGCAGTCGAGGCGATCCGGTATCACGCACCAACGTCTGATCGTCGAATTGAAGCTTGCGGATATTCTCCACTTCCCAATCCTCTAGGGGGATGACGTCGTCATAGAAACCGGGGATGGTGACGCGGCCCTCTGGAGAGACGCACTGTCCCAGGATCTGTGCCAACACCACGGCGGGATTGGCAACCGCTCCTCCGTAGGCACCGGAGTGCAGGTCATGGTCGGGGCCCGTAATGGTCACTTCGAAGGTGACGATGCCGCGCAGGCCGTAATTGATGGCCGGTGTGTTGGCGTCGTGCATGTCTCCATCCGAGATGACCAGGGCATCGGGATTGAGATCCTTTCCCGTCGAGCGGACATATCGGGCCAGTGCTTCGCCGCCCGATTCCTCTTCTCCCTCTATCAGGAAGACCACGTTGCAGGGCAGGCGGCCCTCTGTCTGCAAGAGGGCCTCCACGGCCTTCACGTGGGCGAAGAACTGACCCTTGTCGTCCGTGGCGCCGCGTGCATAGATCACGTTGTCTTTTACGATCGGATCGAAGGGACCGTTGTGCCACAGATCCAAGGGGTCCTCGGGCTGTACGTCGTAGTGGCCGTAGACAGCGACTCGGCGGCCCGATGCACCGGCGCCCCGCGCCACGATAATCGGTTGTCCCCCCTGATCGACCATTTCCGCATCGAGCCCGAGTTCTGCCAGATGAGCCCGCAGCCACTGGGCACAGGCCATGGTATCTGCGTCTCGGGCCTGTTGGGCGCTCACCGAGGGAAATCGCAGAAAGGCCTTGAGTTCCTCGATGAAGCGATCCTTATGGGTATCGATATAGGCATCCTGCCTGTTTCCGTTTTCCTTCATGACGAGAAATCCTTAACTGTCTGGCTGATGGCCGCCTATCATGGCCCAAGAGAGACCGCTTGTACAGAGGCTAGTCCGGGAGAGCGATGTCATCGTTCGCAGATCGCAGATCACCGACCCACTGACCCACAGACCACGGACCTACAGACGTACGGACCTACAGACCACGACCTGCTTGCCGCCTTGCCCCCGGGAATTGAGTCGGATAGACTGATAATTCCTGACAACTGTGCCACCCGAAGAAAGAGATGGTGACCATCATGACTCACTCGTCGATCCCTGTGCTGCTGATTACGGGCCTTATGTTAAATGCGGCTAACGATGCGATTGCTCAGCGTCAAATGGAGAACCTCACGCGGGGGGTCGTGGCGGTCAAACAGGCGGACGGGAGTGTATTCGTCTCGTGGCGGCTCTTTGGGACCGATCCGGAGGCGATTGGATTCAATCTCTATCGCATCACGGGCGACCAAGCGCCGGTGAAGGTGAATGGCGCCACGCTCATGGGGCCGACCCACTGGGTCGATCGTGAGGCCGATCCCAATCAAACGCACGCCTACTCTGTGCGACCTGTCGTGAAAGGCGAGGAGCTGGCCGCCAGCAAACCGGTCGCGGCCTGGGAGGACAACTATCTCGAGATTCCGATCCAACCCATCGAAGGGTATCGTCCCGGTGACGCCTCGATTGCGGATCTCGACGGTGACGGCGAGTATGAGATCGTGCTGCACCAGATGTCCCGCGGTCAGGACAATTCCTTTCCGGGCATTACCGGGACCCCCATCTTGGATGCCTATGAATTCGACGGCACGCATCTCTGGCGCATCGATCTCGGCATCAACATCCGCGACGGTCAGCACTACACCCAGTTCATGGTGTATGATTTGGATGGGGATGGCAGGGCCGAGTTGGCCTGCAAGACCGCGGATGGCACCAAGGACGGAACAGGCAAGGTCATCGGCGACAAAGACAAGGACTGGCGCATCCACAGCGAGGGAGACCGGCGACACGGCCGCATCCTGGACGGACCGGAGTATTTCACCATCTTCGACGGTCGCACGGGCGCTGCACTGAAGACGGTTGACTACATTCCTAACCGCTATCCCATCGACGGATGGGGCGGCATCGGCGGTAATGGCGGCAACGATAGCTATGGCAACCGCTGCGATCGATTCTTGGCCTGTGTGGCCTATCTGGATGGCAAGCGTCCCAGCGTCGTGATGTGCCGAGGCGTCTACGGCCGCATCGTCATGGCGGCCTGGGATTGGCGGGACGGAGAGTTGACCAGCCGCTGGGTCTTCGATTCGGGTACCAGCTATCCGCCCTTTGACGACGCTTCCCCTTTTTCCGGCATGGGCGGACACTCCCTTTCCGTGGCCGATGTCGACGGGGACGGCAAGGATGAGATTGTCTATCAGGCGATGGTGGTAGACGACAATGGCCAGGGACTCTATTCCACCGGCCGACGTCATGGCGACTCCATGCATATCAGCGACTTCTATCCGGAGCGTCCTGGTTTGGAAGTTTTTCTGATCACGGAAAACGAAAATGAGACGGTCCGCTTCAGGACGCCGGGCGTGGGCGTACACGATGCCCGCACGGGGGAGGTGATCTGGAGTCACAGTCCCGCGGTGGACGTGGGCAGTGGCCTGGCGTGCGACATCGATCCGCGTTATCCGGGCTACGAGGCTTGGGGCGGTCCGGGTGGCCTTCGCGATGCGCAGGGCAACGAAATTGGACCCCATCCCCGTTCTGCGGGTTGGGCGATTTGGTGGGACGGCGATCTGCTGCGTGAGTTGTTTAGTCGATCGACGGTGAGCAAGTGGCTCTGGGAACTCGGCACCGAAAAAAGCCTCTTGGTCACCGGGGCTGGTAGCGGCGGGCGGGGCCCCAATCTGATGGGTGATTTTCTGGGGGACTGGCGCGAGGAGTTGTTGTTGACCTCTCCCGATCGTCGCTCCCTCCGTCTCTATACCACGACAATCCCCACAGAGCATCGGCTCTACACACTGATGCACGATCCCCAGTATCGTCTGTCCATTGCCTGGCAAAACGTGGTGTACAACAAACCGCCCCATCCGGGGTTCTTCCTGGGCCACGGCATGGCTCCGCCGCCCCGTCCCAACATCCGTCTCGTCGGCAGAGGCGAGGCCATTGCCGGTATCGAGTGAATCATCCCAAGCTTCTGTGCGATTGTGCCGAAGAGACTGAAGTCAAGTCGTCCCCGACCCTGTTTTTTGACTTGACAGAGTTGCGGGTTTTCTGAGATACTATCTCTATAAAGTAAGTAGCTGACCGAGGCAGATGAATTCGAGGTGTTTGACGTGTCTATTGACAAGGCGAAACATACTGGCCCGACCCGACAGACAGATACTCTGTGTAAGATGGTCACGCCGACCGTTCGCACCTGGACCACACGAAAGTGGACTCTGCCCTGAAAAGCCATCCGCCAAAATCTCCGAAAGGCCTTTCAGGAACTCCTTGAAAGGCCTTTTTTCATGAACGGGAGTATCTAACATGGAAAGACTAAAGGTAGGCGTACTGGGCGCGACCGGCATGGTCGGCCAGAACTATATCTGTCTGCTCGACAATCACCCCTGGTTTGAAGTCGCCTATGTGGCGGCTTCCCCCCGCTCGGCGGGGAAGTCTTACCGCGAGGCCGTGCAGGGGCGCTGGCTGATGCCCCAGCCCATCCCCTCAGCCGTTGAGGCCTTGACGGTAGAAGATGCCAATAAAGTTGATGCGGCGCAGGGTCGTTGCGAACTGCTCTTCTCCGCGGTCGAAGTGGATAAGGGGACCGTCGGCGCTCTCGAAGAGGCCTATGCGGAGGCCGGGTTCCCCGTGGTCTCCAACAATTCCGCCCACCGGGCGACGCCCGATGTCCCCATGATGATACCGGAAGTCAACTGGCGGCATAGCGAGTTGATCCCCGTGCAACGGAAAGAACGAGGCTGGCAGCGCGGTTTGATTGCGGTGAAGCCGAACTGTAGCATTCAGAGCTATGTCGCACCCCTCTTCGCCCTGAAGGAAGCGGGTTACCCCATCGCCAGCGTCGTGGTCACGACATTGCAGGCGGTGTCCGGGGCGGGCTTCCCGGGCCCCGCCTCCTTGCAGTTGATAGACAATGTTATTCCCTTCATCGGTGGGGAGGAGGAGAAGTCCGAGCAGGAACCCCTGCGCATCCTGGGAGACTGTGTAGAGGGGCGGGTGCGGCCGGAGTCGGTGCTGAAGATCTCTGCCCACTGCAATCGCGTGCCGGTGATCGACGGCCACCTGGCCTGTGTGAGCCTCACCTTTGCAGACCGCAGGCCTTCCCTGGAAGAGATTCTCGACATATGGCGGGCCTTCACCAGTGAACCGCAGCGACTCAAATTACCCTCTGCGCCGGTGCCGCCCCTGGTCTACCTCGAAGAGGTCGATCGACCACAGCCCCGCTTGGACAGGGACCGGGATCGGGGCATGGCGGTGACACTCGGCCGGCTCAGACCCTGTCATGTCGGGCACGTTCGTTTCGTCGGCCTCTCTCATAACACCATCCGCGGTGCCGCGGGTGGGGCGATTTTGATGGCGGAGTTGCTCAAGGCCCAAGGGTATCTTGGAGCGGCATGAGTCGATTGCCGCATGATCGCCTACAAGCAGCGCATGGGCTTCGTTCCGGCAGGAAGCTGTGAAGCCTTATGGATCTATGCCGGCACGGAGCATGCCTAGTAACTCAGTAAACAGTGATTAGCGGCTAGTGGCTTGGCGCCCACAGACCCACAGACCTACAGACCTACAGACCCTTTCAAGCGGATCACGTCCCCTGCACAGGCGCGAGATACAAGCCGCTTCGTCCCCTTCATCCGATGCAGGAAGGATCTCGCTCGGACCGACGCCGGAGTTTTCTCGAACGGCTTGATTTTTGTCCTCAAGCGGACCCTGGGCTGCGTCGATAGGATAGTAGAGAGTTTTCCACCGAAACATGGATGGCAGGCGCCTTGCGGAGGGGTCGCCTGCCATCAATCAAACAACTAGACCCTGTCAGAGTGTTGTGTACAGGGGTTCACAGGCAATCTCAGTCTTGACCGAATTGGCGATGAAGCAGGCCTCGTGGGCCTGATGGTGCATCTCGTCCAACTGCTCGCGTGTGGGCAAAGGATCTCCCGAAAACCTCACCTCCGGGCGCAGTGTCACCCGCGTCATCGCCGGCTTGCCGTTCGACGCCTGCTCCATCCAGCCTACAGCGCTGTCTCGGTAGTGATCCACGCAGAACTGCTGCTCTGCGGCGATCGAGAGAAACCAGAGCATGTGGCAGCTCGACAGCGACGCCACGAACAACTCCTCCGGGTCCACGGCCTGCTCATCCGAGAGCGGCGGGGGAACGACGTGGGGTGACGCCGAACCGGGGACCCGCGCACCGCCGTCAAACTGGAAGGTGTAGCACCGGCGGTAGCGCTTGTCGAGAAATGTCTGCCCCTTACGCTCCCATAGGACTTCGGCGGCATGTTCAGACATAGAATCTCCCTACGCCATCAAGGCAGGCTCTCCCGTCACCGGCCTTGGGGTGACGCATCGGCCACCTCGATGGGGTGGTCGTCCCGCCGCCACCAATCTAGGCCGCCGACTAGCTCCTTCACCTTGAATCCTAGACGGGCCATTTTCAAAGCGCCCTTGGTCGACCCATTGCAGCCGATGCCATCGCAGTATGTGACATAGAGGGTCTCGCGATCGAGACTTTGGGTCGTCTCCGGACTCATGGTGCGATGGGGTATGTTGAGGGCGCCGGGCATGTGCTCCGCTTCATAGTCTTTGGGACTACGGACATCCAGAACCACGACGCGTTCTTGACGCTTCAACGCTTCGCTCAGGTCCCAGGCGTCGATTTCATAGGCCACCTTGTCTTCGTAATACGCAATTTGATCCATGAGTACGATCTCCTACTCCCTCCCCTGATCCAGATAGGGCTCGATGTCCTTGCCGCTCAGCGAGTCCTCATCAAAGCATGCCTCGGTTTGGCACACTACACAACCGTCGAGCAAACGGGACAGCCTCCCTAGGCACCCCATGAAGAGAAAGGGGCCGAAGCTGACTCGATTGATAGCCAATGCCTGCAGTTCTGTCAATGGCACCGTCTCGGGGGCCATCAGGACGTTCATGGGCCCTTGATATGGCGACAAGAAGGTCTGAGCCTTGTTCTGCTGGGTCGTTGTCATGTACGCTCCATTGCTGTTGCGTTTGCATCCTCCGATCCGAAAGACAAGAGGGTAGCCATCTTCGGCTTTGCCTCATCATAGCGTTTTTCTGGGGTTCACTAAATAGATTCATGGCAAATGACGATACTAAGATTAGGAAACACGCTTTCGGTGATCTTCATTTGGAAACCCGTGCGAAAGGAATGGCATGAACAAGCTCTCCGAAGAGTTCTTAGTCAATTTACTGCAAACACCGAGCCCCTCGGGCTATGAACAACCCGCCGCCAAGCTCTGGCGCGACTACCTTAAAGACGACGTAGACGAACTCATCCCCGACGTTCACGGCAACTCTATCGCCGTCCTCAATCCCGACGCGGAATTCAAGTTCATGCTCGCCGGGCACATCGACGAGATCGGCCTCATGGTCACCCACATCGACAAAAAGGGCTTCCTCTACACCGCCCAAATCGGGGGCATGGACCCCGCGCTCCTCGTCGGTCAGCGCGTCAAGATCATGAACAAGAAGAAGGAGATCTTTGGCGTCATCGGTCGCAAGGCCATTCATCTCATGACCCCGGACGAACGCAAGAAGGGCGTAGAGATGGAGAACATCTGGGTCGATATCGGCGCCGACTCCAAAAGTGCAGCAGAGAAGCGCGTCTCCGTAGGCGATCCTATGGTCATAGACGTCGCCTGCCGAAGGCTGGCCGGGGACAAGCTGGTCTCCCGCGCCACCGACGATAAGACCGGCGCCTACGTGGTGGCCGAAGTCATGAAGACCCTGGCCCGGCGCAAGCTCCGCATCTGCGTGATGGGCGTGGCCACCGTGCAGGAGGAGGTCGGCCTGCGTGGGGCGATCACCTCCACCTATCGGGTCAACCCGGATGCCGGCTTCGCCCTGGACGTCACCTTTGCCAGCGACCACCCGGAGACCGATCCCAAGAAGATTGGAGAGGTCAAGCTCGGCAAGGGGCCGGTCCTGCATCGCGGTCCCAACATCAACCCGGTCATGGAGGACCTGCTCTTCAAAGTGGCCGAACAGAAGAAGATTCCCTATCAGGTCACCGCGGAACCGCGCGGCACCGGCACCGATGCCAATGCCATGCAACTCAGCCGCGGCGGCACGGCCACGGCTCTCATCAGCATCCCCAACCGATACATGCACACGCCCGTGGAGGTCATCTCCACCAAGGACCTGGACAACACGGTCAAGCTGATTGTGGAGTATCTGGTGGCGCATCCGGCGACGCGGGACTATCGACCTTAGGGAACGGCAAGAAATAACTTGGACTTTTGAATGCCCGATTGCACCCCATCTTTGATCGCTTCTCAATCGCGAAATCCGGGACGTAGTACAGCTACGCCTGTGGTTTCGCTCAATCGGGCGCGACCCAATATGAGGCACACTTGGACCCCAAATTGTCCAACTTATTTCTTGCCGATCCCTTAGCGCGGCCTTCGGCCGTACCCTAAAAGCATGTCTCTCGATCGCAGAGGCCACAGAGAGGCTGTCCCTTCCCTCTATCTTTTCTCTGTGCCTTGGTGCCCCTGTGAGAGATATCTTTTCGTGCCGGCAGCAAACATGCGCGCAAATGTGGTAGAAGTAATTGTGAAGAACTTTAGACTCACCGCAGAGGCGCAAAGATCGCTAAGAACTGCCTCAACCGGTTTCGTCAATGTCACTCTATGGGGCAAGTGGTTGACCGGGGTGCATGTTTCGCAGGAAGTGCTCGCAGGGGATGCAATGGATGCCGTTTATGAGGAGTCGTTCCTGCCCTCGGTAAATCAGTAAGGCCTGTGCTTCGGGGAAGTCGTGAATGAACGCGCGGAGCGATCTGAGGTCGGACGAACGAACCTTACCCACATTCTTGACTTCCAACGCGACAAAGGCATTCTCGCCACAGACCCAAAAGTCGACCTCGACGCCTGATTTGGTTCGCCAATAGTAGAGTGCCCGCCGTCCATCAGAGTAGTCTAGCCAGGCTCGCAGATGCTGGGCCACGAGCCTTCCAGAGCGGCTCCTTCGGTCTCTTCAGGTCGATCCAGGGGTCCAGATGGACGCAGTGTTCGAAAAACACCCGCATCAAAGAGATAGAACTTGGGGCGACGTACCATGTGTCGCTTGGCTCGTTTCGTGAACACCGGTACAGTGTAAGCCAGCAGCAGATCCTGCAAGATAGCCACATAACCTTGAACCGTTCTGCGCTCCACGTCGCAATCCCCTGCCATATTGGTGACATTCAAAAGACACCCGTGTGAAAAACTTGCCGCCTCCAGAAACCTTGCGAAGTTACCGATGTTTCTGACCAGGCCTTCCGCCTGGACCTCTTCCTTTAGGTGGAGGGAAGCGTAGGCGTGTAAGGCCTCAGGTGGCGACTCGGCGAAATAGACCACTGGAATCAAACCCGTTTTCAGGACCTTTGAAAGCTGGAATCGTGACCCCAGTTCCGCGGCCATGAAGGGATGCATGTTCCCTACCAGGGCACGACCCGCCAGTAGATCGGTGCCTTTACTTTTGAGCATTCGGGGCGGGAATTGTATTGGCGAAACTCCGCGGGCCCCAGCAGATCAACGACCAAAGCCTCTTTGCATGGACCGTTCAGCCAGGTAGACTTCCCCGTGCCACGCGGGCCAAACAGGAAATAGCTGTCCGCGGAGTCCTTGAAAAACCGTCCTAATTAATGGCATTCATTGGTCCATTCTGGCAGCATAGATTCCTAAAGCGTTTCTAATTTGGAAAAGCTAACGCCAAAAATACCGAACGCTCAATCCGTCGTCAGTCCCGCATGGAGGCTTTGACAGCCCATACGGCCGGAAGCGATCATGAGGTAAGGGGTGGTGTCTCTTCCCCGGTCCCACCCAGGGTTATCGCATGTAGATACCGGATTCGTGTACTTTTCGGCATGAACGCCACCGATTAGGGTTCCCACAGTTGAAGTAATCAGTAATCAGTAATCAGAAGAGTATCTGTGCCAAAAACTGATTACTGATTACTACCGGTGAGATGCGCGGGGAAGCGACTGAAAAAAGGACGGTTCATATCAGAGAAAGTTACTTGCGATTGCCCTGGCGCTTAGGAGGGCCGGGTTGACAAAGCGAGCTTCGTGCCATACATTCAGACATTCGTTTGCACCCACCTGTTGGAAGGTGGGTACGACATTCGCACGGTCCAGGAACTCCTGGGCAACAAAGACGTGAAGACGACCATGATTTATACGCACGTACTCATTCGCGGCCCTGCAGACGTTCGCAGTCCGATGGATGCCCTCTGACCGGATCAATGGAGTTTTTATGCCGATCCGTATAAAACGCCGTGATAAAAGCATGTCTGGAACGTAAGCCCTGGAAATCAACGTGATTAGTATGTTCTGCCGAGTCGCTTAAGCGGCAGATTATACGGCCAGAAAACCGAAACCCCGCTGTTTATGCGGATCCATCTAATTATCGTTATCTGAGCAAAGGCATGGGATGACGGGAGGTTAATCGTGGAGAGATTGTCATCGATCAGCAGTCTCGTGGTAAGTCAGCAGAAAGAATGGGGAGAGATTCTCACTGGTTTCGAGACCAGGAACAGATATGTCGTATCAGACGTGTCCGGTAGCAGGCTGTACCTAGCCGCAGAGGAGGCCGGCTCGACGCTACTCCGCTGGTTCCTGAAGGCACAGCGCCCGTTTACTATCGCTGTCTTGACAGAAGACGGTCAGGTGGTCTTGCGGGTCATGCGACCCTTTCGATTCTACTTTCACCGAGTCGAAGTTGTTGACTCACAGGGGCAATCGCTAGGTGTGATAGAGAGACGATTCTCAGTATTGCGCCGCATCTATTCAGTGCTCGATAGTTCTGGCGAAGAAGTATTCCAGCTATTCGGCCCTATACTGCACCCTTGGACATTCCAAATCAGAAATGACGGGGTCGAGTACGGAAAGATAACAAAGAAGTGGAGCGGTGTATTGAAAGAAAGTTTCACGGACGCAGATAATTTCGGTGTGATGTTTCCGGCAGAATGGGACGTTAAGTTGAAGGCTCTCTTTCTGGGTGCAGTGTTCCTGATAGACTTCGTCCACTTTGAAAACAAGGGCAACTGAGAGGGCTCAGATAACGACGGCATGCAGTGGACCGCGGATAAGCCGCGGCCGCTGATGCCGAACGTTAGCACGCACTACACAAGGAGATCACTCATGCGTCCTGTGCTTCCCTGCGTTCTGTTTTTCATGGTCGTCCGTGTAGTCTGCGCGGCGGACTTAATCGCTTCCCGGCACGTACGTGGAAAGATGGATTCTGGTGCCCACCTGTATGATTTCGCTAGACCAACGTATGATCGGGCGATGGCTATCTCGATTCTTCAGAAGTACCTCACGGACCACCATAAGCACCTTTCGACATATGACCGGGTGCGCATACTCACGAAGATGGCGCAAATCAACACGATTCACAACATTGATACGCCGGAGAACATTGATCAGGCTGCTTCGCACATGCGCCGAGCCCTCGCTGTAGCAAACGGCAAGATAAGTGAAGCTGCCCTTTGGTGCGCACTGGATGTGTCTAGTGCAAACGTTAGGTGACTAGACCATCAGAAGGAGTATGAATGTCGATCTCGCTTACCCATCTTGCTTTACACGTTCGGGATTTAGATGCATGTGTTGAGTTTTTTCAGTCTTATGCGGGCATGCGGCTCGTCCACCAACGTATTTCAGATGGAAACCGTATCGTCTGGCTTGCGGAACCCAATAAGGAATCGGAGTTTGTTTTGGTTATTCTGCCCGGTGGTCCGGGTCGTAATCAATCCTCTTCGGATTTTTCACACCTTGGCTTTGCCCTTGGCAGCCGTACCGCTGTCGATCATATTGCAGAACGCGCACAAACAGAGGGGATTCTTGAGTGGGAGCCAAGGGAGGAACCTTATCCAGTGGGTTACTATTGCGGCATCAAAGATCCGGACGGCAACTTTGTTGAGTTTAGTTATGGTCAGCCGCTGGGCCCAGGTGCCGTTCAGAAGGAGCCTTAGAGCCTCGATTGCATGCAACAAACGGAGTTTTTAATGGAACCCCAAATGATAAAGATTGTTCCTCCCGAGATGCCCAATGGCGATCTTTGTTGGATTCGTGAATTCTTTGATCTTTCCCAAAGCGACGATTTGTTTCAAACGTTGCTAGCCATGGTTCAATGGAGACAGAACGCCATCAAACGCGGTCGCAAAGAGACGCGATTGCCTCGACTCACTGCGTGGTACGGTCATGCGGGGAAAAACTATTCTTATTCCGGAATTCACATGAAACCTCTTCCTTGGAACGCTCCTTTATCAACGATCAAACAGGCTGTCGATGCTGAAGCCGGCGTTAAATTTAATAGCGTTTTATTGAATTTATATCGCAATGAACGTGATTCGGTAGCCTGGCACAGCGACGACGAACCGGAATTGGGTAAGAATCCGATAATCGCTTCGGTCAGTTTTGGAGCGACGCGTCGATTTGTCTTGAAGCACAAAAGCGAAAAACGTCTTCCCAAAATCGAACTGGCATTGTCGCATGGAAGTCTACTTCTGATGCGAGGTTCTACGCAACATCACTGGGTCCATGCGATTCCTAAATCTAAGGTTCCTATTGGACCGCGTCTCAATTTAACTTTCCGGATTATTCATTAGAACCGGATATCCGCCCAATGAAGTATTCATAAGAGTTGAGTTGCAAAACAATTTCATGGGTGTCTTAATGTTTTTCTATGTTCCGGCAAACGGAGCAGAAAAACAACTGATTTGGAAGCGTTACTTTCCCAAAGGACCCGATTGGCGGGAAGCCGCCGAGTTGGAAGCGATGGAGGGCGATCGCTATCCGGCGGCAGCATCCTTGGCGTCTCTGCGCCCTCGCGCCAGGTAGAACGGAGGGGTGGACACTGGCGCGAGATTGCGGCAATAAACCTCTTGCGATTCCGGCTGATCTGCCCTTGCTACGAAAGTGTCTCGATGAATCTCGGCGGCTTGCGAAACTGGGTGGCCTGCTCGAAGGCGTAGGCGATCTTGAGGAGCTTCGGCTCGCTGTAGGCGCGGCCGAAGAAGGAGATGCCCACGGGCAAGCCTGCGACCTGGCCCGCGGGGACGGTGATGTTGGGATAGCCGGCCACGGCCGCGGGCGAGGAACTGCCGCCTACGGAACGGTCGCCATAGACCCAATCCGTCACGCCTGCCGGTCCGCCCGAAGGTGCGACGATGGCGTCGAGTTGATGTTGTTCCATAATGGCATCGATGCCTTCGGCGCGTGACAGTTTACGACATTGAGCGAGCGCGTCGATGTACTCCTTGTCCGTCAGTGGCCCTTTTTCCTGGGCTTGCTCGAGGTGTTCTTGACCGAAGAAGCGGAGTTCCTGCGTGCGATGGCGTTCATTGAATTCGATGATGTTACTGATGGAATGGACGGGTGCCTCTGGCCCTAAGGCGGCCAGGTAGGCATTCAGGCCTGCCTTGAACTCATAGTGCATGACATCCAGTGCGGCACTGCCGAAGCGGCCCAAGGCCAGGTCGTCGTCGGCCGGATCGATGAGGATGGCGCCCGCCTTCTTCATCGCTTCCAAGGCGTTTTCCAACACTTCGGCCGAAACCGCCGATGAGCGGAAGAAGCGGCGGGCCACACCCAGCCGCGCTCCCTGCAACCCTTTGGCATCGAGGAAACGCGTATAATCCGTATGCGATCGACCCGCGCTTGCCTGGCTGGCGCTGTCACGGGTATCGATGCCCGTCATCGCGCCCAGCAGGATCGCGGCATCTGTGACGGTTCGGGCCATCGGTCCGGCCGTGTCCTGCGTGTGGGAGATGGGAATGATGCCCGAGCGGCTCACCAGACCGACGGTCGGTTTGATGCCCACGATACCGCAGACCGTGGCGGGTGAGATGACCGAGCCGTTGGTCTCCGTGCCCACGGTGACGGCGCAGAGATTGGCAGAGGCCGCCACGGCCGAACCGGAACTGGAGCCCGATGGGTTTCGATCCAGGATGTAGGGATTGTTCGTCTGACCTCCGCGTGCGCTCCAACCACTCGATGACCGATTCCCACGGAAGTTGGCCCACTCGCTCAGATTGGTCTTGCCGAGCAAGACGGCCCCCGCCTTGCGCAATTGCCGAACCACGAAGGCATCCCGCGGGGGAATCGAGCCCAGCAGGGCCAGCGATCCGGCCGTGGTGGTCATCCGGTCGTGGGTGTCGATATTGTCCTTGACCATGATGGGGATGCCATGCAGGGGGCCCCGTGGCCCTTTCTCTTGGCGCTCACGGTCCAGGGCAGCGGCGATCGCCAGGGCGTCGGGATTCACATCGAGGACGGCCCGCAGTGTCGGCCCGCGCAGATTGAGGGCATCGATTCGTTCGAGATAGGCCGTGGTGAGCGACAGGGCGGTTTCTTTGCCGGCGTTCAGCGCTGTCTGAAGGGTGGCGATGGTCGCCTCTTCAAGCTCGAAGGACTCCAAGCGGACTGGAATCGATGTCTGCGCTTCGGTCTGTGTCTGAGTTGCCAGCGTCTGCGCGCCGCCGGCAGCCGCCCATTGCAGGAATTGTCGTCGCTTCATCGATTACCTCGGCTGCTTCAGTCGTGCCCGCACCAGTTCGGGCAGATACTTTACCGGTACCGAGCCTTGGGCGAGCACGGCCTCGTGATAGCGGCCCAGATCGAAGGCCTCCCCCATCTCACGTTGGATCTGTTGCCGTAGCCGGTAGTGCGCCATGCGTCCCACGAAGTAGGTGCTCAACTGCACGGAACTCTGCTTGGCCCGGATGATCTTGAGTCGTGCCTCTCCCTCGGACTGGAAGGCTTCTTCCATGAGCAAGGTCAAGGCCTCATCGTCCGTCATCTTGCTGCAGTGCATTCTGTGGTCGAGAATGGCGTTGCCGACGGCACGCAGGTAGAACTTCAGTTGATTGAGGCGCAGCGCCAGATTGCCATCCCCATAGCCTTGATCGAGCATGGTCTGTTCGGTGTAGACGGCCCAGCCTTCGATGTAGACGCCCGACTGCAGCACCCGCCGGATCAACGAGCCCGTGCGGTTGGCGTACTCCAACTGCACGTAGTGTCCCGGGTAGGCCTCGTGGATGGTCAATATCTGTAGCATGTGACGGTTGTACTCCTCGAGGAAGGTCTTGACTCGCTGGGCATCCCAGTCGGCGGGTGGGGGACTCACGGCGTACATGCTGATGGTGCCGGGGTCGAGCGGTGGTGCGCTTTCGAGATAGGCCAGCGAGTTGCCCCGGCGAAACTCGGGCATTTCGATGACGTCACAGCGGTCGGGGTCCGGCAGCCTGAGGATATCGCGTTCCGTGATGAAGGTCCTGATCCTCTCTACCGTGGCCTGGGCGTCCGCGAGCAGGGCCTCCGGCTCGCCATGCTCCTGGCTGACGGCGTCAACGACGCGCGTGATGGTCTCCCTGCGTCCCTCGGCGTCGTCCGGTGGTAGCGGGCTCTTGGGATAGTAATGGCTCCACAACTGACGTGAGATGACATACATCTCATGGCGTACGCGTTCGAACTCCACCTCGGCATCGGCGAGGACCTCTTTGGCGCCCATGTCGAGATTGAGAACCCGCTCCAGTTTCTGCCCGAACTTGCGCCGCCCCAGCCGCCAGTTTCCCGTGGCCCGTGACATCAACTCGCCCTCGAGGAAGATCTGGAACTCCTCGAGCGCCGCCACGATCGGTACGGCAGCTGCTTTGAGCCTGTCACGTTGCGGCGTCTCGCCGGCAAACTCGAAGAGTCCCTTTTGATAGAAAGATATCGCGCCTCGGTTTTGGCGGATCGCCGTCTCCAGCACCGTCTTCGGCGGGCGGGTCAGGGTGGCCTGGGCGACCGCGATGATCTTGGGAATCTCCGCCATACGGGCCAGGCAGTTGGAAATGTTGGTCTCCTGGGGCAGGCTGGACTGGGTCAGCAGGCTGTACACGCTGCCACTAATGTACCGGCCGTAGGTACGCGGGTCCTCCTCGTAGGGGTGGGTATTCCGCGCCAGCCAGATATCGGTCTCTAAATCGTGTTTGAAGATCTCGAAATCGATCTGGCCGTCGCGTGACAGGTCGGCATACTTCACTGCCTTGGGCAGAGCCTTCAAGGTCTTGCGTTTATGATCGAGCCAACCGGCCCGTGCGGCGGGAGAAACGTCATCGAGCAGGTGATCGAAGCGATGATCACCCAGGCTCGTGGCCAGTGCGGGCCGCTGGCGAAAACTCTCCTCCAGATATTGGTTGAAGAAGGTCTCCAGTTTGCGATTGGCGTCCTGCGCCGGGGCCGTTTTCAGTATGCACAGCAGGGCCATCAAGCCGATCAATACCGCTGTTTTGGATCTGTTCATCGTTGCTCCTGAGTCAAATGTTCTCTGACAGAGCCCATGCCACCATGGTTGTTGACTATACGCATGGCAACGGCGGTCTTCAAGACAAATCGACATGTTTGCCGATCAGCTCCTTTATGGCTACGCTTTACAGCGAGGTATTCGCCCCATAGAATGACCTCACTCTCTTTTCGAATACCTAATAGGCCAAGAGTGAAAAAAACGAACGTCAAGCTGACTGTTGCCGTGATCCTCTTTGTCGCGATCTGCATGGCCGCCGCCGGTACTTCCCCATCGGCTGAGGCTCCCTGGTATGGCATTGTCCCTCCCTTGCTTGCTATCATGGCGGCCTTTGTGACTAAGAATGTCATGCTGAGTCTGGGCGGCGCTATCCTGATGGGTGGGCTGCTCAAACAGGTTGTGCCCGATGCGCTTTCGCTCTCCGCCTGGGGCGCAGGGCTTGGGCAGGCATGGGAGTTTATCTGGGTAGCGGCAAGGCCTTGGGTCCCTGCTGCATCCCCGACTGAGGGGGGACACTTCAGTGATAACTGGGTGATCCTCAGCTTTGTCTTCATCATCTTCGCCATGGTAGAGACCATCCTGATGGCAGGGGGATTCGACGGCGTCATTCGCCGCTTACTCCGTTTTGTGAAGGGCAAACGCTCGGCGGAGTTCCTGACCGCGACGCTGGGAGTCGGCTGTTTTATCGATGACTACGCCAATGCCATCATCGTCGGATCGAGCGTGCGACCCATCACGGATCGCTTTCGCGTGAGCCGGGAAAAACTGGCCTTTTTGGTCGATGCCACCAGCGCACCCATCTCGGGCTTGGCCGTCATCAGTACCTGGATCGCCTACGAGGTGGGGCTCTTCGGGGCGGTGGCAACCGACCTGGGGATCGGTCAGAATGGCTATGCCATGTTTTTCGACGCCCTGGCCTTTCGGTTCTACTGCCTGCTGATGATCCTCTTCGTTTTTCTGCTCATCTTGGTCGGCAGGGATTTCGGACCCATGAGACATACGCGGCCCCAGGGACAGGACGAGGATACCACAGAGGCAAATGCCGCGCCGCAAGGAGGTCATGCCCGTACTGCCCTCACTCCTCTTTTGGGTATGATTCTCTTTCATGTCCTCCTGCTGTGGTGGACCGGTCAGGGTTGGGCCAAGCTTCAGGGGGGACAATGGGCTACCAGTTGGATCTACTGGCGCGAGGTCATCTCGGATGTCCCCAACAGTTCGCTGGTCTTGGTTTATTCCTCCTCCTTCGGATTGGCCCTGGCGGTCCTGATGGCCCGGGTCTGTGACAGACTGTCCATCGGCAGAATCCTCGCGGCCATGGCAGCCGGTGCCAGGAAAGGCCTATTTCCCTCGGTCATTCTCATCTTGGCCTGGTCGCTGAAAAACTGCTGCGACGGCCTGTCCACCGGGGACTATTTGTCCTCACTGCTGGTAGGCACGGTCGCGCCCATCTGGTTTCCCGTATTGCTCTTTATCGTCGCGTCCATCACCTCCTTTGCCACGGGTACCAGTTGGGGCACCATGGCCATCTTGATTCCCACCGCCATTCCCGTTGCTTTCGCTCTGGATGGCGACGCCTATGGCCTAATCACCATGATCAGTCTCGGCGCCGTGTTGGACGGCGCTATCTTCGGCGATCACTGTTCGCCCATTTCCGATACCACCATCATCAGCTCGCTCTCCTGTCAATGCGATCTGATGCAGCACGTGCGTACGCAACTGCCCTACTGTATATGGGTGGCCTCGTTGGCCCTGGCCTGCGGTTATCTGCCCGCGGCCCTGGGTATGAAGTGGATCTGGAGCATACTGATGGCGCTGGTGCCGATGGCGGGCGTCTTTTGGTGGGCCCGAGTTCGAAGCGTAGAGGCATGAATCCTAATCGTCGTGACGCGAAGTCACGGGACTTTTTTTTGGAGGTCAAGAAGATGGATGGGAAAACGTTATCAAGAAGATCGTTTCTGGCTAAGAGCGCGCTGTTCGCACCGCTGACCATCGTGCCGCGCCATGTGCTCGGAGGCGTCGGCCACACCCCGCCCAGTGAAAAGCTTAACATCGCAGGCGTCGGCATTGGAGGCCAAGGTGCTTCGGATCTGCGCCATTTGGCTTCCCAAAACATTGTGGCGCTTTGCGATGTCGACTGGGGTAAAGCCAAGCGTACTTTCGGGGCCTATCCCCAGGCCTCCCGCTACCGCGACTATCGAGTCATGCTAGACAAGCAGAAGGACATCGAGGCCGTGGTGGTCGCCACACCGGATCACACGCACGCCATAATATCGATGGAGGCGATTCGCCACGGCAAGCACGTCTACACGGAGAAGCCACTCACACACACGGTGCATGAAGCCCAGACGCTGGCGGCAGCGGCTCGCAAGGCCGGGGTGGCCACGCAAATGGGCAACCAGGGTCAGGCGGGAGAAAGCTCGCGTCGCTTGCGTGAGGCCATCTGGGCCGGTGCCATTGGTCCGGTGCGGGAGGTGCACGTGTGGACCGACCGTCCTAATCGTGGGTTGGTGGATGTGTATTGGCCCCAGGGGGTGGATCGTCCCAAGGAGACACCCACCGTACCGGGTAAATTGGACTGGGACCTCTTTTTGGGGCCCGCGCCGACCCGTCCCTACCATCCGGCCTACCATCCCTTCAAATGGCGGGGCTGGTGGGACTTCGGCACCGGCGCGCTGGGAGACATCGGATGTCACTCGCTCGATCCCGTCTTTCGGGCCCTCAAGCTGGGCTACCCGACGAGTGTGCAGGCCGTCTCCACCCTGGTCAACAAGGAGACCTATCCCTCGGGCTCGGTGGTGACCTATAAGTTTCCGGCCAGGCAAGACATGCCTAAACTGACCCTGACGTGGTATGACGGGGGTCTCAAGCCCCCGCGTCCACACGAACTCGATGACGGCCTCCGCCTGGGTGCGGGGGGCACGCTCTTTGTCGGCGACAAGGGCAAGATTCTCAACAATAGGATCCTCCCCGACTCCCGTCGCAAGGAGTTCAATGCCCCCGATCCCCACATAGAAGCGTCACCCGGTCACTATCAGGAATGGATCAATGCCGCCAAGGGCGGCGCACCGGCGGGCTCCAACTTCGATTGGGCCGGCGCCCTCACCGAGGTCATTCTCATGGGCAACGTGGCCCTCCGCTTGGATCTGCGCGAGAAACTAGATCGCCACGCGCTTCAATGGGACGCCAAAGCCAGGCGCTTCTCCAACGTCCCGGAGGCCAACGAGTTCCTGCACGTTCCCTATCGGGAGGGATGGACGCTGTAGAGGCAACGCGATGTCAAATCCGAATATCGAAATACGAAGTACGAAACAAGCTCAAAATGACAAAGTGCGAATACAAAAAACGGGGAAGCCGCCGTTTTAAAATTCAGTCATTCGCGTTTCGTGCTTGTTTCGAGTTTCGGTATTCGGATTTCGTTTTTAGTGTACCACCACACGACACACAAGGCCAGGCAGAGGCACAACCCCAGCCGGCGGAGGACGCCGCTCTCAAAAACGACCATGGCGTTGAAGAAGATGAAGAGCAGGAACCCGTTCCAGCAAAGCACGAGTCGCCGAGGTCGCCGACGGTAGGCGTCTAGTCCACGCCACCACCAGAGAACGTCCACAACCCAGCCGCCGAGAAGCGCATAGTTGATGTAGAGCCCGCCGCCCCAGTCGAGGCCGAACATCTCGACCGTCTGACGGGCCGTGTCTTGGTAAGCAGCCGCGTGACTCCATCCATGGTAAAACTGAAATGCGCAGGCCGTATGGGCGAGCATGCCGATGCAGCCAAGCGTCCAGGCCAGTCTCGCCCAGGCGTCCCACCTATCTCTCTTTCGGGACCATGCGAAGACGAAGGTCCCCAGCGCGTATCCTGCAATGGCCACCCAGACGGTGACGCTGGTCAAGAGTTCACCTCTGCTCATCAATGCCTCAATGAGGTGCCGGCGCTTGCGGTCGTTTGACAAACCAGCCGGCGAGGGCAAGCGCGAGAACGGCAGGCGTCAACACATAGAAGGCCGGATTGTACGAACCGGTCGATTCAAAGACGTAGGCGAGTAGCCGTGAGCCGATGCCGACGCTCCGTCCCGGCGGTGTGGTCAGCATGGCCATCGCAGCGAGCAGGAGCATTATCCACTCTAATAGAAGGGGAGTTAGGAGGGAAATCGTTTTATGGTGTCACCTGCTCTAGGGCGTGCAAAACAATAAATTACCGAATTATCCGCTCAGATTTAGGTTGGATTTGGTCGTGATCGATTGAGCGAAACCGGACGCGTAGTGGGCCTACGTTGAGGATTTCGCGATTGAGGAACGGCCAAAAACGACCTGAAGATGAGATGGAGAAGCGGTAAGTTATTGTTTTGCGCGTCCTTAGTCTCCTTGCCGATCGATCATTTACCTCTCATAGTCTTCCTCCCGACGCCTTGTTCGATGCTTTTTGGCCACGTTCCCCTGATGTGCAGTTGCCAAGGTAAAGCTCTCGCTGGCCCCGACCGCCACGGTCTAGTCTACCCTGGGTCAATTTGGGGTCCAAGTGTGCCCCATATTATTTCTGCCGGTCCCTTAACCCAGGTGGCTTGGTTGGGATTGACGACCAGGGACGTGGCCGCCCGAATGGCGTCTCGGGCGTAGTCTTTGAGTTGCCGAGGCGATAGGGAGGGATCCTCTTCGACGGCTTGCTGTAGGGCCTCGGTGGCCCAGAGATAGAACACCGAGCCAAACACCGGCCACTCCGTCCCCGCGACGCCCAGGTCGTCCAGTCCCGGCGCCGGTCCGGTCGCCACACGCTCCCGCGCCCCGCGCTCGTCTTTCGGACTGAGGCTACGGTGCCAACGACAAGCAAAGCGCGGTGTCTGCCCGCTGCTCAAGCCGGGATCATTGAGATCTACCACCAACAGAGCCGCCGGAATCAGAAAGAAGTAGAGGGACAGCGCGACCATGATCGCGCTGTTTGCATAGACCCAGTGTTTCAATTGCAGTGTCTTCATCACCTACTCGATCTGCCTTTCCTCCCGCTTCTCCGGTCAGCCTCCTCATCCTCTCATTCTGACAGAAAGCCGATCTGGCGGGTGGGCTTGTCCTCATCTTTCATCATTTGTTTGAGAACAGCAAAGACCTGCTGGAACAGCTCATCGTACTTGTTTTCAAGGCCTTTGATCTTGTCTCGGACAAGCTTGTTGTCCGCCAGGATACGTCTAAGCTGAACGAAGGTCCGCATGATGGCAATATTCACCTGTATTGCTCGCTTGCTCCCCAGCATGGTAGACAGCAGGGCGATCCCCTGCTCAGTGAAAGCAGAAGGGGGATACCTGCGGCCGCCACGGCCTTCGTTTGAGATCACAAGTTGTGACCTCAAAGCCCGACGTCTGAAAGCCGATGGAGTCTTCCTCGCCTGCCAATGATGTCGTCTCAAGGTTGCAAATGGCACTCTACTCTACCCCCACTCGCATGTAAATGTTCCTGCTCCCTGGACTATCCAGGTGGCTTCGGCGAGGACGTCAATCCCTCACTGGACAGACCCACTTGAGACGGACACTGGTCAAGGTTAGAATGTCACCCGACGAAGAGCGTCTTGGTTCAGTGTTCTGGAATGAAGACAAACCGAAGAGGTGTTTTATGGAATATGTCCGGTTTTCTGATTCCGATCAGAAAGTATCACGTGTGTGTTTCGGAGCCATGGGCCTTAACTGCGCCTTCGGTCAGTTTGAAGAGGGCCAGTTGATCAGGGCAGTTCATCATGCTCTGGATCAGGGAGTGAGCATGATTGATACGGCACGTACCTATGGGGACAGTGAGCGCATTCTGGGCAGGGCCCTGAAGGAATGGAAAGGTGAAAGACCCTTTGTCGCCTCCAAAGCGGCCCCTAAGGCCTCCAAGACAAATAACGGATGGGGGATGCCCAATCCCATCAGTATCTCTTATCCCAAGGGCGCTGTGACAGAGAGCGCTGAAACCTCTTTGAAGGAATTGCATATTGACTGTATTGATCTGTTGCAGTTGCATCAGTACTGGTCTCAGTACGAAGGTGAGTACTGGGTGGATGAGATGCTCAAACTCAAGGAGCAGGGCAAGATCAAGCATATCGGGATTTCCATCACCGACCATCGTCATGATCAGGCCATTTCCATTGTGCGTAGCGGTGTGATTGACAGCGTGCAGACCGTGGTGAATATCTTTGACCCTCTGGCCTTTGACAGTCTGATTCCTCTGTGTCAGGATAAGAAAGTGGCCTTGATTGCCCGCTGTGTCCTGGATGAAGGAGGACTGACCGGCGTGCTGGAAGAGGATACCATTTTCGATGAGAAAGATTTTCGTGAAGACTACTTCAGACAAGGGCCTCTGTCCGAGTACGTTCGTCGCGTGAATGCCTTGAAAAAATATGTCCCGGCGTACGCGGGTTCCATTGCCCAGTTGGCCATCAAGTACGCCGCTTATCCTCCGGGTGTCACCACGGTAAACATCAGCATGCACATCAAGGAACATGCGAATGAGAATATTCGTGCACTGGAAGAAGCCCCTCTTCCAGATAGTATCTTCCTGGAAATCCGCAAGAGGCACCGTTGGCTGCTGAACCTCTACGAGAACAAATATTTCCCGTCGGAGGGTGAAGAGATGACCGCTACGGGGTTTAAATAAGGGATCGGCCTTTGATGCCTGCGCCAAATGGCTTCAGGAAAGGTTCAGACACCCATCTTTAAAAGAGTCTCATCCACAAAAGACTTGGCTCTGGGCACGTCGTCTTCTTCCAGGTGCTCGATGATGATGGGGATGTTGGGAAAGTCCTTGCCCAGTCTCTCCACATAAAGATCGTAGTTCAGGGCACCCAAACCGGCGGCAGGCAACTCAATGGCGCCCACACCACGCAGGGCGTGCGCCTCCGAGGCATCCATGTCTGCCATTTGCACGCCTTGGTCGGCCTCCGCCAGCTTCACGTCTTTGGCATGTGAAATCACGATCTTGTCCGAAAGCTTGTCAAATATGTCATTGAGAACTTTGTCCATGTTATCAATATTGTGAGTTTCAAAGTAGTTGGTGGGGTCCATTAACAGGCCCAGGTTCTTGTGATTCACATCGGCGAACAGTCTTTCGGTTTCCTCAATAGAACCAATGACATTGTTGACATAGGTTTCCACCAGAAAGGTCACGCCATGTTTCTCGGCATGGTCCACTAGGTCCTTGATGACTGCCACGCAGTCCGCATAGCCCTCTTTCGTCTTGTTTTTGGGGTGGTGTACCCAGTCACTGTCAGGATCAAAAGTCCCTGTTTCACTGATCACATAAGGCGTGCCGCATTCGTTGGCCATCTCAATCAGTTTTTTGAGGTGGGCCAGGTTTTGTTTGCGTTTGTCAGGATCGGGGTGAACCAAGTTGGTGTAACCGGACAGGCAGCATATGGGCAGATTGTGTCTTCTGAAGGTGTCGCGGATGGTGTTGCATTTTTCTTGGGTGATCTGGTCGGTGGAGAGGTCCATGTTCTTGAAGGTCAGGTCCAACTGAACGGTGTTGAAGTCATGCCCTCTGATAATCTCGGCGCTTTCCTTAAGGGAGTAGGGAAAATATCCCGTAAAAATACCGACTTGTATCATCTTTCTTCCTTTACGTTAGGCTTTGTCAGAAAACTCCGTCGTAGGCCCGAGAGCGAGCGTTTTTCCGTCTGGCAAAGACGGCGAAGCAGGCGATATTGGTTTTACCGTCGATACAGCCGGATGCAGCCAGGCGGAAAACAAGCCGCTCGAAGCCAGATCGAGTTTTCTGACACAGCCTAGTATGGGGTGGAATTTGTTTTTTCTTGCAGGATTTCGTTGATTTCTACTGCCCGGTGCTCTTTAGCGGAAAGGTAGCAGGCATCTACCAAAGCCATGGTCTTGAGGTTGTCGTCTCCGTTGACAACGGGTTCGCGTCCCTCTTCCAGAGCGCAGAGCAACTCGGCCATGGGGCCCACGAAAGCATCGGGGAACCAGACTTCGTCCCAGCGGGGCTTGTGCCAGACTTCTTCGTCTGTGGTGGTGTAGTCCAGGGTGCTGGGGGTGGGCTCAGGATACTTGGGCCACCCGATGGTGCCGCGGGCCATGCCCTTGAGTCCCTCCACTCTCCAGCGAATGTAGATGTCCGAATCGGCTCCTTCACGGGCGGGACCGGCCCAAACATCATCGCAGGAGGTGGCACGGAAGCCATTTTCGTATTCCAGGATATACAGGCAAATGCCATCTTCATGAGGAAATTCCGTACGGGGGTCGGTGCGCACGCTGGCATAGACGCGGACAGGGTCACCAAAAAGATAACGGAAGCTGTCCAGATGATGGATGCTCATGATTCGCAAGGTGCACCAGCCCAACTCCTGCTGCCAGGGCATCCAGTGGGGGATGGCGCGCATATCGATTGAAGCCAAAATGGGGTCTCCCAGCAGGCCCCGGTTCAACAGATCCTTACAGGCCCGGATGGACTGGTCGTAACGCATATTCTGGTTGACGCAAAGTACCTTACCGGCATCTTTACAGAGTTGCACCAGCTCCTGCGCCTCGGCATAGTTCATGGCCATGGGCTTTTGTACCAGGATCCCTTTGATCTGATCCTGTTTGACCACTTCGCGCACGATGTCCAGTTGCAGGTTGGGGGGGACAGCAATGTCCGCCACCGCCACTTCGGGATGCGTAATCACGTCCTGGTAGTTGTCTGTGGCCATGGGGATGTTGTGTCTTTTGGCAGCGGCCTGGGCGTTTTCCAGGGTCCTCGAGGAAATGGCCACAGGGTTGAGCCCGTTGTTTCTGTAGGCCACCAAATGGCAGTCCGTCATGATAAAGCCGGCACCGATACACCCGATTCCGACATCCCTGTTTGTGGGTAGAGGCGGGGGATGGTGCAATGTGGGTGACATCGTGTTTCCTTCCGTGCTAGCCTTTGAGGTTTCTGTGGCTGTAGTCGTCTTCGGGGTCGAGCCAGGCGACGTCGGCGTCTTCGGTGAACCGCTTCATGCCAACTTCCTTGAGGGAGTCGTCGCTGACTTTTTTGAGCGGGGTGTAAGGGGGATGGTGGTGTTTTTTATAGGGGTTATTGTGCTTGGTGTTGTAGCAGCAGATCATGGCCCAGCGGGGATGTTCCGATTTGTTCTGGGCACTGCAGTGTAGGGTGTTGCCATGAAGGAAAAGCGCATCCCCGGGATTGAGCTCCGCATAAACATGATCGAGAACCTTGAGAATTTCGTTCACACGTTCCAGATCGGCACCTGCCTGATCACCCGTAAGAACGTGATCCACTCTACCGAGTTTGTGGGACCCTCTGATAACCTGTAGGCAGCCATTTTCTTTGGTCGCTTTATCGACGGCAATCATCACGGAGGCCAAGTCGGGAAACAGCAGGCCGTTTTCGTACCAGTAACCGTAGTCCTGATGCCAAGTCCAGGCGCCGCCCACCTTCGGGTCCTTCAAAATCATTTTGGAGTGGTAGTGGTACACCTCATCTTCAAGGAGGGTTTCCATGGTGTCCACAATGCGGTGGCAACGGGCGAAGTGGCCATAGATGCCTTCACCGGGCTGGTTCCAGAGTGACAGACGAACATTTCCACCTTCACCATCGTCTTTGCCATAAGAGTGATCGTCCAAAACTTTGTCTTCTTTGGCCGTTTTTCTGAGGAGTTCGATCTCTTCAGAGTCAAAAAGACTCCGGATAATCAGAAAACCGTCATGGCGGTAAGACTTGATTTGTTCTTGAGTCAATTTCATAGGGACGTATCGTAGTGTTTGTGTGTGGGACACGTCCACATATTTTTAAGAAATGTGATACGCACGTCAAAAACCTGGCTTGGGCGACGGCAAACATTCCAGAGCGGCGCGGAACCGCGTCTGAACGCGAGACACATGCGTCGGCAGCCTGAAAAAGCGAAGGAAAACAAGCCGCTCGAATTCAGAGTCATTCTGTCAGGTGCTCTTAACACTTAGCCGGAGGTAAGTGTTTGTGCTCGCTGGCCTCCAGACAGTCTCAGACTGATCCTCAAACACGCTGGATAACCGGACTTGAGACTGCCACTGGCCGCGGTTAGAATCTCAGCGAACGAAGAGCGTCATGGTTCATGGACGCTTCAGGTTACACTAGATCACTTTGTCCTTCTCATGCTTGCTGTTGTAGTCCTGGCGTCCGGATGTGTTCTCGGCGATGGGGCTAGCGCAAAGAGAGTGATGAACCTTGAAAACAAGTTCCCTTAGGGATCGGCAAGAAATAAGTTGGACAATTTGGGGTCCAAGTGTGCCCCATATTGGGTCGCGCCCGATTGAGCGAAACCACAGGCGTAGCTGTCCTACGTCGCGGATTTCGCGATTGAGTAGCGATC
>JADFMM010000067.1 GCA_022563885.1 Planctomycetota bacterium | reverse complement strand
GGGCATGAATCCTGCGACTGAGTCAGCAAAAAAAACCGGCACGGATGACGCGGTAATTGTTGATATGGGGGTTAACCAGACAAGCGAAGTCCTGAATCCTAAAACTGGGGCGCCATATGGGGCGCCAACCGGCACAATCCCACAGAATTGTATGCAACTCGGCGCAAAGAAGAACCGCGTTAGCGATGACGAAAACGGGGTTTCTGACTGGTCAGGAGTGGAATTGAACCACCGACACACGGATTTTCAGTCCGTTGCTCTACCAACTGAGCTACCTGACCCGAGGTGTACGAAAAGCGATACCCTACTGACTAAGCCCTACCGGTGCAAGGTCTCTTCAAGAGAGACCGACGCCACCACCCGTTTAGGTGCTGACCCACTGTGACGAGGGGTGTAGCACTACGCCTGGAGGGGCTCGAACCCCCAACCTTCGGTTCCGTAGACCGATGCTCTATCCAATTGAGCTACAGGCGCGGCGTCAAATGACAAGCCGACCATGAAAGCATGCGAGCAAGAATCTGTCAATGGCGTCGCATCCTTACCACCCAAGATAACTGTTGCCACCGGCCTGTGTGTCGGGGATGCGCCCGAGCATGGACTTTTGTCCCCGACCGTGGCTGTTTTGGCTTGATTTGTCGGTCTGACGATGGTTAGATGACGATGTTAGGCATGAGCGGTGTTGCGGTTAAACACTTCGTTTACTGTGGTAAGCACGTATGAAAAAACAATGTGCCGTGTGGAAATCAGCCGGAAATGGCGTTGCGCGCACAACCTGCCTTGGCACTATCTTCTCAAATGGTGGTCATAACTCCGTAGACCATTAAGGGTGACGATAACCCTGTATGAGCGAGCAGCAAGACTTCATGGAATTGGTCCAGCGTGCTCAGCAAGGCGACAAAGTCGCTTTGGACCGTCTGGCTGAGCTGTCGGTATCGCGGTTACATGTATACGTGTACCGATTAACGCTGCAAGAAGACTTGGCTCAGGATATTGTGCAGGAGACGATGTTGGAAATGGTAAAGATTCTAGGAAAACTCAAGAGGACAGACCGATTTCTCCCCTGGCTGTATGGCATCGCGACCAACAAGCTGCGCCACTACTATCGATCTGAAGCCACAATGAGGCGAGCGACCTCGTCCAAATTAGATCAAGAGCAGGACCGTGAATCACGCGAGGAGGGCTTGCATAGCCTTCTCAATCAAGAACTTAGAGAGATTATCACTGGTGCCATTCAAGGACTTAAGACCCGGCACCGGGCCGTCCTTATTATGAGGTGCTATGACGGCATGTCCTATGCGGAGATCGCCGAATCGATGGGCTCCACAGAGTTTGGCACACGCATGCTCTTTATCAGGGCGAAGAAGTCGCTGGAAAAGCAGTTGTCACGCAATGGCCTTGGTAAAGGGGCGCTGCTGAGCGCGTTGGCCCTGTTTGGGAAGATGACGGCGCCCAGTAAGGTCGCCGCGGCTGAAATCACAGTCACGGTTGCCACGACGAACGCCGGTCTGGCTGCGACGGCTTTGGGAGCAGCGACCGGCAAGGCAGGGCTTCTTGTGTCGGCGACCGCTGCCGGGGTATTGGCCGTGGGGGTGGCGACCGGCACCCTGGAGGGCCTCATTGGAACGGGCGCGGATCAGCAGACGATTCGCCCATCGAGTCAGTTCGTGCAAGATCTGCCACGCTCCGAGGCGAGCATAGAGAAGAGCTACTTTATCCTGCCGAGCGGAGGGTCCGGGCCGCTCATGTTCAGTGCCCGGGGACAGTCCGGCGGTACAGGCTCGATGGATTGGATGATCCTGCAGGATCGTTCGGACAACTACTTCTACGATGGGAAAGTGGTCCACAGAAACAACTTCCGTGCCTGGACACCGAGGGTCATGCGGGTACCCACGGACAGTCCCAAAATGACACAGTTCCTGACGGAAGTGGAAGGCATCTCCAGCAGAATGCGGCATGTCCCCGCCGGCGGGAATTGGCTGCTCGTGTCGGTCATGGATGACCTGAACCAAGATCAGCCCTTACAACAGGTTGATCGCCACCAGCCCGCTGTCATGGATGAAGATTTCCTCCAGGCCGATTGGCCGACGGATACGCCTATCGTGGACAACCGGGATGAGATGCACCGGCGCGGCTGGACCTATTTCAATGTGACGGGATACCTTCAGGGAGAGTCCATAAAGGGAACCGGGCGAGTGCCCTTCGTGTATACGGTCCGTGCAAAATACAGTCCGTGGCTCAGGCTGAGAATGGGAGACCTGAGCATTGTTGACTCCGCCCAGGGGGCCAGAGCTTTTGATGAGTCGACGGGTAAATCCACTCGCTATCCTGCCGGCACCTTTTTTAGTGGGATGCTCAGGCCCTGGACGGGATTCCATACCATTGATGTGATTCGACGCGCTGCGGCCGAGCGAGCGATTGAGTTTAAGACTGAATTCAGCGACGACCAGAAGACAGCCGATGTGACACTCAGTTGTCCAGAGGGGCTGACTCTCGACTACGAGGTAGATCTGCTCAGAGACGTCCTCGTCAGAGTGGATATCAAAGAGCCGAACGGCGGCGCCGGTTGGCTGAGCTTCGACTACCAGCAGACTCTAAACACCCGGGGGGGGAATTTTACCGCACCAAGTGTCACAGCCTCGCGATCAGGCCAAGCAGCCAGAATGGGAGGCCTGTGGCTTGAGAAGCTGGTTGCCGGTCAGTTGGTCGACTAGTTTATCACCACACCTGCATTTCTACAGCAAGAGGCGGGACGTCCAGGGAACTAAATGCGCGCAGGCAGAGACTAACCGAAAGAAAAAAACGGTAGTCTAAGTTCTTCAGGATCATGATCTTATAGTCGATAGGGTCAAAGGACTGCGTTGACTGTGTCACCTTAACGTATAATAGACCAACCATGCGCAAAACGGGCTTAACACTCTTGGCAATGTCGCTGCTGATCGGGGAATGGTCTCTGAGGCATGCCGAGGCCCAATTCAACCGGCCATCGACTGTGACCGTCTACAACGACGATTTTTCATCAAACCGAGTCCGCCACGACAGTTGGACGCACTCGGTCATTTGGGTGGAAGGGTCCTTCCCTCCCCCCAAGCCCTACCTGGTCTACAGCAGCCAGGGCAGCTTTGACAGGGAGTTGGTCTTCAGGTCTTCCGGAGGGTTTCCCGCCGAACTGGGCTATTGTTTTCCCATCCAGCCGGACCAGGTCATGAGGGCCATTCCGCTCGAACTCACCCTTGATGTGGACGTCCGCCTGTTGGCCCAGAGCCCACCTCGCCACAGCGGCTCGGGCTATCTTCAGTACCGAGTGTCCGCCGACGGGGTGAATTGGTCCGCTCCGACCTTCATGTTCTCCGGCCGGAATCGCCTGTCGTTGGGGGAACTGCGGGACAACCGGTATGTGCTATTTTCGGGCGCCAGCGTGGCGATTGACAATCTACGCGCAACCACTGTCTATCGTCCTGCCCCTGCCGGAGATCTGCGGGTGCCGGGTGTGTGGCCTACGATTCAGGATGCCGTTAATGCGGCCGGTCCCCGTCAGCGGGTGGTTGTCGCCGATGGGGTGTACCCGGGACCGATCAGTTTTCTCGGCAAAAACATTGTCGTCATGAGTGAAAACGGGCCCGACGAATGTACCATCGATTGCCAGGGACAGACCAGGGGTGTCATCTTCGTGCAGGGCGAGACACGATCGGCGGTCCTGGATGGCTTCACCATCGTGAACGGCAGGGAAGAGCAGGGCGGCGCCATCTTCTGTCGTGGCGATGGCCCCTCGATTACCATGCCCACCATCTCCAATTGCGTTTTCCGTCATTGCGAAGCCACTTGGAGCCTAGGGGCCGGCCAGGGCGGCGCGATCTACTGCGCCCAGGCGATGCCGCTAATACGGGACTGCCTCTTTCTCGACAACCTAGCCGGGGGACGAGACGGAGGGCAGGGGGGCGCCGTCTACATTGCGCAGGATGCCGCCGCGGAAATAGTACGCTGTCGATTCGAGAACAATCGTACGCGGGAAGGAAGTTCTCCCAGCAATTCCGGCGGTGGCGTCTTCGTCAATACTTCGAGATTCACCGCCCAGGTTCTCGGACAGAGTGTCCTGCGCAACTGTGTCTTCTACAACAACTATGCCGCCGATGACGGGGGTGCCGTCTATCTCCGGGATTGCACGTCACTCATCGCCAATTGCACAATAGCCGGGAACAGAGCGGACAACAACGGCGGAGGCATATTCGCCTACCTAAGCTCGTCGTCCGCCATGAACTTGGTCAGGAACTCAATCGTCTGGGACAACTCGCCCGACAACATCGCCAGATCAGGCTCCTACTCGGTACGGAATCTGGAGGTGGAGTTTAGCGACGTCGGCCAGGGTTGGGTCGGGCAGGGTAATCTCAATGTAGACCCCCTATTCGCAGATCCCGGGCAAGGGGATTTTCACTTGCGATCCTACGCGGGAAGATGGGATCCCGATCAAGAACAATGGGTACACGACGCTCAGATTGAGATTAACCCCAGTCTGGACGGCGGAGGAGTGCAGGATCCGGTCGGGGCCGAGAGGATTCCCCATGGCGATCTGATCAACCTGGGGGCGTATGGCGGAACCGCCCAGGCAAGTAGGGGCGACGGTCCGCTGGTCCTTCATGTGGCCAAGGGGGGAGATGACCAAAACGTAGGACTGTCGAGATCGGAGCCCTTCGCCACCATACAGGCGGCGGTTGAATGGTCCCTCGACGGGTATGTTGTCATGGTTTGGCCTGGGATCTACCGGGAGGAAGTCGTCTATGGTACCAAGGCGATCACCATACAGAGCGCTGCCGATGCGGCTGTTGTCCGCCCCGCCAGTGGATATGCCTTTTCCTTTTACCAGGGGGAGGGGCCCGACAGCGTGCTGCGAAACATGATCCTGGTAGACTGTCCGAAAGGCGGTGTCTTCTGCACGTCCTCCGCCCCTACGATTCAAAACGTCACCATCGTCAACTGTATGATCGGCATCAATGCCGAAGAGAATGCCTCGCAGACCGAGGTGGCGAACTGCATCTTCTTCCGCAATTCCGTTGCGGATCTGCTGGGTTGCACGGCGACCTACAGTTGTTCCCCCAGAGAAGGTCTGCCGGGGGAGGACAACATCCGGGCCGACCCCCTGCTGATGGATGTAGAGAGGGGAGATTTTCACCTACAGTCCCGCTTCGGAACATTCTGGCCCGATCAAAACGCCTGGTTTGGTCGGTTCGGCATGAGTCCCTGTATCGACGCGGGGAATCCGGAGATCGACCCCGGCGCTGAGCCACCGGCCAACGGTGCACTGCTCAATCTGGGGGCGCACGGGGGCACGGGTCAGGCGAGTATGGCTCCATCCTTCGTGGAGGCGGACTACAACGGGGACGGTGTCATTGATCTTGAGGATTACATCCTCTTTGCTCGACAGTGGCAGTCCCCTTGACGTGAGCAGCATCCTCCAGAATCCCCTGAAATAGCCATCTCACCACTGAGCCAAGCGATTTTTCCGGAATAAGTTCCCCAGAGGTCCGAAAAAAGCAGCCAATCTGCTTGCACAGCTTCCGATAAATCCATAGAATGAAGCGATCTCGCCAGGGATGTGCGCGCATAAATTCAAAAGGGATTCCTTTGGAGGCGAGCTGATTCGTCCTGTTGCCAGACATTCCGTAGGGGGGCGCAAAGGCCAGGCGGCGTTTACGCTGGTGGAGCTTCTGGTGGTGATTTCCATCATCTCGCTGATGACGGCCATCATAGTTCCGTCGTTGAACGTTGTCATGCGCAAGGCGGAGAGTCTACGCGGAATGAACAACCTCAAGCAGGTGGGCATGCAGCTCCAACTCTTCGCCAATGATCACCAGGACCGTTATCCCGCGTCGGTTGCCACCATCGGTTCAAGCACAGACTGGAACTGGTATGACCCCAGGCGAATGGTCGGCTCTCCCCAGCGAACGCCGACCGTCCATCGGTCCATGAGCGCCTATTTGAGTGGGTATATCGAGGACCCCTCCCTGCTTTCGTGCCCTTCGGCACCCCAAGAGTATCCCTACCTCGAGGCCATGTGGGCCGCGGGCGATGCCTGGGGCAACCCCGACACGCCCCAATCCTTGGATCCCATGAAGGGCTCCTACTGCTTCTATTGGAACTACGAGGGCATGATCTCCCAGGGCAGTGAGGATCGGACTCGGTTTCGTGGGCCCGTCGGACCGGCCAGCAGCAGGAAATATAGCAAACTACTGGTGACCGATTACTATGGCAAGGGCACCGGACACGATGGTCCGCCGCCCCTCACCTTTACCAGTTGCGAAATGTTCGAGGGCGCCGCGGTCAACAGCAAAGAGAATGTCACGGCCTACTGGACCCGCCCTGTGGGTCTTGCCGAGGAGGTGCCGGTACTGTCCCTGAAGGCGGTGTACACCGACGGCCACGTTGGGACCTATGGGTCCGATGAGGTGGTTGAAATGTCTGTCATCAAGAAACGAGATCGTCTGAGCCCCGAGGTGTACGGCATCGGCGATGATCGCGGTCTGGGTCTTTTCTTCCTGCCTGCCGACGCGATGCATTGAGCGATATCCGGTCCAAAAAAGCGCCTGAATCCCTAAGTTTAATGCTTGTGTCGCGCCTCTGATCTGCTTACAGTACCCCCGCAAGATCCATAGAGCTATTCTTGGTGAGAGAAAAGTACGATGCGATCTGATCGGGTACAGTCAGGTGGAAAGGAAAAGCACGGGGCCGGGTTTACCCTGGTCGAGTTGCTCGTCTCCATCTCAATCTTGTCCCTTCTCACGGCCATTGCAATTCCGGGTTTTTCGGCTCTCCAACGCAAGGCTATCCAATTGCGGGGCATGAGCAACCTCAAGCAGATCCACAATTCCGTGAGCCTCTTCGCCAATGACCATGGCGACCGGTATCCACCCTCGGTGTCCTGGATTGGAGGCCCTTTACCACAGGCCTACCATCCCAGACGACTGGTCAGCTCGACGAAGCCGAGGGGAGCAATCCATCGGTCGATGAGTGGTTACCTCCATGAGTACATGTCGGATGTGTCGCTCTGGACCTGTCCTGCGGCCCCGAAAAAAGTCCCGGACATGCAGGAGATGTGGGATGCCGGCGACGACTATGTGTCCCGTTCCGGCAGCGCCGCCTTCAGTGGACACTACTGTTTCTTCTGGGGGTGGACTGGCCTGATTGAAGGCGAGACCACGAATGGCCCGCGTCCGGTCTTCAGAGGTCCAAGGGGTCCAGGGGCAGGCCGCAAGTCGAGCAGCCTGCTGGTTTCGGATTGTTTCGGCAAGGACATCAACACGGACCTGCCGGGCTATGCAAGCTGTGAGTGGTTTGAGGGCGCATCAGAATCCATCAGCAAGGACATTTCTGCCGTCTACTGGCTTGAAGAGAAAGACCGAAGCTCCCTTCGCTCGCCTCCGCTGCCGGAGGTGACTTTGAAGGCTGCGTACGTGGATGGACACGTGGCCCTCTATGACGTGTCGGAAAGTCTGGCCCGTGTCAGGGTTGACAGGGGAGATGGACACCCCAACAAGAAAGACGGCTACTATTACATCCCCGATGAGGGTGTTCCGCAAAAGCGCTAGGCTCTGTCTGAAAACTCGACCTGGCTTCGAGCGGCCCTTTTTCCGCCTGCCTGCATCCGGCTGCATCGACGATAGAACCAACATCGCCTGCTTCGCCGTCTTTGCCAGGCGAAAATACTGCTTGCTCTCGGGCCGACGGCGGAGTTTCCAGGCAGAGCCTAGGGATCACTCTGTGTCAAGTAGCTTGATGCGGGCATTGCGGATCTGGACCTGGCTGTTCCCCCGACTGAGTTCCTGAAAACCGATGTGCCCTTTGCGGGGACGCGATTTGACGGGGGGTGCGGAGGATCCATCGTGTCGTTTGACGGCTTGAGACTGTTCGTCGAGGTTCAACTCGTGGATGAGCTGGCCGTTGAGTGTCACACGCAAGCGCGGCCCCATGAGCCGCACCTCAACGCTGTTCCATTGGGTGGGTCGGTAGACCTGCATTTTGGGCGGAATGGCCCGGTAGATGCCCCCCGTTAATTCCGAAGGCTTGGCTCGAGGGTTGTAGCGAAGATCTGCCATCTGTAGTTCCATGCCGTCGAATGCCGGATCACCGGACAGAGGGGCGCGCAAGGCGCAACCACTGTTGCCACGCGTGCCGAGCCGAAAGTCATACCGCAAGACGAAGTTGGCATATTCTTTTTCGCTCATGAGCCAGGTGCCTCGTGGGTCGCTGCCCCTGAGAATGCCATTCTGGACGCGCCACTGTACACCGGTGGCGGCTGGGAGGCTGACATCGTTCCAGCGGCGCACGGTCCAGCCCTGGGGCACACCGTCTTCCGGAAAAAGCAGCGTGAACGCTTCGTCGTTCTCTGTCTGGGCGCCTCCTAACGAAGCGGCAGACAGCAGCGCACACAATAAGATGAATCTATGGAGCATAGGTATTCTCATGTTCTGAGTCCTCGGGCAGTATGGTCTCTTGCTATAAGACTAGCGGAGGTTTCCGGGAAGTCAAGGATGGGAGGGACTGCTTAGTAATCAGTAGAAGACAGTCAGTAATTCGGTATCCAGTGGTCGATCGGCAGTTTGGGCAGATTGACTGATCACTGATTGCTATCACGCTCGCGGGTACCCCTGGCCGGACTGGTTAGAGGACGACTTCGGTGGCGCTGGGCACCGGATCGGGAATCTTGGTCCCCTCCGGGACGGTGCCTTTCTCTGATCGAGAAGGCTGCTGTGCCTCCGGAGCCGGGCTTTTTGGCGGTGGCTCAAACGCGGACCATCGGCCCTTGGCTTTGTCTGCGATGGCCATCAGGCGGAGCAGCACATGGTTGGGTGTGTCCTCAAAGGGATCTGCCACGAAGGCCTTTAGTTTCTGGTAGACTTCATCCGAGATCTGTAGCTTTTTCATAGCGCTGTCCTCCAAACACGCTAAAAGTATACAAACCGATCTCGTTTGCCGCAAAAGGGGGCCGCACGCTTGTTATCTTCATCCGACGAACGTCATTGGGAAAATCGGCTCTCAGCGGCCCGGGAGCCTGAGCAGGATACCCGGTCTGAGATTGTCTTCATCCTCTAATAGGTCCCTGTTGAGACGCAGGATGTCTAGATAGCGACGACCATCACCGAGTTTGGCTGCGGCTATCTTCCAGAGGCTATCTCCCTCGCGCACCGTGTAGGGTGGCGCTATGTCCTGCCCGGTTCGAATCTTTCCTGGATCTCTGCCCTGACCGGTCGAGCCTGCGAAATCTGAGCCAGAGGCTGCCTGCGGCAGGCGGGGAATGACCAATGTTTGGCCGATTCTCAACTTGTCAGCAGTCATCAGAGAGTGGCGATTGGCAGAGAACAGCGCCTTGACCACCCTCATTCTGTTACCCTGTGTGAGCCCATAGAGTCGCTTGGCGATGAGGGCGAGATTGTCGCCCGGTCGCACAGTATAGGTGACCGTTTGCGCTGACGGTCCCTCCGTGGGTAGGGACACGGCCGTGCCTTGGGGGACCGGCACGCCTGGTGGGCTGGAGGCGACTTTCGAATCACCAGCATCGACATGCCCGCTCTCTGTGTAGTAGGTCTGTCGACTCGGTGAGGCAGCTCTGGGATTGATGGAGAGGGGAAGATCGGCAATCCTGCGGGCCGCTGGCTTCAGGCTGCGGTGGTCTTGGATCTCGTGCGTTGTAAACTGCTCCGAGGAGCTACTCAAGCCGCGTAGGACGAAGGCGAGTACGAAGATGGCCAGAAGTCCCGCGAGCACCCCTATTTTAATATTCGCATTCATGCGCTGTGTTGCTCCTGTTCGAGTCAGAGGTCGATGCCTCATCGCGAGAGAGAATGGCGCCGAGCCGGCAGGACCATATGATTGATACCACCAGATCTACAACCATTGGCTACGTCGACACAATCGACGGGGGGACTTTGACGGAAACTCTTTGCCGGGCGGGCAATCGGACTGGCCGCTCTCTGTTTCGGACACCGTTAGAATAGGCTTGCCGACGGCCGCCCGGGCCTGTATCTTGCTGCGCAACCCCTCAGCACTTTAGGCCCCTGCGGTTATCTCGCTTTTCCTCTCCCTCCGCACCGCAGGGATTTCTCGCCTGAGGCTCCCAAGACGATTTTGAGGCCCCGACTTGCCGCCCAAGGCCGGTTGTGTTTATATGGGACCCTAGGTGATTTGAACGCTGCACGTGGGCATAAACGAATGGAGGTCTAGATTGGCTGAGAAAAACGAACGAGAGTTCCTTGCCCTGGGGGTTGCGGTCCTGACAATCTCCGACACGCGAACGGAAGCAACAGACAAATCGGGCAGACTCTTGGTGGACAGATTGGAAAGGGCGGGACATCACAGGGTAGACAAACAGATCGTGCCCGACGATGTGTATCAGATTCGAGCAGTAGTCGCGCGTTGGATCGCGCAGGCGGATTGCCAAGTTATTCTCACCACCGGTGGCACCGGCGTTACCGGTAGGGACGGCACGCCCGAGGCCGTCGCGCCTCTGCTGGACAAGGTCATTGACGGTTTCGGGGAGATGTTTCGCATGCTGTCCCATGACGACATCGGCACGGCGACCATGCAGTCCCGTGCCCTTGCCGGTGTCGCCAACGGCACCTATGTCTTCTGCCTACCCGGCTCGGGTGGGGCCTGTGCCTTGGGGTGGGACAAACTGATCAGCCACCAGTTGGATTACCGTACGCGTCCCTGCAATCTCGTAGAACTCATGCCGCGTTTGCTGGAAACGCTCGGCGATCGGCATCCGACCGGACATCATCACTGAACACAGATCACCGATCACAGATCACAGATCACCGATTACTGATCACCGATTACTGATTACTGATCACTGCTCACTGCTCCCGCCTTCCCCTCTCCGATGGTTGTGGTACAATGGCGGCCCAGCGTCATGATAAGGTCTCTCTGAACGGTTGTTTTGACAGGAGCCAACTGATGATGAAACGGCCTGCCTTTACACTCATCGAACTGCTCGTGGTAATCGCTATCATCGCGATTCTGATGGCCGTCCTCATGCCGGCACTGGGCCTGGCCCGTGATCAGGGTCGCAAGATCGCCTGTGCCAACAACCTCCGCTCATTGGCCACAGCCAACAGTCTCTACGCGGCCAATCATGATGATTGGGGCGTACCGTGCAGAGATTCTACTCGTCAGTCGGGCAGTGTTTGGACGGCCAACGCTGAATTCCGGCAGTCAATCGGCTACGAGGGCTCTGAAAAGGTTTCAGAAAGGTCGCAAGTCCAGACCCCCAAAAAATACAAGTGTCCCAGCGACACGCAAAAGGCCTGGGCGCATGCCTGGGATATCGAAAACGGTAACCAGTTGGGGACCCTGGTCAGCTACGGCTTTAATATCGAGGATTGGTATCCTTCCCGCGGGCAAGGTTCCTGGGGCGCGACGATGGCATTGGAGTTGTTGGGCCACAAGATGTCGACCGTGAAACAGCCGGGCATCAAACTTCACTTCAATGAGGCTCACGACTGGTGGAGCAGGTGGCAGGGCGCCAATTACATAAACGGCTGGGATGTTTTGGGACAAGACGGCACCGTCAATGAGTACAAGGCAGCAGGTACCGGGGGCCCCACCATGTATCGGCACAATGGACGCGCCAATCTTGCCCTCTATGATGGTCATGTCGAGAGCTGGCGCAAAGATGCCCTCTGGATCCCGGAGCATTACGATGAAAGGCCCTACGATCCGGGCATTTGGGTCGCCAAAATGGAGGTCTGGAGAGCTAATGGCGGCATGCGATAGGTAGTGCCGGAGGACTCCATCCTGCTGCGCCTGGGCCGGCTCCTGAGCCTCTCTTCTCGTGTGCGAGTGGTGAATTCTCAACGACAACGAATCCTCGATGGAAAGGACAAACCAAATGTCAGAGCTAATGAATCGTCGACGGTTTATCAAGACTGCCGGATGGGGTGCCGTGGGATTGGCGTTCGCCGCCAAGACCTTGCCGGCTGCAGGCAAGGGAAACCTCTTCGAAATATCGCTGGGCGAGTATTCACTGCACCGGACCCTCGCGGCGGGAAAGTTGGACCACCTTGACTTCGCTAAGGTCACTAAAGAGGTGTATGGTATTGATGCCGTAGAGTTCTGGAGCGGCCCCTTCAACGGCAGAGTAGAAGACATCAGCTATGTCGCCGACCTGAAGGCTCGGTCCGCCGATCTGGGCGTCAAGAATCTGTTGATCCTGGTGGACGGCGAAGGCAACCTGGGAGACCCGGATGAAGCCAAGCGGCAAAAGGCCGTTGACAACCATAAAAAGTGGCTGGAAGCCGCCAAGACGTTGGGCTGCGAATCCATTCGCGTGAATGCTCGGTCACGGGGCGAATATGACGAGCAGTTAAAACTGGCCGCGGATGGCCTGAGACGTCTCTCTGAATTGGGCGCGAGTTACAGACTCAACGTGATCGTCGAGAATCACGGCGGCCTCTCGTCCAACGGGAAATGGCTGGCGTCGGTGATGAAGACCGTAAACCTGCCCAACTGTGGCACACTTCCGGATTTCGGAAATTTCCATGAGTACGACCGTTATCTCGGAGTCAAAGAGACGATGCCCTTCGCCAAAGCCGTCAGTGCCAAGAGCCATGAGTTCGACGAGGATGGCAATGAGGTTCGAACCGATTACCGCAAGATGATGAAAATCGTCTTGGCTGCGAACTACCACGGTTATGTGGGCATCGAATACGAGGGCCGCAAACACAGCGAGGACGAGGGCATCAAGCTGACCAAGAAACTTCTTGAGACCGTCCGCGCCGAGCTGAGTGCCTGATCCTCTCCGGCCGCTATCACTCTTGGCCGGCCATCCGCAAGGGATGGCCGGAATTCAAGGTATGACCTCGGTTCTCTCGTTTGGCGGCAAGCCTAACCGGCTTTCTCTAGACAGTAGAGGAATCGGTCCGACCGCAGGAAGAGGCGTCCATCACTGATGGCAGGTGAGGCGTTGAACTCGCTGTCATCGGACGCAAAGGTGTTGTGGGCCAGGACTTTGAATCTCGGCTCGGCCGCTAGCACGAAGGTGCCGCTGGTCCGAGTCACGGCGTAGAGTTTCTGATCGGCTGCCACCACGGAGGCGTAAGCCGCGAATCGCCCCGACACCGGCAATTGTTCGCTGTAACGCAGTTCACCCGTCTTGGCATCCATGCAGTAGGCTTTTCCGGATCCATCAACCCAGTAGAGCAGGCCTTTCAGGAGGACTGGAGAGGGAGGGCCTGTCATCTCGCTGCTGGTCCATTCGACATGCGTGTCGGTGACATCCCCCTTGCCGCCTGCTCGTACCGCCAATGAACCTGAGCCCTGCGGTCCGCCTCCATGGACATAGGCTGTGCCCTTACCCGCTATCGGACTGGCCGTGATGACGGTCGAATGGTTCGTTCGGATTGACCAGAGCTTTTCGCCCGTCTCCGGACTCAGACCCCACACCTGCCCCGGCATCGGCACGACCAGTTCCATCTGTCCATTGCCGGGATCCACCAACACGGGTGTGCTGAAGGAGAGGCCCGCTTCAGAGAGATCGGCCTGCCAGATCCGTTTGCCGGTCTGCTTGCTGAGGGCAACGAGGCTCTTGCTCTCGTCCCAGGCATTGACCAGGAGCAAGTCTCTGTACAGGATCGGACTTGCCGCAGATCCCCAGTGCATTTTGTCGCTGCCCGTGCCGACTGAGGTCTGCCATGCTCGATTTCCCTCCATGTCGAAGGCGATGACCCCTGTCTTTCCAAACAGCACGTATACCAGCCGACCGTCGGTCACCGGCGTTTGACTGGCGTATCCATTTTCTCGCATCATCCCCTTGTAGGGCTCTTCTGGCAGCACGGCCCCGACAGACTTGTTCCATAGCATTTTCCCGTCGGAGGCCCGGACACAGATGAGATGACGTTGCAGTTGGCTCTGATCGCCCGGGTCGTCTCGATCCAGGCCGTATCCCGAGTAGCAGGTCAGGAAGATCCGACCGCCCCAGAGGATGGGACTGGAAGCGCCCGCTCCGGGTAGAGGCGTTTTCCACGCCAGGTTCTCGGTCTCGCTCCAGGTGGCGGGCAGGCCCGTCTCGTCGCTGACGCCGGTACCATTCGGGCCGCGAAATCTCGTCCATTCGCCCGCCCAGACATTTCCGAGCAGTACGCCTGCCAGCACTACGCTCCGCAAGACCCTTCTGTAATCCATGTTGTTGCCTCCGTTTGCGTTTGAGCCTCGAGCCTTTCGGGACTCAAACATGCCAAAATAGGGATTGTTCGACCAAGTGGCCTATCCTGAATGACCGAGCCACCTGCCGTCAGAGACTATCTACTTCTCCTTCGTCCTCTTGGTTCCCCGGAAAACACCGCGAACCCCAGAGGAAATAGATAGTATGATGCCGTGCAAAGGCGTAGTATCTTAGACAAGTCAGTCGTCTGAATGACAACCGAACCTTTCCTTAAATCTCTTGGGAGGCGCCATCATGTCCAGGCCACAGGATGATCAGTTGTTTTCACCAAAAAACCCCTCATCACTCGATCGACGCGACTTTCTGCAAATGTCGCTGGGATCGGTGGCGGTCGCCTCGGTGGGCGCCCTGCCCACTTGGGCGGATGCCCCCGTTTCGACGCCGACCTCGGAAACGCTGGTCGCCACCCTCTACCGATCGCTGACCGAGAAGCAACGGGAACACATCACCTTTGCCTTCGATCATCCACTCCGCCAGAAGGTCGACAACAACTGGCACATCACCAAGTACCACAACAAGGATCTGTTCACCCCGGATCAGCAAGCCATGGTTCGTGAGATCTTCCTGGGCTTGCACAGCGAGCAATACGCGCAGAGCGTGCTTGAACAGGTCGCCCACGACTCGGGAGAGCCGGGTCTGGGCGACTGCGCGGTCGCCTTCTTCGGCACACCCGGGCAAGGCGAGGGCCGCTTCGAATTCGTTTTGACCGGGCGCCATGTCACGCGGCGCTGTGATGGGGATTCGGTCGAGGGGGCGGCGTTTGGCGGCCCAATATTTTACGGCCATGCCGCCGCAAGCTTCACTGAAAAACCAGATCATCCCGGCAATATCTATTGGTATCAGGCCGTCCGAGCCAATGAAGTCTTTCAGATGCTCGACGGCAAGCAGAGGAAGCAAGCACTGATCAAGAAGGCATCGCCTAAGGAACGTGGCACCGCCACCGTCAAACTGTCGGGTCGCACCGAAGGTCTCGCGGGGATTCCCGTTGGCGAGCTGAGCCCAGACCAGAAGGCCGAGACGCGTAAGGTGATCGCCGATGTATTGGCGCCCTACCGGCAGCGTGATGTCGACGAAACCCTCAAATTGATCGACCGAGCGGGCTTTGACAATCTTAGCATGGCTTTCTACCAGAAGGATGACCTTGGCGATGATGGCGTTTGGGATATCTGGCGTATTGAGGGGCCCACTGCCATCATGTACTTCCGCGGCGCACCCCATGTCCATGCCTGGATACATGTGGCGGATAGACCGACAGAGAAAGTCACTACCTAGAGATTTGATCAATTCGAGAGAAACGGTATCCCACCGTCGACCGCAATGGTTTTTGAAAGGAGACAACTCATGATGAGAAAAACGTTCCTACTGCTGGCTGGTGTCGGCTGTCTGGGTCTGTTGGCATGTTCGGCAACGGCCGGCGACTTCAAGGCCAGCATGAAGGCTGGTACGCCGGACCTCCAATCCATCGGCCCCATCGCCTTCGGTCCCGATGGGATCCTGTTCCTGAGTGACCCCAAGGGCGCCGCCATCTTCGCCATTGACTCGGGTGATGACGAGGCCGTGACCCACGCCAAGGGTCTCGACTTGGCCGATGTAGACGGGAAAGTGGCCGCCCTGTTGGGCACCACGGCGGACAAAATCCTCATCAACGACATGGCCGTCAATCCCCTATCCGGCAAGGTGTACTTCTCCGTCTCCCGAGGTCTCGGTCCCGACGCCACCCCGGTCTTGATGCGGGTGCTGCGATCCGGAAAGATCGAGCAGGTCAGTCTAGAGGGGATTCATTTCTCCAAGGCCGAATTGCCCAATCCGCCCAAGTCAGGGGACAAGAGACTCCTGTCCATCACGGACATCGCCTATCTCCACGGCCGCGTGTTCATCGCCGGACTCTCCAATGAAGAGTTTGCCTCGAAACTCCGATCGATTCAGTTTCCCTTCGCCGGCGTCGGCGGCGGCACGAGTATCGAGATCTTCCACTCCGCGCACGGACGGTACGAGACCCGTTCGCCGGTAAGAACCTTTGCAGACTACCAAATTGGCGACGAGGCCTATCTGCTGGCGGCCTACACCTGCACGCCGCTGGTCAAAATCCCTATCGACAAGCTCGAGTCCGGCGAGAAAATCATCGGCACCACGATCGCCGAACTGGGCAACCGCAATCGGCCCCTTGACATGTTCGTCTACAACAAAGGGGGCAAGGACTTCATCCTGATGGCCAACTCGAGTCGCGGCATGATGAAGATCACCACCGAGAATCTTGGCACGATAGCGGGGCTCACCGAGAGAGTTTCCGGAACAGCCGGTCTGACCTTTGAGACGCTGGCGGGGCGGGATTCCGTGATGCAGCTCGATCGTCTGGATGAGAAGCGGGCCTTGATTCTGGTGAAGGCAGATGAGGGTCCATTGAATCTCGAGACCATGGCCCTGCCCTGATGCATATGTCTCGGCGATGTTCGTGGGCGTCGCGTCGCGCTGCTTGTGCACGCGGCATCCCAGGGCTCTGGCTGTTAGGATGCTGCGCGCTCGCCTGGTGCCCACGCTGGGGGCTGGCGGGCCAGGTATCTCAGTCCGAACCGTCACCAGAGTCGCCTAGAATAGTTTGGCGCGAGACGACCGATCGAGAGGCGCCCCGCGTCTTCGAGGTCGTCGGATTGGGTGGCCCGGTTTTGGAGGCCCTGGGCCGCGCCAGCCTCTCGAGTGCGGAGTGGACCCGGCTCTTTGCTGTCTATGCCGGTGTTTCTTCCGCCGAGGCACCGAGCGACACTCCGGCTATGCTGGGACGTCACCTCATCGTCGGTGATCGCCTCCGCTTCCAACCGCGATTTGCGGTCGACGTCGGCGTTCCGTACGTGGCAATTTTGTCGTTGCGTTACCTGCCGGCGCGCGTGGTCTCGTCCTTACCTGATACAATCACCCGCCTGCAGGGCACCGACAGCATCGCCGCCGAGTTTGCTCTCAGCCCCGACAGACAGCAGGTTGGCACCCGCCTCACGCAGATATATCCCAGTGGCGATGTACTGCCGGAGAACTTGCTCAAGATATACCTACACTTCTCGGCCCCGATGAGTCGAGGAGAGTCATACCGCCACATTCGCCTGGTGCATGAGAGTGGTCGGCTTGTGGATCTGCCTTTTTTAGAACTTGACGAGGAGCTTTGGGATCGACGGCAGCAGCGCTTGACCCTGCTGCTCGATCCGGGACGCATCAAAGTCGGCCTGACGCCCCGTGAGGAATCGGGCCCCATCCTCGAACCGGGCCAGCGCTATACGCTGTACATTGATAGCGACTGGCAGGACGCCCGCGGACGTCCCCTGGTCAGTTCTGTCGAGAAGAACTTTCGCGTCACGGCCCGCGACGAGCGATCCCCGGACCCCCGGCAATGGCGGGTGAACCCACCGGCGACAGGAAGTAGGGAGCCCTTGTCCGTAACTTTCGGAGAGTCCCTCGATCACGCGCTGGTGTCACGACTTCTTGAGATCCGTGATCATGCCGACCGGCCGATCCGTGGGATGGGTAGGGTGACCGACATGGAGAGGGGCTGGCAGTTCACTCCCGCACTGCCCTGGAAACCGGGTCGCTATTCACTGAAGGCAGATCCCGTCCTCGAGGATCTGGCCGGAAACTCCATCGGTCGTCCCTTCGAGGTGGACTTGCAGGCGGTGGAAACTCGGCCCGGCCCGGTGTCCGTATTAGCCATCCCATTCGTCATTCATTGAGGGCTTTATACAGGGACACACACTAAGTATGGCAATCCATCCCTAGAGATGATATGCCGCAGACTCCCCTTCGATCTTGATTCTAGCCATGCGTGCCATAGTCTGTCCTAACTATAATCTCAACAACTGCTTTAGGTGACTCTCGAACGCTATTTGATTCAATACAGGTACACCCGCCGGGCGAATACGTCACGTCAAGGACTTTCTCAGAATAAGTGAGTGTCCCTTATACGAGGCCTTATACGAGGGCCGGCCATGGCGGTCTTGGGGCTGTTTTCCCTTTGGTCTGCCTTTCCGGCGCGGGTATAATCATGTCTATGGGTGGAAAATCAGTAAATCAAAGTACAATCACTCTAGTGATTGCAGTTTGCCTTGTCAGCTTTGACGCCCAGGCCCAATACGGCGGCGGTGCAGGGGGGGCTGGCGATCCATATCTGATTTGTACAGCCGAGCAGATGAATGAGATTGGCCTACACCGGGAAGATTGGGACAAGCATTTTAAGCTGATGGCGGATATCGACCTGAACAGCTATGCGGGAACAGAGTTCAATATCATTGGATACCAAGTAGATGGGGATGTCAAACCATTCACCGGTGTTTTTGACGGCAACGGCAAGACTATCTCAAACTTCAGCTACACTTCTACCGCTGCAGACAGCGTAGGACTTTTTGCGTACGTTTATGGAGAACAGACAGGAAATGCCGTGATCAAAAACTTGGGGTTGATTAACGCTAATGTAGATGTGGGATTGATTGACCCTGATGTTGATGCAGGAATAAACCGGGGTGTTGGCTCTCTGGTTGGCTCAGCGATCAACGGCACAATCAATAACTGCTATGTGCAAGGTGGCAGCGTTTCGGGAGATGAGAATGTCGGCGGCCTGGTGGGGAAAAATCTAGGCTGGTTCGTATGTATTAGGTGTTGGCAGTGTCGGCACAATGATCAACTGCTATTCGACCGGCAGTGTTTCGGGAGATGAGAATGTCGGCGGCCTGGTGGGACAAAATGGGACCGCGGCGGCAAACACAGAGGATTCCGGCGGCGCAATCACTAACTGCTATTCGACCGGCAGCGCTTCGGGAACGACTGACGTCGGCGGCTTGGTGGGAAATAATTGGGGCACAATTATCGATTGCTATGCCACGGGCGGCGTTTCGGGTAATGACTTTGTCGGCGGACTGGCGGGAAGTAATGCCGGCACAATCACTAACTGCTTTTCAGCAGGCGGTGTCGCGGGAAGCATACCTGTCGGCGGGCTGGTGGGGAGCAATACTAACCCGGGCGGTGACGACGGGACTGTGATCAACTCCTTCTGGGACACTCGAACCTCGGGCCTGCCCATCAGTGCAGGTGGCGCGGGTAAAACCACAACCGACATGCGAATGGCCGGCACGTTTCTCGATGCCGGGTGGGATTTCGTCGGGCAACCGGATGGACCCCATGACGTTTGGGTTGAGCCTGTCGGCGGAGGATATCCAATGCTATGGCGGCAGCTTTCTCCTCTGCCGGAATTGCCTTCCTTCTCAGGTGGTGCGGGAGAGTCTAATGATCCCTACCTGATCTCGACAGGTGAAGACTTGAACAGCATCGGCCATAATCTGAGACTGATGACTGCCCATTTCAGACTCGTTAATGATATTGATTTGACGGGGGTCGACTTTTTCATCATCGGTAACGAACTACTTCCATTCGCCGGTGTTTTTGACGGCAACGGTCATGCAATTTCGAACTTTACGTACGACTCAAATGATACCTACTACACGGGGTTTTTCGGCTCCGTTAGAGGAGAAAACGCCCTGGTCAAAGATCTAGGATTGATTGATCCCAAGGTCGATGCAGGAACAGCCTGGGGCGTTGGCTCGCTGGTCGGCTACGTGGGAAACGGAACCATCGCCAATTGTTACGTTGAGGGCGGCAGCGTTTCGGGAGAATTATCCGTCGGCGGCCTGGCGGGAGCAAGTTATGGAACCATCACCAACTGCCATGCGACCTGCAGCGTTTCGTGTTCTGGCAGCGAGTTTTTGTGGCCCGGCGTCGGCGGTTTGGTAGGAGGAAGCTACTTCGGGGGCACAATATCCAACTGCTACTCAACCGGCAGCGTTTCGGGCATTGCCTGGGACGTCGGCGGACTGGTGGGAGACAATGCGTTGGGAACAATCGCCGATTGTTACGCCACGGGTAGCGTTTCGGGTTTTGACTATGTCGGCGGGCTGGTGGGGAACAATGCGGACTGGTTCGGTGACGAAGGGACTGTGACCCACTGCTACAGCGTTGGTGCTGTCAGTGGCGATTGGGATATCGGCGGGCTGGTGGGGAGCATTGCGGACTGGCGCGGTGACGAAGGGACTGTGACCCACTCCTTCTGGGACACCCGAACCTCGGGCCTGCCCAATAGTGCAGGTGGCACGGGCAAAACCACAGCCGAGATGCAAATAGCCGGCACGTTTCTCGATGCCGGCTGGGATTTTGTCGGCAAACCGGACGGGCCATCCGATCTCTGGGCTGAACCAGCCATGGGGGGATATCCGATTCTATGGTGGCAGCTTTCTCCTCTGCCGGAATTACCTTCTTTCTCAGGTGGTGCGGGAGAGCCTAATGATCCCTACCTGATCTCGACGGGTGAAGACTTGAACAGTATCGGCCATAATCCAAGACTGATGGCTTCACAGTTTAAGCTAATCAACGATATTGATTTAGTCGGGATTGATTTTTACATCATGGGGAGCGAATGGCTTCCCTTCGCAGGGGTGTTTGATGGTGACGGCAAGAAAATCTACAACTTCACCTACACTTCTACAGATAGAGATTACGTCGGCCTTTTCAGATACGTAGATGACCCCAGTGCAGAAATCAAAGATTTGGGATTGATTGCTCCGAATGTTGATGCGGGAACGGGCAATGGTGTCGGTTCGCTGGTGGGCTACCTGGGACATGAGGTGATCACCGGCTGTTATGCTGAGGGCGGCAGCGTTTCGGGGGATGAGAAAGTCGGCGGTCTGGTGGGACATAATTATGGTGGTATAATTGCCAACTGCTATGCCACGAGCAGCGTTTCAGGAACAACGATTGTTGGCGGTCTGGTAGGAGATAATTGGGACGCAATCACCGATTGCTATGCCGCGGGCGGCGTTTCGGGTAATGACTATGTCGGCGGACTGGCGGGAACTAGTGTCGGCACAATTAACAACTGCTATTCGGTAGGCAGCGTTTCAGGAATGACGGACGTCGGCGGCCTGGTGGTAAATGATCCCTGGGATTTCTGGGGGTTGGGCGAAGTTATGTTCTCTTTCTGGGATATTCAGACCAGTGGCCAGACAACCAGCGCTGGTGGGACAGGCAAGACTACGGTCGAGATGCAAACCGCCAATACATTCCTCGAAGCAGGCTGGGACTTCGTGGAGGAGACGGAGAACGGCACCGACGACATTTGGTGGATTCTCGACGGCCAGAACTATCCGAGATTGTGGTGAGAACTTTCCGATTGACGATTGTCTGTTGATTATTCCTCTGCCTTGTCCTGCGACGAAGTCTATCCCTTATACGACACGCCAAGATTCTCTGTATCGAACGCATGGGCGGCCCGTGTTTGAGGGCACCAATCGTCAATCGGACAGCAGGCGTATGAATTATCAGAATCAGACAGCGACATCTTGCTGTTGTGAGCGGCCATGGCCCAGGCCCACGACGCGGCGCTTCGCAACTGCGCCCTGTCGAGCGGTCCGTCGTCCATACCGAAGTACACGGAATCGTGAGTACCCATCGACCCGTCCTGAAGAATGTCAGGAAAATGAACAGTTACAGTTATTGCCCTCGATGGGGTGCACGTGACCCGGATGGGGTTCAAACTCGAGGGTGCTTCGCTCGTTATCGATCTTGGTGATGGTCCCTTGCACGTACGGCACGGGACGCTAATCGATCCGCAGGTCACGGAACAGGACATCGCGGGACCGATAGACAACCAGGGCACGATTGGGTGGATGGACGACCAGCATGGCGTCTCGTCCGTCAACCGTGACATGCGCTGTCCATACAACATCAGGCGGCCATTGGTCTTGCCGTGCGGAGCAACGTAGTAAGTCTTCTCCGTCTCGAAGACAATCGCGCATGACTTGTCTGCTCTACTGGCTGTCGCCAAGACTTGCAGGAGGGCGGGCCCGTCGTCGTGAACGCCGTCTCCTATGGCACCGAAATCCTTGACATGTAACTCATCGGCCGACACTCCTGTAGCCATCAGGAACGGGACGATGGCGAGGTGCCACGCACAAATCCTCATCGAGATTCTCCTTTCAATGTATTGGATGAGTATTTGGATGTGTATTGTAAGGTCTGCGGCCGCAGGTCTCAAATGTCATGCCGGTCTCTGAGACCAGTAACGGAAATCCGGCCGATATTCGCCGCACATTCCGAAGCTTGGGCACGGTCTGGAATTGACTCACTTGGGTACCTAGATCTCCCGACCCTGGACCTCGGTGGCTCCGGCAAAACGGCCCGACTGACCTTTTCAATGAGAATCCGGAGTTCAAGTGCACCCAGGGCGTGGGCGTGATCAGCGATGGCGGCGGGTCCATGGCGTTTCAGATCTCAAAGACCACGGACATGAGGGGATTCGGCAATGGCACTCTGATTATGGATCTGGCTGACCACATGATCGCCCACGGAATCGAGTGAAGCATGCGGTATCGCTCGTCGTGATGGGCCTGCGGCCCTCTCCACCGGGCGGAGACCTCAATCGCGGTCCCATTGGTACTCCGGGCAAGTGTTCTGTTCACATCTTGCCTTATATTGCTTGCCAGTCCGTATCTGCTTTGGTAAAATGCCGCCTTCACCTGGACTGATGGGGTATTCCTCCTGAATTCGGGACTGTCCAATGGGCCATAATTTGAGATAGTATCCTTAGTTGGTACGAGACAGAGGTCGTTATTCGAATCAGCGGGACGATGCACGAATTATCCATTGAAACCACGCTTCTCTCGGCGGAGCTAACAACGCCCGGCTCTGTCATTGATTTCCATCAGTCGGCGCGTATTCCCTGTTAAAGGCAAATATGTTTAATGGAACTTGTTTGCCATGCGTCTATAGCGACAGCGCCGATACCGGCCTAGCACTGGAACGACATGACGGATATGGGGATTCTATCAGTGGATTGAAGGGAGACATGGATGCTATTGAGTGAACATGAGATTCGTATACCTAAACGCTGCGGGCACACTGGATTACTGCAACACCTAGCCAAGGCAGTGCAAGACCAAATGCCCGAAGACTCGGTTCCTGTTCGCATTGCTGTCACAAAAGCCGACACGGATGAATACGTGCTAGAGCTGGGCACGCTGTCCGGACTCGCCGAGAGTTCCTTCTATCCGACCTGTTCCATTTTCGACTCTGCTAGGCGTCAGTACGAACATACCGACCAGTTCAATGCAGTGCTGGTAATACCGACCGGAATTGGCGCTGAATTGGGCGGGCACTCCGGCGATGCCGGTCCGGTGGCTCGTCTCGTTGCCCAGGCCTGCGACACACTAATCACACATCCCAATGTCGTAAATGCATCGGATATCAACGAACTACCCAGGAACGGACTTTACGTCGAGGGCAGTGTGATCTCGCGTTTTCTCCTGGGAAATGTCGGGTTGGGACGCGTACGCAGCAATCGCGTGCTCATGGTGATGGATGAGCACGAGTATGCCTTCTTCCATGAAGCGGCTATAAACTCAGTGTCAGCAGCGCGAGCCGCTTTAGGCATGGATTGCCCTTTGGTTGTCAAGATGAAAGATAAACTCTTGATGCGGTCGCTGTATTCTCGGTCGGGGAGAGCCGCCGGCAGCATTGAGTTTCTGGAGAGGCTGTGCGAGATCCTGTACCGCTATCGGGACCAATATGATGCCGTGGCCTTGTCGTCGGTCATTCAATTGCCCTCTCATTTTCACAGCGACTATTTCCGTGATGATCGCTATGACATGGTCAATCCCTGGGGAGGCGTGGAAGCCATGTTGACCCACGCAGTGTCCATGTTATTCAATGTCCCGTCAGCCCATTCTCCCATGATGTCGTCGAAAGAGATCCTCGATCTCGATGTGGGCATTGTGGATCCGCGGAAATCGGCCGAAACGGTCTCTACCACCTACCTCCACTGCATTTTGAAAGGCCTCCACCGGAGCCCGCGCCTGATTCCGAATGCACCCCTTCATGGCAGTCCTGGTCTGTTGACCGTTGCTGACGTTTCCTGTCTCATTATTCCCGATGGGTGCATTGGATTGCCCACCTTGGCGGCCTTAGAACAGAATATTCCCGTCATTGCGGTTCGCAATAAGAATTGTTTGGGCCATTCGTTGAGTGAACTGCCCTTTGGGAGAGGTCAACTCGTCACCGTGGATAATTATCTCGAGGCCGTGGGCGTTATGACCGCATTGCGTAGTGGGGTCGCACTGGACTCGGTGAGACGACCGATGCCATCAACACGCGTGATCGCTCATGGCATTGAGGGTATTGAAGATCGGGCAGGAACGGCTTCCCATCGAGCATCAACGAGCAGCCTCAACGAATAACCAGACCTTAGCTAGAAGGAAACATGTATGATGGATCTGATGTGGATCGCCTACAGTACTGGCTACCTGGTATTTACCGTTCTCTTCCTGCTGGCCGGCAAAGTCTTTTTTGATATGATGACACCCTATTCAGTCAATGTTCAACTCACCGGCAAAGACAATGTGGCCGTGGGCATCTTGGTAGTGGGTTTTCTCTTGGGGCTCACCTGCATTGTCTGTGGTGTCTTGGCGGGAGACGCACCGGAAGAGCCCTCCCTCGAAGTTTTTTTGGGGGAAATCGTAGAGACGGGACTCTACGGTATTGTGGGGATGATCCTGCTCTTTTTATCAGGCATCATCAACGACAAGGTTGTGCTACGTAAGTTCTCCAATCAGACGGAGATCGTGGAGCATGGCAATGCTGCTGTTGCCCTGGTGATGGCCGCCACCTATATCGCTTCGGCACTGATGATCGCCGGGGGCATACGCGGCTGCCTGGGGATCCAATCCATGCTCATGGCCTTCGGCTTCGGACAGGTCGCCCTGGTGCTATTCGCGGTGCTCTATCAACTCATCACCCGATATGATGATCAAGAGGAGTTGGGCAAACGCCAGAACCTGGCCGCGGCGCTGGCCTATGGAGGCAATCTGGTGGCCTACGGCCTGATTCTCATGAAGGGACTTAGCATGGACCAAGCCCTCCTGGACGAGTGGACCTGGCAGGATGGCATGCTCCATGCCAGCTACTACGCGGTCGTGGGGGCGGTTCTGCTGCTCATCACCCGAATTGTCAATGATCGCCTCTTCCTACCCAAGGCCAAACTGAGCAAGGAAATTGTAGAAGATCGAAATCTCAATGCCGGATTGATGGCGGCAGGCCTGGCCATCAGCATGGGATCCGCTATGGTGTTTTGCCTTTAGTTCGGACGAGAGACGCAGCACGCACAAACTAAGGAGTCAACGATGCATAGACGACGCAATTCGCAGGGCTATCTACTCGTGGCCGGTCTGACGGCAACCTCCATGTTGTCTGGTTGCGACAAGAGCAGCAAGCCTACAGACACGGTCCAATGGAGTACCGCCCCCGGGACGAAGGGCTTGATCAACTTGGATGCGGTGAAGCAGGCCTTCAACAAGGATCCTGATGTGGCAAAATTTGAGGATCGCGTCAATGAGATCTTCGAAGGTGACAATCTAGTCACCTGCGGGTCAAAGATCATTGACGGTGGTTTTCTGCTGACCGCCACCGAAGATTTGGATGCCGACGGTAAGCTTAGCCCCAAGGATGAAGAGCTCTTTACGCTGACGGTGGCAAAAGGCCGCGCCACCTTGCAAGGGAAAGGCGTCAATAGCTACTATGAAGAGTCCTGGCCCTACGATCCGCCCAAGAAGGAGGAGTACACCCGCTCCCGTAGTAGTGGTTATTATCACAGGCCCTACTTTCACTACTGGTATTGGGGCCGTGGCTGGGGTGGGTACTACACGCCCAGATCCCGGTACGATTCTATGTCCTTGCATCGAAGGGGTTTTCGGTCAAGCTCGGCCTACTCCTCTCAGATTAATAACAATATGGGGTTCGAGAAACGCATGGACAGCAAACATGGCAGTGGGTTCCGCAATTCCGTGCGGACCGACTCGCCGGTTCGCAGTAGTTATATCAAACAAAAAACCAGTGATCCTGCCTTCAGAGAGTCGCTCAAGACCCGTAAAGGGGGGGCGGCCTGGTCCACGCGGGCCACATCGACAAAGAGCAGCAGTTTTCGTTCGGCAGTCAATCCGCCCAAGTCCACGCGGTCTGTGTCTAGCAGCAGTCGCTCCAGAGGCTTTGGCGGATTCAGAAGCTCAAGTGGGTTTGGGATCTGAAATGCAGCCAGGGGTTTTTAAGAAAGAACTGCCCGGTGCCGACCTGGACTTTCAACCTGCGGATCGTGACGCCTATGAAAACGATGCCTGGGATATCCGCATTTCCATCGACACGGGGCCTCTAAGGCAAGCC
>JADFMM010000066.1 GCA_022563885.1 Planctomycetota bacterium | reverse complement strand
TCATTTTGTTAGGTGCTCTTAGTCTCACCGGGACTTGCGGTGGCCATTGGTGTCGTTTGCTTGAGGGTTTCCTCGCAGGCTGCCATCACCTTGCCGAAGTGAACCCGTTCCAGGCTGCCAAAGGAGTCGTGTTTTAGGAGTTTATCGCGTGTGGTGGCCGGACTGGTGAGACCGCAGAGAAAACGCGCCAACTGTCGCGGGTGGGCCAGGGCCTCATGCTGTTCTTGATGGAGCGCCAGAATGTCCTCTCGGGCTTGGGCCGAAACGTCGATCGATTCTCCTCTAGGCAAAGGCTGGGCGGGACGTCCCAGGCACACATCGCAGTGACCACAGCGCCCACCCTCGAGCGTCTCGCCGAAGTGTTTCAAGAGGGCCGTGACACGACAGCCGTCCAGTGTGACCAGGGCCAACACTTGGGCGGTGCGCTGAATGTCCGCCGCCTCGCGTTGTTGGAATCGTTCCATGCACTCGGACAGCAGGGCTTCCGCGGAGTCGGGACGCCGGTTCATGCGGTAGGCCTTTTGAAACCGTTTAGGCTCCAGGTGAATCGTCCCCTGCTCGTCCAGGTAGTTGAGGGCCCGCATGATCCGCTTGGGGTCCTCGTTCAACGATTCCGCCGTCTCCAAGACGTCCAGATTCAGCCAGGTCCTTCCCCTGTGTAGGTGCTTGAACACGCTCGCCAGGAACGCCGCCCGCGTCGGATCGAATTGAGACAGGATTTCCTGACTAGAGCGGTCGGTCTGAAATCGCACTTCCGCGGGAAAGGTGCCGGTGTGCACGATGATCTCTTTGAGTTCGAGCCAGGTCAGCAGGGTGGCCAGGACCAGCGGACGGATGTCGTGACGCCGGGAGAGTGTGTACGCTGCCAGATAGAAGTTTTCCTCATGGGCCAGTACCTCATCGAGCAGGCCACGAACGCTATCAGGCGTCGGTGTGTCCCCATAGGTGAAGTTCTCCAGGATCGTCTGATCGTCGGCACAGGCAAGCACCTCACACACGGCCGGTTGGCCGTCACGTCCGGCTCGGCCGATCTCCTGGGCATAGTTTTCCAGGGACTTGGGCAGATTCCAATGATACACGGAGCGGATATCCGCCTTGTCAATGCCCATCCCGAAGGCAATCGTCGCCACCACGATGTTTTCATGGGACGGCATGAACCAATCCTGAATGGCGTGTCGGGAATCCCCATCCAGGCCGGCATGATAGGCCTGGGCAGACCAGCCCCCGGCGTTTAGCTCCTGAGCCAGCCATTCGGCCGTACGTTGCAATGTCACATAGATGAGGGTCGGTCCGGCTTGACGCTTGCGTAGCTGTTTGAGCAGCAGGGGCAGTCGTTCCCGATCCGCACAGGGAGTGAGATACAGCTCCAGATTCGGCCGGTGAAAGGAATCCTGAAACCAGTCGTCCGTTTGAATTCCGAAGGCACGGCAGATGTCCTGCCCCACCTTGGGCGTGGCAGTGGCCGTCAACCCCAGGACCGCCCTGACGCGCAAGCGATCGGCCGCATGCACTAGCTTCAGATAGTCGGGACGGAAATTGTGACCCCACTCGGAGATACAGTGCGCCTCGTCGATCACCATGAGCGAGATGTCCATACCACGTAGTGATTGCAGGAAGGCCTCGTTGGAGAGTCTTTCGGGGGACACATAGAGCAGTTTCAAGTTGCCCGCACGCAGATCTTGCCTCACCTTTGACAGCGCCGGACCATCCAGGCTGGAGTCCAAGCGGGCCGCGGCCACGCCCCGGGCCAGCAGATAGTCAATCTGATCCTTCATCAACGCGATCAGCGGACTCACCACCAGCGTCAGCCCCGGCAAGCTCAGGGCAGGCAACTGATAACAGAGGCTCTTGCCGCCACCGGTGGGAAAAACGGCCAAGGCATTCCGTCCCGCCAACACGGCCTCGATGACCTGCTCCTGTTTGCCGCGAAATGAGGTGAATCCGAAGACCTTCTCCAGGATGTCTCTTGTGGGACCCATAGACGTTTCCTATTCCTCACGACGGCGGTTCGTCGGGGTTCGCCGATTCATGCGAGGTCGACCGACTCTGGTGCGTCGTGGGGTGCTGACAGGCCGAGTCTGCACTTTCGGCAGTTCGTTTATGTGAATATACTCAATCACAGGGTGGCTTTTCGTCAGATCGGTCACCGTCTGCTTCCGGATGGGTTCGTCGGTATCAACGTACAGCGACTCCAGATACGAAGGGCCTGTCAGAAACGCCAGGGCGGTATCCGTTATGTCGCCTCTCACTGTCAGACTTCTGAGTTTCGGCAAGCCGTTTAGATGCGCCAAGTCCTCGCCCGTACAGCCCGAAAGCTCGCTGACCCACAGGCGGTTCAGTTCAGGCAGTTCCCCGAGGTGACGCAAGAACGCTCCAGTCAGCGGGGAATCCGGTTGAATCATCAGATTCTCAAGCAAGGGCAGGTGTGCCAGGAATGCCAGGTCGCTGTCCCGCAATGATAGCCCGGACAGATTCATGTCCTTCATCTTTGTTAGTCCCGACAGGTCCAGCATCAGTTCATCGGCCTGATTTGCCACAGCAGGATTTCTCCAGGCGCTTACTTTCAGGTATTGTAGATTCGGCAAATCGTTCAATTGGTTTAGTCCAGTGCGGGTCGCGGAGCCGAGGTGCAAGCGTTCTAACGATTTCAACTTGCCGATCGACGCCAAACCTCGGTCGGTCACGTCTGTGCCCGCGATGAGCAAATCCCTCAGACGGCTCAATGGCTCCAGACTGGCGAGGTCAGTAGCGGACAGTGTGTCACCGCTGGAAATCCCAAGTTCCTCCAGAGAGCTAAGGCCGGCCAGATGGGACAGGCCCGTGGGGCCATAGTAGCCCTGCCTGCGACCTTTCAGCGTGACGTGCAGACATTTGAGATTCCGGAAAGTCGCTAGTGTCTTCATGCCTTCGGCGGACAGATAAGAGATCCCTCTAATGGATTCGAGATTGGGCAGGGCCGCCAACTGCCGCACGACTTCATCACCATACTGTACACCCGCGGGGCCGCTCCATGTCTGAGCAAAGTGGAGTTTCTTGAGGTTCTTCAGGCCCTTCAAGCGGGCAAGCCCTGCGACGGTAAATCTCGGGCTGGTACGGATGAAGTACAACTCCTCAAGACTCTTGAGTTTGCCTATCGAAGCAAGGCTGGTATCGGTGAGGCTAATACCACTGCCCCAGAGGGTCAGGCCCTTGAGCCGTGTCAGGCCTTCCAGGTATTTGATGTGTCGGTCGGAAATTGGGCTACCACCCCAGAAACATAGGCGCTCCAATCGGGGCAGCTTTGCCAGTTCCGCCAGGCCCGGGCCCCACATTTTTCCATCCGCTAGGCGCAGCCAGCGTAGACTGGACACTTGGGCCACCTGCTTAAGGCCTGCATCGGTCACCCCCGTATTCAGGCTCAGGTACTCTAAAGCAGGCAGGTCCTTTAGGACGGCCAGCCCTTGGTTTCCGATGGATGACTGTGTGAGTTCCAGGGCCCTGAGTGAACGCAGTGGTCTGAGGTGCTCCAGGCCTTTGTCGGTTATTCCAGTGCTGTTCAGGGTCAGTATGCGCAGATCCGTCAAATTACCGATCGGCTCAAATATCCTTGGGTCCGCACCAGACCTCTGGTACATCGGCGAACTGACCGAGAGCCAAAACAAGTCCGTCGGATCAAGTTCCGCTAGCCCGGACAGATCATCCGGGTGTTCGCGCGTCCGGTCGGCAATCAGAAGTTGGTGAGCCTGAGGATTCTGTGAACGCAGTTTTGCTGACTCTCGCGGGCCAAGTGCCAGTCGAACCCACAGCATGACGTTTCGATCTTCGGGCACACGTACATCGCCCTGTGCGGCGCTGATGTGCTCCCATTCGCCGGATAGCCTCACGTGCTTGGGGTCCCAACCCGGACCGGATTCGGGCTCAAGAGAAAGATTGCCCATCCACTGACCGGATGGAAAGGAGAGGGTTTTGCTTGCTGCCGGCGCCAGGTTGGGCCTCAACAGGGTAATCTCATCAGCGCGCAAGCCCACGGCAAGTCCGAGGAGAACGAGCAGGATGACCCCCGCGCCAATTCGGCTGCCTATCACGTTATTGCGGACCATTTTCACCTCCATCGTGCAGTTTCACAAGTTTCCAGAGACCCTCTACCCGGAGAAGCCGGGTCGTCAGAGTTATCGTTTCGCCCGGGGACCGGCTCTCACCATCCAAGGAGAACTCCGTATGAACCGTGGCCTTCCAAATAACCCTCGCGGATTCATCTTCTTCGATCACCTCCACAAGTTCTATGGGATGGCCCAGGTAGCGAGGATACAGATGACTCGCCGTATCTCCTGTCCATTCGATGAAACAAGGGGCTAATTCATCTGTCGCGGCTTGATCAATGAGGGACAACACACTGTGTACTGCAACAGCAGGCGCACTGAGGTCCGGTGAATCGGCTTGGCCAGGCAGGCGCCCCACAGTCACGATGACAGATGGAGGGGCGGGATTGTTGTACCCCAAGAAGCCGCTCAACGGAAACGGTTCACTGAGCCAGGATTCTTTGCCATATGTTTGATCTGCGAATTGACTGGCCGTCTGCACAGGAGCTGATAGTCGCTGGAATGTGGGGACCGATTTTAAGTGATACACATAAGCAGTCATTGCGACGATGCCGATGGCCCCTGTCACGGCGAGCACAACTTTGATTTTCCTTGCTTTGCGCAACACTGACATGGAGCAATACCCTCAAGCACACTATCCGCCAGTTGTCAGTAGGCAGTATAATGGATGACAGGCCCTATGTAGTCCGATGGTCAGTCTGCTAGACCATCGTATAGTCGTAGGGTTTCCGCATGGGGCGGCTCACCATGCCGTTCGCCTCTGCGTCACCCATGAATTGCTCTTTGACCGGATCCCAGTTGAGCTTGCGACCCAGGCGGATGGCGATGACCCCGAGGTGAGATATGCTGGCGGAGCGATGCCCGACCTCTACCGGGCAGATGGGGGCCTTGCGTGACTTGATACAGTCGATGAAGTTGCCCATGTGATCGTCACTGTGATAGACCCGCGGGGCGTCGGTGGAGAATTTCTCACGGAAGACCTGGCGGTCGCTGGCGTCGATGGCGCCCCGTGTGACCCAGAGCCATCCATCGGTGCCGGTGAATTTGATGCCGTGCAGTTGTCCCTTGGGATCGAGGGTACGACCATTCCATTCGCTGGCGGTGGTGCTCTTGGAGGTGTGGATGACACCATTGGCGTAGGTGTAGGTCACCTCATACTCACTGGCGGCGGTGAAACCTCCGGGGATCATCTCGGTGAGTTGCCTGCCTTCCACGCTCACCGGTCCCGAGTGGTCCATGTTGAGGGCCCACAGGGCGATGTCGTTGTGGTGGGCACCCCAATCGGTCATGGTACCGCCGGAGTACTCCCACCAGTAGCGAAAGCTGAAGTGGGTGCGCTCCTTCACGTAGGGAACTTCGGCCGTCTGACCGAGCCAGAAGTCGTAATTGAAGCCCGCGGGGACGGGCGACACCTTGAAGGGCCCCTGACGCAAGCCGGCGGGCAGCCACACCTCCACTTTCTGCAAGCGGCCGATTCGTTCATTGCGCACGCAGTCACAGGCCAGCCGAAAATAGGCACTGCTGCGCTGTTGGGTCCCCGTCTGCAGGATGCGTCCGGTTTCCTGCTGACATTGAACCAGTCGCTTGCCTTCGTCGATGGTCAGGGTGAGGGGCTTTTCACAATAGATGTCCTTACCGGCCCTCATGGCCGCCATGGCGACCAGCGTGTGCCAGTGGTCGACGGTCCCGCATATCACCGCGTCAATGTCTGAACGCTCCAGCAGCTCTCGGAAATCAGAGTAACCCTGGGCCTCCGGAAAACTCTCCTTGGCCTTCTCAACGTGCCGGGCGTCCACGTCGCACACGGCAGCGATGGTGGCATAGTGGGCGGCGTTTCTGGCGTCGCCGGTGCCCCTGCCCCCACAGCCTATGAGCCCCAGGCGGAGATCCTTCCCCGAGGTCGTTGCCTCTGACTGCTGCGCCAGGCACTCCTCGACGTACCAAAGGGGCAGCGAGGAAGCGGCGGCAAGCATGCCGGCCGATTTGAGGAAGGAACGTCGGGAATGGAAACGCTGTCTGCTGGTCATGATGGCCTCCATTGATACACCAGTCTCAATGTCGGTCAACATACCGCCTTGTTTTGGGCCTGTCCAGGCTCACTCTTAATGAGCCCGAAACAGGTAAATGAGACCAGGACCAGCACGCCTCCGGCCAGAAAGAGGGCCGTTCTGTGGCGAGGCTCGCTCACGCGAACCAGCCAGGCGGGGAGGACGGGGATGCTGCGTCTCGACCGGTTATGCCTGGACAGCGTCTGCTCGGCAGCGGCGAGTTCCCGGCTCCCAGCCGAGGGGTAGTAGGCATTGGGATCCTCCGGCTGCATGCCCAGGACGGCCGGGGCGATCCGCCGAATCATGCCGGGGTCGCTTTCTATGCGCACCAGGAGGGCATCATGGACCTTGTTGAGAGACCTCAGGGAGTCGTTGTTTTGCTCCAGAAGGGCCAATCCGCGCCGATTGTGATGATATAGGAGCAAGTCGTTGCAGAGGGCGCAGAGGCCGATGGCACCCGATCCAACGGTGAAAGTGACGATAAAAGCGGCTGTTTTGACGAAACTGTGCATGGACTCGGCGAGGGCAGTTTACTTTCTTTTATTAGTAGCCTCGACAAATTCCGTTTTTTTTCTGAATAATTGCTAAAAAAAAGTGTAACAGCCTTGCGCGGGGGCAGTCATTATTAATAGAAATGAACCTTAACCAACCCACGAAAAACAGAAAAGGGCGAGCCAGGGTAGGCGAGTAGACTGTTCTTCAACATCTTTTTCTTGAACACCCTCCTCCTTCAAAAAAGGCCGATTCCCGGGAATCGGTCTTTTTTGTTGCCCCGAACCCTCAATGATTTAGTATGCACGCTTGGTTGGGAAGGGCATGGCTGTGAATTCAATATGAGACTACCGTTAACAGCAATGGGGTGGCCCCAAGTGGTGGTGTTCCCCGGTGTCATCTGCCTGTTGATGGCTATTCTCGCCCTCGTTTTCGGCGCTGCGATGCCTCTATGGGCGCTGCTCGCCGTCGAGGGTCTGCTGGGACTGGTCCTGATCTGGACCCTCTGCTTCTTCCGGGATCCCGCCCGGGCCTGTCCTGAAGACGAATCGTTGCTCCTGGCGCCTGCGGACGGTCGGATCACGGACGTCGAAGTCGTGCAGGAGGACTCTTTCTTGCAGACGAAAGCCCTTCGCATCGGTATCTTTCTGAGCGTGTTCGATGTCCATGTCAATCGCGTGCCCTGTAGCGTCACGCTGGAAAAAACCAGATATAAGAAGGGCCGGTACAAGAATGCCATGAATCCGGAGTCCAGTCGGGTCAATGAGCGCAATGACCTCCATCTGGTCCGCATCCACAGCCCGGAGGACCGGCTGATGGTGCGACAGATCAGTGGGGCCATTGCCCGTCGCATCGTCTGTAAGGCTCGGCCTGGACAGGCTTTCGCGGCGGGCGAACGTGTGGGCATGATCAAGTTCGGGTCTCGGACAGAATTGTACGTACCCCTACGGGATCAACTGGACTGTCTGGTAAAAATTGGCGATAAGGTCAAGGCAGGATTGACGCCTCTGGCCAGGTATGCACGATGAGAAAACTCCGAAAAAGCGGTCGGCCGGGTCGGCTCTTGAAACGAGTGCGCCAGCGGCCCGTGAAATCCATTACGATTCTCCCCTCCCTGGTTACCATCCTGAATGGGACCTTCGGCTTCGCTGCCATCGTCTACGCCAGCATGCCCGCGGCGACCGACGAGCTGAGTTCTCCCTTCATTGCCACGGCGGCGGCCTTGATTTTTTGCGGGATGCTGGCCGACATGCTCGATGGCCAGCTCGCCCGCATGAGCCAGAGTACCTCCAGTTTCGGCGGGCAACTGGACAGCCTCTGTGACATCATCACATTTGGCGTGGCCCCGGCCTTCCTGATGCTGAAGGTGGTCACCCACAAGCTGGATGACGTGGATCTCGCCAACGAAAGCCTGATCAGCCGCTTCGTCTGGCTGGCGGCCCTGACCTATGTCAGCTGCGCCATGATTCGTCTGGCCCGATTCAATGTGGAGAACGAAGAGGCGAGTGCCGACCACAAGACCTTCGTGGGTCTGCCCAGTCCCTCGGCGGCGGGCGTGATCGCGAGTTTGGTGCTCTTGCAGGAAAAGATGCTGCCGGGGTCGCAGTGGGTCCCTTACCTCTTACCCTTTCTGGCCATCGCCGTGGCCTTCCTCATGGTGAGCCGGATTCGTTATCCCCATGTCGTCAACTACTTCCTGGGGAAGAAACCCTTCAGCTATCTGCTCAAGATCTTGATGGGCATTGGCCTGGTCATCCTGCTGGATCTTGTCCGTGCCTTGGCCCTGCTTTTCTGTGGTTTTGCCTTTTGGAGCTTCGCTACCACTCTGTATCAGAGAGCACTGAACCACCGTCTGTTCCGCGGGGCGGCGTCGGAACAGTCACTAGACCCGACAGCTCCGCCACCGGAACTGGCCGAGCAGTCGCCCCACTAGCCATCTTATGCGGCCATTGGCCCGTTTCGTTCATCTCGTGATACGTTTCCGCGACGCCAACGATCCGCGCCAGGGTGCGTTGGCCCTCTCGACTCGCCTCAAGGCCGACGATCTGGAGGCCCAGACAGAAGGCGGTGTTGTCGGCCGTGGGCAGGATGTTGCGGATCTGTGCGTAGAATACCAGGGGCTTCTCGTAGGGCAGGGGTGTGAAGCGGAGCCCGATGAACTGTCCCCGGTGAAAGTCGGGCCGAGCCGCGACCCCTCCCGGATCGTCGTGGGCCATGGGCAGCGCCAGCATGGCGCCGCCGGCACTGATGTCCATGAGGCGACCTTCGTGGTAGTCATGAGGCACATCAGGCGCGGTGGTCCTACAGGAACGGTGCCAGAGGGCGACATCCACCTGGAGAGCATCGGGCACTTGGACCCGATAGTAACTGCGTCGCTGGATCGCCTTGATCTGTGCGGGACAGTTCAATGAGATGCTGCCCCCTTTGCCGGGATCTTGCGACGGTTCGAGTGCATTGACCGGGGCGTCAAAGACAAATTTTCCGTAGGAATACTTGAACGACAGGCCCACCGGCTGGCCAACCTTGATGTTGAGCGGCTGGCGCTCATCCGGCGCGTGTACGCTCTCCACCTGAATCGTCTGGCCGTCGAAGTGAACGAAAAGGACCTTTGATACGTGCCACTTGTTCTTCGACAGGTAGGAGAGAATGGCAGGAGTGTTCTTGTGGACGACCGTTTTCAGTAGCTCACCCGATTCCTTTGCATCAAGCGTCAGCATGTTGCTCATAGTCCACCCCGCAATAGACACTTCCCGTTACAAAGCACTAGGCGATCCCTGCAATCAGAATATAGGAATCAATCGTGCTAGGTGCAAATGGCGGGATGCGTTCTAGCGAGTATGCTCTAGCAATGGTATAAAGAACGGTTTCCTGCCCTCCGACGCGATTGTCGCGCCGGGTCGAAGCAGGGGTCCCTAGGAGCAGGACCGAGTATGGCGGCCGATAAAACCCTCTACAGCAGCCCTTTGGTGGAGCGCTATGCCTCCCGCGAGATGTCTCAGTTGTTCGGGCCCGACCGGAAATTTGGCACCTGGCGTAGGCTCTGGTTGGAATTGGCCCGGGCCCAGAAGAGGCTGGGCCTGCCCATCAAGCAGACCCAGATCGATCAAATGGCTCGGCACCTGGATGACATCGACTACGCCAAGGCCGCCCGCTATGAAAAGAAATCTCGCCACGATGTGATGGCCCACATCTACACCTTCGGTGATGCGGCACCCAAGGCCGCCCCGATCATTCACCTCGGTGCGACCAGCTGTTTTGTCGGTGACAATGCCGATCTGATCATCATGCGTGAGGCCCTGCAACGGGTGGCCGGCAAGTTGGCCGGCGTCATCCACCTCCTGGGAAAGTTCGCCAAGCGGCGTCGGTCGATGGTGACGCTCGGCTTTACGCACTACCAGCCGGCGCAACTGACCACCGTCGGCAAACGGGCGGCGCTGTGGTGCTATGAGTTTGCCCTAGACCTGGAGGAGATCGAGCATCGGCTGCACACGCTGCCCTTCCGCGGCGTCAAGGGCACCACCGGCACCCAAGCCTCCTTCCTCGATCTCTTCGAAGGGGATCACAAGAAAGTGACGCGGCTGGATGCGATGCTGACCAAGGCCTTTGGTTTCAAGAAGACCTGTGCCGTGACCGGCCAGACCTATCCGCGCAAGATCGACGCGCTGGTGGTCAACGCGTTGGCCTCCATTGCCCAGTCGGCACACAAACTCTGCAATGATCTACGTCTGTTGGCCAACCTCAAGGAGATGGAAGAGCCCTTCGCCAAGACGCAGGTGGGCTCCTCCGCCATGGCCTACAAGCGCAATCCCATGCTGGCGGAGCGGACCACGGCCCTGAGCCGACTGGTCATGAGTCTGGCGAGTAGCCCCATGATGACGGCGGCCGAGCAGTGGTTTGAACGAACTCTAGATGATTCCGCCAATCGGCGTGTGGTCATTCCCGAGGCCTTCCTGGCGACCGACGGCATCCTCGATCTCCTGAACAACGTATTGGATGGTCTCGTGGTCTACCCCAAGGTGATCGAGGCCCACGTCCAGGCCGAACTGCCTTTCATGGCGACCGAAAATATCCTCATGGCGAGCGTGAAGGCGGGTGGGAATCGGCAGACGTTACACGAGTCCATTCGGCAGCATGCCCAAGAGGCCGCCGCTCAGGTCAAGCAGCAGGGTCGGCCCAACGATCTCATGGACCGGTTGCGGGCCGACCAGGCATTCGAGCATGTGGACTTGAACGCCGCCCTGGACCCTCGGCTCTATGTGGGCCGCTGTCCCGAGCAGGTCGACGAATTTGTAGCAGATATCGTGACGCCGATCCGGCGCAGATACCGTGAGGCCCTCAACCAGAATATAGAGTTGCACGTATGACACCCTCCCGAAAAGGGCTTGGTTCAGTTCAGAGTCACACTGTCGATCCTTGTCGTTGTCGTGATCGTAAGCGAAACATGAATTGGCTCGATGCGGTTCTCGAGGACGACAACGACAAGCGCTTTGCTGATCACGACCACGAAGGTCGGGGCAGACCGGCGGATACCGCTACAAGAATCATTCTGAACCATGCCCATGAGAAGGATCGGTTCCATCATGACGAGAGACGAGTTAATCAAGAGAATCAAGGAAACCGCCTACCTGGAAGGCGACTTTACCTTACGCAGCGGCAAGAAGAGCAAGTACTACCTGGACAAGTATCTCTTCGAGACCTGCCCGGATATCCTCAAGGCGCTGGGCCATGAATTCGGTCGCTATGTCACCGAAGACGTGACCTTGATCGCCGGCGCGGAACTCGGCGGCGTGGCCCTGGCGGCGGCCACGGCCATGGAAACCGGCAAGAATTGGGTCATCATCCGCAACAGCAAGAAGGGTTACGGCACGGACAAAATGGTGGAGGGCCTCCTCAAGCCGGAGGATGTCGTCCTGCTGGTCGAAGACATCGCCACCACCGGGGGGCAGGTGATCGAAGCGGCCCGGATCATCACCGAGGCCGGCGCGACCGTGAAGAAGATCGTCTGCACCATCGATCGTCGCCAAGGCGCCGAAGAAAACATCACGGAAGCGGGCTTCGCCTTTGATCGCATCCTCTCCAAAGAGGATTTGGGGATTGTGGACTAGAGTCCAGTGGCTAGTGGCTCACCGAGCGAAGGATTGCGAGTGATGAGGCTGAATTGAACCGCAGAATATCGAACAAGGAACTGCAGAATGTCGAAGGATTGTGAGTCTGATCTCAAGGAATAGGTCTTCGACTCTGCCGTTTGGATCATCAGGCCGACCGATACAAATGTCTGTCGAGAAGGCCTGGTTCAGTCCCGGGTCACACTCGTGATCGTTGTCGTTGTCGTTGTCGTAATCGTAATCGAAACAGTGAAATGGGATAGGGGTATCGATTACGACAACGACAACCGCTGCGCTGATCACGACCACGAGGATAGGTACACGGACTGGCACCTATGCGAGAACGGTTTTGAACCAGGCCCGGGTTTTGCCGAGCAGAGTTCGCACCCCCCCTACTACCCCTCCACCCACAAACATACGCCCGTCAAGCGGCAAATCCACCAAACTGATGGCTGAGAACCCTCGTCATGGTAGAAGATCTCCATATTCTTCAGCTCAAGGGACGGGTGGCCCCCGAAAACCGGCTTGAAGCCCGCCGGCGGCTGACAGCAGCAGGATAATCCGTTACACTTCCGCCATGATCGGTACTACGATTTCTCACTACCGAATCACCGCCAAGCTCGGCCAAGGCGGCATGGGCGAAGTCTACCGCGCCACCGATACCAAGCTCGACCGTGAGGTGGCCATCAAGATCCTGCCGCAGGAGATCTGCGATGACCCAGCCCGCCGCAGAAGGTTCATCAAGGAGGCCAAAGCGGCTTCCGCGCTGAATCATCCCAATGTTTGCACCATCTACGAGGTGGGAGAAACCGAAGACGGGCAGCCCTTCATCGTCATGGAGCTTTTGCCAGGTCAGACACGAATGGCACTTCCATAAGCTCTAAGTCCTGTTGAGCAAACGCTCTTTGGCGACCGATCGCGGTTCGTTTAGGTAGACCTGTTTCTTAGGTCGTCTCTTGACCGCACGGGGCTCGACACGATCCGGTCGGTCATTGACGCGATGGGTGGCTACGGCCTCTAAGACGGCGCAATACAATTCGTTTCGTCGTTCGGGACATGACCATCCTGCCGCGGCAAAGGCGAGCAGGGTTTGAAGTGTCCCCTTGAAACTGATGTCACGAGGACAGACCTCTGCCCGCGCCGCAGCTTGGGCCATCAGTTTACGGACCAGATTGTAGGCCAGCAAGTGCATCCAAACCTCCTTACGAACCATCGCGGGGCTCTTGCATCGTAGCACATCCATCTGCATTACTTGCTTGATCGATCGCAAGTCCAACTCCGCATGCCAGCGAGCACGGTAAGCCATCGCCAGCTCCTGTTTGCTATAGCGCTTTGCATCCAGCAGGGTCGTGACCAACAGCAGATGTCGGGATCGAAAACCCTTCTGGGTTATTTCCACCTTGAGTTCGCGTATACGCAATGTCTCCGGTAGACTGCGGTAAAGTTTCTTGCTCATCCACCATTGCTTTGCCGGCTTCTGCCAGGATACGATGTGATCGCAACGGCCCAGCCGCTGGCCCTTGCGAAAGTCTAACAACCGTCTGCCATCGTGATGACCGACAAAATCCACACCACGCACGAGCAGCAGAGCAATGGTCCAGTAGTTGGAGAAAATAGCATCGGCCAGCAGGATCTCCCCAGACTTCAGGTGGTCCATCAACTTGTGCGGAAAGTACGAAGTATAGGTTGAAAAACAACCGATAAAAACCGAGGGCCGCGCAAACAGCCCTCGCCACGAGGCATCGCCGGTGATGAGGCGACTATCGGCGGAACTCCGTAAAGCACTGAGTCACCTAGCGATGCTGTTATTTGTAATCATTGACCTATGATACAGGACCTTTGGGAGGCACACTACTGTCTTTAGGTAATCTGACCTTTGGCGTAGGCACGAAGAATCGTTGCTGGGACGGACTCATAGACGATATACGGATCTACGGGCGTTAGTTCACTGAAATAGAAACGCTGCAACTATACCCAACCTTGGGTAGTGCACAAAACTCTGCCCCTACCTTTACTCCCATCGATGATAAAACCGTTGCAGAAACAGGCACATTGAGCTTCACCCTGCAGGCCAGCGGTGCCGAAGGTGATTCGCTTACTCAGTGGCAGTGAAGCAGGTGGAGATTGTGCGCTGAGCCCACAGGGACATGGCCAACAACGGGTGTGGGAATTCCTCTTATCCTACTTGCTCTTAGCTGTCATTTGGTGGACTCTTAAAAAACGAGACAAACATGCAAACGCTTAGCCATCTTAAAGATCGTGTCTGTGGTGAAGATCGCAGACCATTATTCACTCAAGGAGATCGACTCAAATCGTTGAGCCCACTGGCCGTGGTCTGGGTCTCCTCGCAGTTCTTGATGATCCATCACGGGTTGGCCGTGCCCTTTATTTTGGCAATCGGCGCTCTGCTTCCGCTTCTACGGACACAGGGACCCTGGCCTGTTTTCGGATGGACACCAGTCGTCATGATCCGCAGTTGCGGACTCGTCGGCTTGGCCTGTATGATCTGACAACGTTGCCACGCACCGGCTGGCAACTGACGCACACGTCGAATCATGGCGGCCCCGCGACGACGAATCGTAATGAAGCCCACCCTACGTTTAGTCAACTCATCGAGGTGGGGATACGTTGTGGCACGTGAGTCGAACAACACCCGTGCCGGGTACGTCCCCATCAACACCTTCCAATGATCCACAAAGCGAACCACCCTCTGGTCGGCATCTTGCCGGAGTACGTTTGCGGTTGCATAACACATCACACGCGACGCGGCCGACTGGCCCACAAAGGCCATCACCGAAGCCTGTCCTTGCTTATGCTTCGGGACCCAATGGTTCTCTAAATCGCTCCTTTTACCACGAAAGGGAATCGAATGAAAATCGAGATGGAATGATTCGGCAGACTCCGTAAAGGGAAAGTGACGAACCAAGTCGTCTACCAGCCGTTCATTCATTATACGTTCGGTGCAGTACGAGTAGTCGGTGGCATAGGTTGTCTTCGGTAACGCATTGAGACCCGCAAAGAGGCCGGCGCCTTCATCACTGGCCAAATCCGTAATGTGACTGACGCGACGTTTTCCCAGAAGCTTTGGAGCCAGCAATGCCAACATCGCCTGGACAGCGGGAATCTGTTTGCTCCCCGGATATCCTGCTCCAGCCATCCTGCCTCCAGCAGCAAAGGTACGAACAGAAACAAGCCTGCTGCCTGGGTGGACACGATGCGTCCGTCTTCCAGGGATAGTTCGCCTACATCGGCCTTCGGCGGCACTTCCGAACCGTCCCGGGCCGCTCTCCAGAATGGGGCTGAACACGCGCGTGGGATAATCGCGAGAATCCCGCTTCACGCAGGATTGTTGCCAGATACGATTCGGAGACTTCCTGTCCCTCTTGGTAAAGTTGCTTTTGGATCTGCCCGAGACTCTTGTGCCCACGACGTAGCTGTTCGGCCCGTTGACGCACGGCTTGCCGTTTCGGCGAGGTTTTGCGTCCCGGCCGGGTCAAGACGAAAAACTGCGCCAAATCCGGGTTCGCCGCGAAGTCCCGGACGACCGCTTGTATGGTGCCGGCATGCAGACCCATACGGTCTGCTATGACCTGAGCAGTCTGTTGCTCTAGAAAATAGGCCCGACAGACTTCAAATCGTCGATGGACACTGGTGTGTGGCTGAGCGAACAAGTGCTTCAGTTCGTCTGATCGTGCCATGGTTTGTTGAGTGCCAAATAAAGTAACTGAGCCTTCATGAGGACCGCACATAGCAAGGCTTCCAATTGCCAAACTACCGCGGAGTCCAGGATAATGGACGTTATTCGCGGCCTGAGAGGCACGATTGGCCCTGCGTTTGAGCGACCGAGACGATCACAAGACTACTTTAATTAACACTTATAGAACAAACCGAAAAAGGCGTCAACCAGCTAATTATTAAATATATCAGAAAGAAAGAAGGGGCTATTTAGAAGAGTTATGGGGCCTGTGAAAATCGGTGTGAAACCCCCCTTATTGACAGGCTGGCCTGCCGTCGATTATGCTAAGCTCCCGCAGGAGTCACGGTTAAGTTAAGTAGATGTAACCCCATGACGATAAATGGCACGTGAGATGGGTTTTTCTGACAACAGGTGAGGTCTACTTAGTCCAATGGTTAAACTGTTTTGGATCCTCAAAATCACACTGGTACTGCTTTTGGTACTGAGTATCGTGCGCTTCGTTCTCCTGAGGAGTGAAATCCATGGACTCCTCGGGCCGAAGCGTACGGTAGGCACGGAGGCCATCACTCCGCCGACCAAGCCCTCGGTGGAAACGCTTTCTTACGATCGGGAGGCACTGATTAACTCACAACTCTTTCACACCAGAGAGGTCGTGGATGTCGCGCAGACCATCGATACCCCTTCCCAACCAGCCACCTCTTTAGATCAGGCCCTGGGTATCACTTTGGTCGGTACAGTCACCGGCAGCGACGCACTTGCCCGTGCCATCATCCGTGACAGACAGACCAAACAGATCAACATCTTTCGAGTGGGTGACTCACTGGCCAACGCTCAGGTCGTTGAAATAAGAGATCGTGCGGTGATTCTCCTCATCCAGGGACAACACCGAACCTTACCGTTGTCGGTCGATCCCATCCCGAGCACCCTACAAAGCAAACAAATCAGGCAAACCACCTCTCCGAGTTGGAAACCGCCTGCCCATCGCAAGATCGTGGATGTGGACAACCGCCTACCTCCGTCTCATACCCCGCTGACCTATGTGCAAGAGATACTGGCGAAGGCCCAACTGGAACCTCACCAAGAGGATGGACGAATCCAAGGTATAAAAATCTCCCAGCTAGAGGCCGTTCCCGTCGCCAAACGATTTGGTCTCAAAGAAGGCGATATCATCCGTTCGGTCAACGGCCAACTGCTTACGGGCAAGCAGAAGGCGTTTCAGGTATTCAAGAAGGCACGCTCGCAGGCAACCCTCACACTCGAACTCCAACGGCAGGGTAAGATCAAAGAGCTATCATTTAATTTGGTTCATCCACAATGATCAACGGCGAAGAAAAGGTGAATCTCTTGGGCTGTATCTGTCATCGGTTCCAGGTCATAAAGAAGCTGTCACGATCAACCGCCCTGATGGGTGTAGTGGCTTTATTCCTGGTTACAGGATCAGTCAGAGCGGTCGATGACAGTGCAGGTCCATCGACACCTAAGGTCCGTATACCCATTCTTGACGATCCAGAGATGGCCGACGAATTGATCAGCTTGAACTTCGAAAACGTCGATATCCGGATCGTCCTCAAGACCATCGGCGATATCACCGGCATCAACTATGTCCTGGATGATCGGGTGCAGGGTCAGGTCACTGTCATGTCCCCCACTAAAACACGTCTGGGTGATGTCTACCAGGTGTTGGAAACAATCCTCCATATCCATGGATTCATGGCCGTGCCGGCCGGAGACTTTGTCAAGGTCATTCCCACGTCAAATGTCACCCAACATGAGGTACCGATCCGCATCGGCAGCGATCCGAATCAGATCCCCATCAACGACTCAATGGTGACTCAGTTGATCCCCCTGACCTTTGCCGATGACGACGAGATAGCGCAGGTGGTCCAACCTCTGATCACCGGTAAAATAAAACTATCACCTTATAGGCGAACGAATTCCCTGATCGTGACCGACACCAACGCCAAGATTCACTACCTGACCAGGATTATCCAACAACTGGACGTGGAAGGCGCCCAGGAGCAGGTCCAGGTCATTCCTCTGAAACATGCGTCTGCTCAGGTGCTTAGTGAGCAGCTGAGCCGTATCCTGTCACAGCGTCATGCACCCTTGCCGTCGTCAACACGAGCGCGGCGCGCTACGCCCATCAGTGAATCCGTCAAGGTCCTGGCCGATCTGCGGACCAATTCGATCATCGTCTTTACCAAGGCCCAGGACCTGGACATAGTGACCTCGCTGGTGAAACAATTAGACATTCCCCGCTCCCAGAGCACCCATCAAATGTATCTGGTTTATTTAAAGAACGCACAAGCCTCAGAGGTGGCGGAATCGCTCGGCCAGGCCGCTGCCAATCTCCGCTTAACGGGCAGTGTCGACAACACCCATCCCATACAGATCACCTCGGATCCTGGCACCAACGCCCTGTTGATCACTGCCAGTGCCCAAGACTACGAGATCATCGCCGACATCATCACCAAACTGGACATCGTGCGTGAACAGATCCTGGTGGAGCTGCTCATTGTCGAAATCAGTACAGACAACCTGACGGAAATCGGTGTCGATTGGGCCACCCTGGATGAGGCGGTGGCTCACGAAGCCCGTTTCTTTGGCCGAACCAACTTCGGCCCCCGTGTGGATTTCCTCAGTGGGAATCTGGAAGGACTGGGTGTCGGTCTCTGGAAACTGACCAGTAGCGGTGTCGGGATCGGTGCGATCTTACATGCCCTGGCTAAGGAATCGAGTGTCAATATCCTCTCCACACCTTCGATCGTCACCTCCAACCATCAACCCGCGCGCATCGTGGTGGGTGAGAATCGGGCCTTTGCCACGGAAACACGCTTGACCGAGTTCACCGATTTTGCCAATCCCAGCGCGATCAAGACCTTTGAGTATCGTGACGTGGGCATCACTCTCGACATCGTGGCCCATGTCAGCCAAGGGGGCATGGTCCGTTTGGAAATCGAAAGCGAATTTACCAAACTGATCGAGGATGTAACCAATCCTTCCACGGATACTCCGACGATCAGCAAACGGCAGGCCAAGACGGTTATCTCCCTGCAAAGCGGCTCGACCGCAGTGATTGGGGGTCTCATTCGCGACGACACAATTCAGGTCGAGCAGAAGATACCCCTGCTGGGTGACCTGCCCATTGTCGGTCGACTGTTTCGCAACAAACGCGATCGCTCGCAAAAGACCAATCTGATGATCTTTATTACACCGACGGTCATGGAAGACGAAGCGCACCTCCGTCAAGTCACGCTTAACAAGAAAGAGCAGATGCAAACCGCTGTGGGTGATCAGCAGGCGTTACCGAGTTTGGAATAGGCTGGAATTGTATGAGCCCAACAGACATTAAAGACCAAACGACCGAATTGCAGACCCTGTCACCGGAACAGTTGGATGAGTCTCTGGTCCAGGCGTTCCCCTTGGAGTTTCTCAAAAAACAGTGTGCGATTCCCATCCTCACCGCTGAAGGGACCGTGGCCATTGCCATGGCCGATCCCATGAACGTAGAGGCGTATGATGCCATCATCAACATCCTCAGTCATGCGGTCGATTGGGACGGGGTTCCGGCAAAACTCATTCAACCCTGTCGGCGCATCACCTGTCCGGCCGGGGAGATCGAAAACGCCATAAGTCACTGCTATTATCATAATGCCTCCTCGGATCCAAACCTGATGGCCCAAGATCGTCTGTTGGAAGAAACGACTCTGCAAGAGCAGACCGATTCTTCCCGGACCGAAGATCTGCTCAACATCGGCAACCAGGCCCCCGCCATCAAGCTGGCCAACACCATCCTCTTTAGAGCGGTTCAGAGTCGTGCCAGTGACATCCACATCGAGCCCTATGAATGGGAAACGCGCGTCCGTTTCCGCGTCGATGGTGTGTTGCATGACATCATGACGGTCAACAACCATGAGGTGGCCGCCCTCCAATCCCGATTGAAGATCATGTCCAATCTCAACATTGCGGAACGACGCCTGCCCCAAGACGGACAAAGTCGCATCAAGATCGGCGACGACCTACTGGATATCCGCGTCTCCGTCATTCCCACGCTCGGGGGTGAACGCATCGTGTTGCGATTACTGGACAAGGGACGGGGACAGATAGGGCTCCAGGACATCGGCTTCAGCGAAGAGACGTTAAGGCTCTTTCGGTCGTTGATTCAGCGTTCGCACGGGATCCTGCTGTTGACCGGTCCTACCGGCAGCGGCAAGACCACTACCCTCTACGCGGCACTGAGCGAGTTGAACGTCCAACAACGGAACATTTTAACAGCGGAAGATCCCGTCGAATATCAGTTGCCGGGTATCGGACAGATGCAGGTCCATCCCAAGATCGGTTTGACCTTTGCCAATTGTTTACGTCATTTATTACGTCAGGACCCAGATGTGATCATGATCGGTGAGATCCGCGACCTGGAGACCGCTCAGATCGCCATCCAGGCCTCTTTAACCGGACATCTGGTGCTCAGCACCCTGCATACAAACGATGCGGTCTCGGCCTTCACCCGTCTCGTAGACATGGGGATTGAACCCTATTTGATTTCATCATCGGTCGTGGGAGTCATGGCCCAACGACTGGTGCGCCTGATCTGTCGCCATTGCAAGACCAATGATCCCAATCATCCGCGGATGTTTAAAGGTCGTGGTTGCGACGAATGTCTTCATACCGGTTACTATGGGCGCACGGCGATTTCCGAATTGCTGGTGATCGACGATCATCTACGAGAACTCATCACCAAACGACAGCCCGCCCATGTCCTCAATGAGAGAGCGATCCAAAGAGGATTTACCGGTCTGCGTGCAGATGGCATGCGCAAGGCCGCCAGCGGTGAGACCACCCCGGAAGAGGTATTGCGTGTGACACAAGACGATGGCCCAGAAATAGTTCAGTCCCTCGGGAGTTCTAAAAAGTGACAGCAAACCTTACAGAGAGGCGGACTAAGACAACCACACAGCGCCGGACTGATCACGGCGTCACAGGGGCACCAACGACGAACCATCAGGAGTGCCCGCGAAGGATCTCCACCCAGGAACTCTGTCTGGTCACCCGGCAATTGGCCACCCTGGTGCGCGCCGGGATGCCCTTAGTAACGGCCCTTGCGGCGGCCTCGGACTCTTTGCATTTTTCCCTGTCCACGCAGATAATCCAATGGCGAGACAGCCCGTTATCCACTATTTTCAGTCAGATTTGTGAGGATGTACGCAGCGGCCACTCCTTTTCCGAGGCCCTGGCGCGTCACCCCCAGGTCTTCTCTGATCTCTACGTGAATATGGTGGCCGCCGGTGAGGCTGCCGGCACGCTGGACCGGACCCTGCAACAACTGGCCCGGGTCCTAGAAAAACGAATTCATACGACCCAAAAGGTTAAAGCCGCCTTGGCCTACCCGGTCATGATGATGGCCGTGGCCTTGGGTGTGGTGCTCTTTCTCATCTCCTACGTGGTCCCCAGCCTCACAAAGGTCTTTGCAGAGTTGAATCAAACCCTCCCGACCATCACCCTGGCCCTCATGGCCGTGAGCTCTTTTATGGAGACTCACCTCTTAACACTGATTATCATCTTGACAGCGCTCGGGGCCGGATTGGTCCTGGCCTATCGCAGTCCACAGGGAAAACTCATCTGGGATCGTATCCTGCTAAAGATCCCGGTGTTAGGTGATCTGTTACTGCGGGTGACCATTGGTCGGTGGGCTCGGACCTTAGGGACACTCCTGGCCAGCGGAGTGCCCATCCTAACGGCCTTGGAGATCACCAAGGGTGTCATAAGCAATAGCCTCATCCGACAGGGGTGGAGCCAAGTCCAAGACGCCGTAAAACATGGCGAGAACATGGCCGATGCCATCGCCCGCGCCAGAGTCTTTCCACCGATTGTCACACATATTGTGGCCACTGGGGAAGCAAGCGCGACCCTAGAAACAGCACTCGTTGACCTGGCAGATTTATGTGACGATCAGGTGGACACCATGACCAAGACCCTGACATCACTACTCGAACCGGCCATCCTCCTGATCATGGGTGTGGTCGTCGGCTTTATCGCCCTGGCCATCCTATTACCTATTTTCGAGATCAACCAAACGCTGTAAGGGAGCGGAGAGAGATGCGGATTGACAGACGTGAGATTTCAGATTTGAGACGCCGGAAGGAAGGCAGGGCAAGCCATCGGTCAGGATTTACGCTGATTGAGCTGATGATCGTCGTGGTCATCCTGGGCCTGCTGGCCACCATTATCGTTCCTAAGATCCTCAACAGACCGGAAAAGGCACGTCGTGTCAAGGCCCAAGTCGAGATCCGTACCATTCAGACTACACTGGCGCTGTTTAAAACCGATACCGGACGGTTTCCGACGACGTCCGAAGGTTTGGAAACCCTGGTGACTAATCCAGGTATTGAAAACTACGACAGCGAGGGCTATCTGCCCAAAGTCCCACTGGATCCCTGGGGCCACCCCTATGTCTATCTCTCTCCCGGTCTACACGACAAGGATTACGACCTCGAGTCCTACGGCAAGGACGGTGAGGACGGCGGTACCGGAGACGATGCCGATATTGAAAGTTGGGATTTCGACTCATGAACGGGCGTGACAACCATAGTGGTTTTAGTCTGTTTGAGATTCTGGTCGCGTTGGCCTTTGTCTCTCTGTCCGTCCTCGCACTGCTGCGCTTGGAGTTAACCGATGTGGCGGCGCAGGACCAGGCCCTCCATAGACTCGAAGGCTTGGAGATCGCCCAGGCCAAACTTGCAGAGATAGAAGCTACCGGGTTTCCCGCCTTAGGGACGCAAAACGGCAAGCAACAAGTCAATCAACGTCACTATCGTTGGCAAACCGAAGTGACGAACGCCCCTCTGGCCCTAACAACGCCCAACACCATGGAGGACCTCCGGAAGGTCAACGTGCGCGTGATCTGGCAACAGGGGGCCGGCTCCAAGCAACTCGATCTGTTCACCTACGTGGCCAACCGGGCCTTGCCATGAAACGCACTCATCACCCATCCGCCTTCACCCTCATCGAACTGATGGTCTCGGCAGCCCTGATGGCCCTGATCATGTCTATCCTCTACGCCAGTTATGTCGGCGTCTCTCATGTCACTGAAAGGAGATTAGACAGCATCTCGCATCGCATACAGACAGAACTGGCCCTGGATCAACTGGCTCAACAGTTACGCTGCTGTTTTCCCATGACCCGTGAGTCTTCCCATCATCAACCAGATCCAAATCGGCCTCGGCGGTCGCCTTACCTGTCCGGCCAGCCTGTCTCTACTCCGGCGACCCATGAAGCATCGTTTAGCGCAAATGCGAATCATCCAAGTGGTGAGATCCTAAGGTTCGTGACCACGCGCCCCCTCTCTCCCGGGGCATTCTATTTCCCCGCACTGTATCGCACGACCCTCCGTTGGGACCGGTCTCGTCGATCTCTCTCTATCCGTCAACAGTCACTCGGCCAACCGGTTTCAGAGTGGCAGCGCTTATTGACCGAGGTAGAGTCCCTTACGCTTCGCTTTCTCGATCAAGGTCAGTGGCAGGCCGGTTGGCGTGAAAGACCATCGGTTCCCCTGCCCCAGGCCATCGAGATCGTCCTGGAGACCAAAGACGGCCATCAAAAACGGACAAGGTACCGGAGGATCGTTCATCCGACATGCGCTGTAAACCAGAACTTAAAAATGAAGAACCAAAGCCGATCATGAAACCAAAGCACGTCACAACGAAGCGTGGCGGTTTCGTGCTGGTCGTGGTGCTTGGATTGGTCTTGGCCCTCATGCCTCTGGTCTTGGGTTTCAACCTCAAGACACGCCATCACCTGCGCACCACCGATGCGCTGCAACGATCGCGACAGGCGCTGCGCTTTGCCCGCTCAGGCCTTCAGGTGGCCATCGCGACGCTGCGTCATCAAGATCCCTGCTCTTTAGGTGCTCCACGACATCTCGAACTGGGATCAGCCACCTGCTCCATCACCTTCATTGCGGTCCAGGGAAAATTGAATGTAAATCGACTCAACGACTCCCAGGGCCGGCCGGACCGCAGGCGTATCGACCAACTCCTGCGCTTGATCGATCTAATCAATAAAGAGCTCGACCCAGACCAGCGCATCGGCTATGGCCTGGTCCCGGTGCTCCTCGATTGGACCGATAAAGACGAAAAAACCACCCTCTTACCCTTTGTCCAGCAAGAAAACAAGGGGGCCGAATCCGCCTATTATCAGGGACTGGACCCGCCCTATGCCTGTGACAATCGCCCCTTGATCAGCCTGCGCCAATTCACCGCTCTCAAGGGGATGACGCCCGCCACACTGGCTCGGTTACGTGATTACCTCACCGTCCACGGAGACGGTCTTGTGGCGCTTAATCATGCCCCCAAGCTGGTGTTACAGGCACTCTCGCCCCAATGCGGTCCGGCCTTGGCCCAGATGATCTTCGATCGCCGACGTCACCACCCCTGGAAGCACTGGGAAGAACTCCAGCAATTGCCGGGCATGACCGCTTCGCTTTTTCACACACTGAAACGGGTGGCCACGCCCAACGCAGATCATCCATTCGTTGAGGTACGGGTGCAGAGCCAGGTTTCAGGTATCGGACGTTCGCTGTGGGCCCTGCTAAAAAGAAACAGCTCCACGAAAATGGTCGATGTATTAGAGGTTGAGGAGTTGTAAACCGTTGTTGATCGCGCAGGAGTTTTATCTGTAGGAGTGTAATTATGGCCAAACGGGCCATTGGCATTGACATAACACCTTATGGCATACGTGCCGTCCAAATAACCGAGAAAAACGATCGTTACCGCGTGGAGAAGAGCTTCGCCGAACCGACCCGTAGAAGCTCCGATTCCTTACCGGCTATTCTCAAGGACTTGACGAATCGACTGGGATTCGATTCACGTGCGCCGGTGGCCATTGCCCAGGATTCTCACCATGTCTTTTATCGCGCGCAGCGCCTCGATCCTACCGAATTGCAGCAGGTTCGAGCCGGAGACAGCAACCTCCTGGAGGCCTGCTTTCCCATAGAGGCGCAGCAGATCCTCACCGAGATCTGCACCCTCGGTCGTGTCGAAACCGGATCGAATGAGAAACAACAGATCCTGATCGCGGCGACCTCTGAAGCGGCGTTAAAGAAACGCGTCGATCTCTTGGCCTCAGCACACAAGACACCCATCTTGGTCGATGCCGAGATCTATGCCGTGCGTGCCTCCGTCCTGACCAACTACCCCCAGATCGCACAGGGACAACACATAATTGTCTATGCCGACGAGTGTCATCTGGCCCAACTCATCTTGCAGGAGGGCCAAGTGGCGGCCGTGCGCAATACTCCTTTATACTTACCTGCGCAACGGCAGGAAGACGAAGCCGAGAAAACCATCGCCGAGTTACTCTGCAGCGAGGTAGGACTCACCTGGGAAAAGGTCTTCGACCATCCCTTAGACACCGGCAATCAACTCCTGGTGGCCAGTGACTTGTCCCTGTCGGACACGCTGGTGATGGAGCTGCAAGAACGATTGGGTTGTCCCTGTCACCTCGTCGATCCTTTTCGCCTGATCGAGAAAGAGGCGGATGTCACCCAGGAAACCCGTCTCTGCGTCGCTCAAGGTCTGGCCCTGCGCGCCCTTGCTCCCAAACAGATCACCGGCATTGACTTCCTGGCCCGCTTTCGGTCCCACCAAAAGCCCATCGTCAATCTCAAGCGAGAGGCCTCCATCCTTGCCTCCCTCTTTGTGGCACTGCTTGTGGTCTGGATGGCCGGTCTGTTTACCGAACGCTTCGGGTTGGAAGCCTGCTACGGCCAACTCGAAAGCCAGATCCAACAGACCTTTAAAGAACTCGTTCCCAACGAAAAAAACATCGTCAAACCCCTCGTACAATTGCAGCAAAAGCTCACCGAGTTTCAGCAAGACCAAAGGCAATTAGCCCCCTGGACCACGGCTCATCCCGGGCTCATGACGATCTTATACCAGATCAGCACGACCTCCGCCCTGCAATCCGATGTGGTCTTGAAGGACCTCTTGGTCTACAAGACGCTTATCGAAATCAATGCCAGCAGTGCGAGCCCGGCCCAGGCAAAACAATGGCAACAGCAACTGTCCGCACTGCCCCATTTCACCAATGTCGAGATGCAGGACCCGCGCCTGAATCCGGATACGCAGCAATTTGATTTCAAGATGGTGGCTAAAGCACAAACACCTAGAGGACACCATGAGACTCAATAGACGAGAACAGAGAGCCGCCCTCGTGGCCGTCATCCTCCTCAGTGTAGGAGTGCTCTACGGTTTTATCCTAAAGCCCACCCTGACACGCACGGAGACCCTCCGGCGAGTCATCGGTGATAAACGCCAACAGTTACAGGAGCTCCGCGCCCGCGGAGAGCGCTATGTAGCCCTCAGTCAGGGCTATAGGGATCTGCAGCAACAGATCCTCCTTATTGACCCCAATCAGGGACTGTTTCTCATGCTGGACTCAATCATCCAGCAACGGAATCTCAAACCCCATCTCACCAAGATGGAAGGAAAAACCATCCCCCTGGAGGGTCCCTATACGGAAATACAGGTGGAAACCACCCTAGAAGACATGAGCTTCAAACAACTCGTGCTCTTCATCGAGGCCATTGAAACCGCGCCCACGCTGGCCCGCGTCCAGAGGCTCTACCTCAAACCGGACCAGCAACATGACCATCGCCTGTACGCCACGTTGACGATTACCCAACCTCGATTCGATGAATCGGACTTCGAGAGGTAAGACAACATACCTGAGACTTCTGCAGCAAAGAGTACTGAAAGAATGAGGAATGCAAGCTTAAGCAGTTTTAGGTTTTAGGTGTCTAGGGACATTCCGCGATAGGGCGTCACACATCTGCATCGGCACGGTGTTGCAGGACCTTGGCAAGGTTTTCGCCTGCATGTTTGTTGCCGGTGAAATAGAGCGCTATCTTGTGCTCCCCAAGGATCGATACGATCCCCGAGGTAAACTGGCCCGTACGCTCGGAGGCCGTCGGGTCGGCGTCCTCGTTTTGCTCCGATGGCGCCCGTTCCCGCACCAACATGCGTGTGTCGTCGTTATGCAAGACTTGGCCTTGGGCGGCCTCTACA
>JADFMM010000295.1 GCA_022563885.1 Planctomycetota bacterium | reverse complement strand
GCCTGGCCCTGCGATTTTGGAGAGGAGCCACAACGCCCGGGCGCGGTGCCTGAGATTACTGGATTCTTATAGCTTCAGCAACGCCGGTTCGGCGACGCGCCCCATGCCATGAAGGGCCGTCCACGCCTGGTAGCGGGCGTCCTGATTGGGACTTGTGAGGGCCGCCACTGCCCCTGCCGCGGTGGCAAAGTCGAACTTTGGCCTGCGGGATCGATGTCCCGGAGGCGCAACACGAAAAATTCGGCCACGGCCCCTGTCCGCTTGGCGGTTCCAGCCTACCACGGGATCGTACCAATCCGACACGTACAGGGCCCCGTCCGGCGCGACGGCGCAATCGACGGGGCGAAACCAGCGGTCCCGCGGCGCCTTCATGAGCGTCTCCATTTCGCCCGTGTAGCCGGCTCCGGCCTTTTTCGCCTGCGGCGACCAGACCACGCCGGGACCGGCATCACATGCAAGAACGCGATCCCAGAAGGCCTCGGGCAAGAGGCGGCCCTCGTACACGGTGATTCCCGTGGGCGAGCCGGCGCCGGTGTATACCAGATTGGGGACGACTCCGGGGTCGTTTTGGTGCCAGTGGCGCATGGGTATTTCCGGGTGTTGTCCGGTGCGCGGCGCACGCCACCCGTTGCCTGTCAGTTCGTCCCTATACCCATAATTTCCATATTCCATGACATAATTCAACCGGACACCGTAGTTGCCGTCATCGTCGTTATCGGATTGCCATACGTTTCCCAGCGAATCCACGGCAGCTTCATAGTTATTGCGAAAGTTGTGGGCCAGTACTTCAAAGTTGCTGCCGTCCGGATCAAAACGAAACACCATGCCACCCCAATGGCCGCTACGCTGACCGGCATAGGGTGACTCCTCAATCTCGTCTTGATCGATCACGGGCCGGCCTTCCTGGTCGATGACAATCTCACCATGTTGGTCGTGGATGACTCTACCGTGGTTACCCATATTCCAATAGAATTTGCCGTCTGGACCGAAGACGATCGAATGAGTGGAATGGTCATCCTGGGGAGCGCCACTCTTGGTGAAGAGGTATTCCTTGCGGTCGGGCACATCGTCGCCATCTTGATCGGTGAAAACGATGACGTTGGGCGCGCAGGTGACTATAACTGTATTGCCCAATACGCAGATGCCAAGAGCAGCATCGATATCCCGCCCCTGGTAATACACATGGGAAGTATCGGCGACGCCGTCGCCGTCAAGGTCCTCGAGGATGAGAATGCGATCTCCCCCGGACCGGGGATTGTTTTCCGCATGTTCGCGATAATTGGCGACCTCACAGACCCACACGCGGCCACGGTAGTCCACATCCAGATTCGTAGGACTCAGCATGCGGGGCTCCGATGCGAACAGTATGGCTTCGGTGCCGGGATACATGTCGAAACTGGACTTGGCGTTGACCGGGTTGCGCTTTGCCTCTTCGCTAGAACGCTCCGGGACATTGATCTCCTGCTGGTTTCCCTCCACCGCGATTCCGGGGGGGAGGGCGAAGAAGCGGGCAACTATGAGAAGCCCAACCATCGCATATGGGAGTCTCTCCTTCATAACCAACCTCTCACTAGCGGGTCTTGCATGAGACGACCATGCCCTTAGGCTCCGGGGGTTTCTTAAAATGGCGCGTCAGGTGACAGCCATCGGGTCTGGTCACGTCTTGTCTTTGCTGACTGCCTGGATCTGTTCCCGAACTGCATCCATGTCAAGACCGAGATTGGCGAGGATTTGGGCCGAGCTCATCTCGCTGTCCCGCATCATTCCCAGCAGCAGATGCTCGGTACCAATGTAATTATGGTCAAGCGCACGTGCTTCCTCGACCGCATGCGCGATCACTTCCTGGGCCTGCGTCGAGCGTGAGAGCTTCTCCACCGTCTCGCAATGGGGACGTCCATCGAGAAGCGTCTCGACCTCTTTGCGCAGGGGTTTGAGATCCACACCGAAATGTTCGAGCACGGCGGCCGCTACCCCATGGACCTCCTTGGCGAGTGCCCAGAGAATGTGTTCGGTGCCGATGTATTCGTGACCGAATCGCTGGGCCTCCTGGTTGGCCAAGGACATGACGTGTCTGGCATGCTCGGTGAAACGCTCAAACATGGCGATCCTTTCTCTGGACTCAAAATCATATGGACCCATTCGTGGGGGTCCCTGTCAAGCTTAAAAAAGACCTTCTCTCCAGAGGAAAATCCGCTGTTCGCGATCCTGCAGTCCGCCTTCACGGAAGGGCAAAGGCGACCAATGCATCGGAGAAGTGGCGGCTGTATTTGTTGCCTCCTCCTGCTGCGATGACGACGAACTGCTTCCCTGTTTTCCGCCCCAGGTAGGTCATGGGAACGGCATGGGCGCTGCCGTCGATCTTGCCCACCCAGAGTTCCTTGCCGGTGGCGCTGTCAAAGGCGCGAAATCGGCGGTCGTTGGAGGCGCCAATGAAGACCAGGCCGCCCGCGGTGACGATGCCGCCACCAATACTGGGGGCCCCGGTATCTTTAATTCCCTTCGCGGCCAGTGCGTCCACAATACCGAGGGGAACCTGCCAAGCCTTGGTGCCCCTGTTCAGATCCAAGGCAGTGAGCGTACTCCAGGGCGGTTCGGTATAGGGCCACTGCGTTTCGCTGTCCCAGAGCCATCCGCGCAGAAACCCTGTCACGCCTCCGGGACTGTAAATGCGATCTCCGGAGGATCTGAGATCCAGGGCGCGTTGGGGGTAATCGATCTCTTGCTTGGATCGGCGGGGCTGCAATTTTAGAATGAATCCCACATTGATGGCGCTGACATAGTCATCCGGTCCATGCGCGTTTCAATTGCCCTACGTTGGACCGATGGATCTGAGTCAAGGGAGAGTAACGTTGGCCACCGGCATCGCCGCCCCAGTGAGGCCAAGCGTAGGTCAGGGAGGGATCGCGATCATCAGGATCTGAAATAGCGCTGCTTGAAAAAACGAGTGTGCAGACAATCAGCAATCGTAGAACCATCGATCAATTCCCCTTTATACGGCACTCATAGGTCGTTTCGCGAGTCGTAGACCTACCACAAAGGACGGGATCGTTCAAGAAACAGATTGGCGGATTGACGAGAACTCGAGAATTCGCTAAGTTTCGCATGCTGGTGACAGGGATCTATCCGACCTTGGTCCGCCTCAGGCCTGGTTCGACGACATGGGAGTCGAATGGAAAAGCAAGAAAACGGCACCTCGTCCGCATTTTCGGCGAAACAGAAACTCGGTCTCATCTTGGGTCCGGCACTGTTTCTCGGCGTCCTATTCTTCGTGCCGCTCGATGGTTTGAGTGCGTCGGGACGGGCCGTATTGGCGTCCACACTCTGGGTCGCCACCTGGTGGATCACGGAGGCGATTCCCATCTCGGCCACGGCGCTGCTGCCGATTGTGCTCTTCCCCTTGAGTGGCGGGCTGGACCTCCGATCGACCACGGAGGCGTATGGCCAGCCGATGATCTTTCTGTTCGTCGGCGGCTTTATGCTCGCGATGGCCATCGAAAAGTGGGATCTGCATAAACGCATCGCGATGAACGTCATTAAGGCCGTGGGTGCCAATAGCAGCCGCATCATCCTTGGATTCATGGTCGCCACGGCCTTGCTATCCATGTGGATTTCCAACACCGCCACGAGCCTGATGATGATGCCGATCGGTTTGGCCATTGTGACTCAGTTGGCGGAGTTCGTGAATCACAAGGGAGGAGAGACGGCGCAGGTATCCCACTTCGGCAAGGCGCTCATGCTTTCGATAGCCTATTCAGCCTCTATTGGCGGCATGGCGACGCTTATCGGTACGCCCACCAATATGGTGTTTTCCGCCGTCGTGCAACAGACTTACGGCGTCGAGGTGAGCTTTGCAAAATGGATGCTGTTCGGGCTGCCGGTTTCGCTGCTGCTCCTGGGGATCTGCTGGGTGTATTTGGTGCGCTTTGCCTTTAAGCTGCAAAACCAGAGTATCCCCGGCGTCGAAGCCGAAATTGACAGACAGTTGATCGTCCTCGGTCCCATGAGTCCCGAAGAAAAACGCGTACTCGTCGTCTTTGGACTCACGGCCTTTTCATGGATCACACGTTCCACCTTGTTGAGCAGATTCATTCCCGGCATCAACGACACAATCATCGCCGTGATCGGGGCGCTCGTATTGTTCCTCATCCCGGCGCCAAGCCGACCCGGCGCCCGACTGCTGGATTGGGAAAGCGCCGTCAAACTACCCTGGGGAATTGTCCTGCTCTTCGGCGGTGGGCTTGCCCTGGCCGCGGGCTTCACCGAATCGGGGTTGGCGCCTTGGATCGGCAAGCAATTGAATCTGCTCGACGGCATCGCTCTCATTCTCATTCTGGGTTTTGTGGTGTGTTCGGTGAACTTTCTCACGGAGATTACCTCAAATGTTGCGACGGCCTCCATGATGTTGCCGATTCTGGCGGCTCTGGCCGTGACGCTCGATGTCCATCCGTTTGGCCTGATGATCGGCGCCTGCTTCGCCGCCTCGTGTGCTTTTATGCTGCCGGTGGCAACGCCACCCAATGCGGTCGTCTTCGGGTCCGGCGTTCTAGAGATGAAGGATATGGTGCGCACCGGTATCTGGATGAATTTGATTTCGATTGTCGTCTTGACAATCTTGGTGTATTACTTGCTACCATTGATTTGGGGATTCGAGATGTCGACCTTCCCGGAAGGACTAAAGTAAGATTAAGTGGACGTGAGCATGCGATCGATTCATTTGAAACTCATCCCGGGTGACGGCATTGGCATCGAAGTGATACGCGAAGGCAAACGCGTGCTGGAGCGCATCGCCGATGTGCACGGTGGCCTGCGCTTCGAAATGCAGCAGTTCGACTGGAGTTGCCAATACTATCTGAAGCATGGCCGGATGATGCCGGAGGATGCCCTTGGGATCCTCGCGGATTGCGACAGCATTGTCTTGGGCGCGATTGGCTTTCCGGGGGTTCCCGATCATGTCTCCTTGCGGGGCCTGCTATTGCCCATCCGAGTCGAGTTCGATCAGTATATCAATTTCCGGCCGGTTAAGTTCCTGGAAGGGCTGGAGTCGCCCCTGAAGGCGGCCAGCCCGGAGTCGATCGATTTCGTGGTGTTTCGCGAGAACACCGAAGGGGAGTATTGCGGTAAGGGCTATCGCCGCAACGAAGGCTCGGCCGACGAGCTGGTGGTGCAGGAGGCCTGGTTTTCTCGCAAGGGAACAGAACGCGTGATTAGAGCCGCGTTTGAGTACGCGGTCGAACACGGTCTCAACAGCGTGGTCAGCGCCACGAAATCCAACGCCATGAACTATTCGATGGTCTTCTGGGATGAAATCTTCGCTCTGGTGCAGACCGAGTACCCGCAGATGGCGACGCGCAGTTTCCTTATCGATGCGCTGTCCGGCTTATTCATACTCAAGCCTGAAATGTTTGAAGTTGTGGTCGCCAGCAACCTCTTCGGCGATATCCTGACCGACCTCGGTTCGGCCATGGTCGGCAGCATCGGCGTCGCGCCCTCCGCAAACCTCAATCCTGAAAAGAAATACCCGAGCATGTTTGAGCCGGTACACGGCTCCGCGCCGGACATCGCCGGCAAAGGCATTGCCAATCCCATCGGTACCCTCTGGTCCCTGGTGCTGATGCTGGAACATCTGGACCTGCAGGAGATGGGTGACCTGCTGATGCAGGCGATAGCGGCGACCATCCGCAGCAAGAAACTGACCCCCGATCTAGGGGGTCACTGTACGACAACGGAAGTGGTGGACGATATTCTCGATCGACTGTCGGAGTAAGGACGTGCACAAACTATGGATCATCCTCGGTGCGGTGAATGGTTTCATGTCGGTGGCCTTCGGCGCATTCGCGGCCCATGGACTCAAGGGCAAGATCGATGACGGCGCCCTGGAAAGCGTCATCACGTCTGCCCGCTACCAGATGTATGCCGCTCTGACTCTGGTGCTGATCGGTTTGCTCACGCTGCATGCGGTCAATCGCTGGCTCACCTATGCGGGAGTCTGTTTTACGCTGGGTGCGGTCTTCTTCTGCGGCTCTCTCTATCTGATGGCCCTGACGCAAATTAAGGGTTTGGGCATTGTCACGCCTGTGGGTGGACTGCTGTTCTTGGTGGGGTGGGTGCTGGTGGGGGTCTCGGCCTTTAAGGGTTGATGGTGGGCGGAGCCCACCCTACGCGTGACCCCTTGTTCGGGACAATGGAAAGACCATTTACCGGACCTATGAGGCTGGTCTTGTTAACGCCTTCTATCGTGGCGGCGTTTCTTGTATACTGTTGGCTATCGACGGGCAACGAGGGTGTTGCCAATTCTTTTAGGAGGGCCATGTGTGAAATCGCCTAGGGCTTTCACCTTGATTGAGCTGTTGGTGGTGATTGCCATCATTGCCTTGGTGATGGGCATTCTGCTGCCCAGCCTGGGCCGTACCCGCGAACAGGCCCGTCAGCGTCTCTGCGCTTCCCGGGAGCGTCAACAACTCATGGCGATGATGCTCTATGCCCAGGACAACGACAGCAAGTTGCCGGCTCCGGCCCCGGGCGAGCGGGGGCTCTGGGAGCTGGACAGCCGGACCGTGGATTTTCTGGTCAGAAACGGGCTTCACAAAAAGATCTTCTACTGCCCATCCAATCGAACGCAGCAGCAGTATATGGATCTCTACTGGCAGGTCAGGGATACGCTTCCACTTCAACTGACAAAGGCGTCCTCTTTTCGGAGAGGCGTCCAGCCGGCCATCGGCCCCGCCCCGACACCCCCGCCCGACCCCCGGCCTCAGCCCCAATCACCGGGTTCCATCGCCTCCGGTTACTGCTATATCCTGGAAACGCCGCAGAGCCCGCGACCCGAGATTCTCAACGAACTGAACAAGACCGGGGCCAAGGCATGGGCCCGCACGACTGTGGAGAAGCAGGGCGGGAGGCAGGAACTGGTCGTCGATGTCACGTTCAGCCGGACCGACAGTCTCGCCGATCAGGGCACCCGTTTCGCATCCATTCAGGGAGGCACCCTCTGGGAGAGCCACCAGGTGGCGGATCAGTCGAGCCATCTCAAGACCGAGCAACAGCCCCTGGGGGCGAACATCGGATTCCTGGACGGGCACGTGGCTTGGCGTCACTTCAAGGAGATGGAGCCTCGCTACACGGTCACAAGCGGGCTGACGTTTTGGTGGTAGAGGAATGGAGGAATGGGGCGCGCAATGAAGAAGGGTCCACAGCCGATACACGACCGGCCATGAACCCTTTGCGAGCTGACTTCATGCTATCGAACGGTCAGTTTCTTACTCTGTTTAAAGGCGACGTTGTCGTTCTCATTGGACTCCTGGATGCCGTTGAAGGGATCGATGATCCAGCCTACATAG
>JADFMM010000294.1 GCA_022563885.1 Planctomycetota bacterium | reverse complement strand
ACTTTTGAATGCCCAATTGCACCCCATCTTTGATCGCTTCTCAATCGCGAAATCCGCGACGTAGGACAGCTACGCCTGTGGTTTCGCTCAATCGGGCGCGACCAAATATCGGGCACACTTGGACCCCAAATTGTCCAACTTATTTCTTGCCGATCCCTAAGAGTGGAGGTCTCCCAGGGAAATCGCATATTGATTTGCACCGCGCTGATTGCCCCTTTTTTGGGACCGCCTCCCTGGATCGCAGTATGATCGTAATCAGTCATCAGTGACAGAGTAATCAGTCTTGGCCCATACTGATTTCTGTTTTCTGATCACTTGAACGGTTGGAATCTACGATACATGACTTTTCTGGCCCAAATCGTGAGAACTTGATAGTAACATACGATAGCCCTGCCGTCTCATCATGGACTGTGGATCTAGGCTTTTCTCGATGGTATAATCCCCGCCAGACCGATAGATCTGTACGCTCTATCCGCCAGGCATCCAGGAGATATCATGAGCCGAATTCGTATCGCACTTTATGCTGTTCTCTGTTCCACCACCGTCTTTGCCCAACAAGCGCCTCAAGAAGTCCCGATGGACCCGAATGTCCTCTATGGCAAACTGAGCAACGGCCTGACCTACTACATTCGGCACAACGAAGAGCCCAAAGACCGGGCCTCCTTTTACATCATCCAAAACGTCGGTGCCCTGGTGGAAGAGGACGAACAGAACGGGCTGGCCCATTTTCTAGAACACATGGCCTTTAACGGCACGGAACACTTTCCCGGCAAAGGCATCATTGATACCCTGGAAAAACATGGCATAGCCTTCGGCCGGAATATCAACGCCTACACCGCCTACAATGAAACCGTCTACAATATCAGCAATGTCCCGGTCGATCAGAACGGACTCTTGGATACCTGCCTCCTGATACTGAAGGACTGGTCGGATTACCTGCTCTTGACCGAGGAGGAGATCGACGCCGAACGTGGCGTCATCACCGAAGAGTGGCGCACGCGACGAACCGCGTCTCTGCGCATGCGCGAGATCTACCTGCCCATTCTGGTAAAGGGTTCCAAGTTTGCCATCCGAGATATCATTGGCCCGCTCGACATCATCAACAACTTCAAATACGAAGCGATTCGCGAGTTCTACCGGGACTGGTATCGCACCGATCTGCAGGCCATCGCCGTGGTGGGTGACTTCGACGCCAGAGAGGTAGAGAAAAAGGTCATCTCCAGTTTCAGTGACATTCGAGCCATTGAGAATCCCAAAGAACGTGGCTTCTTTGAGGTTCCCGAACACCGCGAACCTCGCTACTGCCTGGCCACCGACAAGGAGGCTTCCAACAACACCATCAGCCTCTACATCAAACACAAGGGCACCGAGCCAGATCGAAAGAACACCGACTACCTGCGGGAGAGCTACATCCAATCTCTCTTCAATGCCATGACCGGCACCCGCATCAGTGAGCTCCTGCAGAAAGGCGATCCCCCCTTCATTAACGGAGCCATTCAATACAGTGGTTTCTTACGAGGATGTGACGTCTTCATCCTCCAGGCCACCGCCAACCCGAATCAGGAAGAGACTGCCCTGCAGGCCATCTATACCGAATCCGAACGCATTCGCAGACATGGCTTCGCCCCCGGCGAACTCGAGCGTGCCAAGACCAATATGCTCACTAACTGGGAGATCCAATATAAAGAGCGGGACAAGATCAGCCATGATCGACACGCACGAAACATGCAGCAGCACTTCTTGACACGAGAACCCCTCTCCTCTATCGAATTCGCCTACGACCATGTCAAGAAGGTCCTTCCCACCATCACAGCGGAAGACGTCTTCAGCAGAGCCGAACGCTGGATGAGCGATGAGAATCGTGTCCTTATTATCACCGGCCTAGACGATCCCAATACGCAACACCTGACTCAGAAAGAGGCCTTTGCCATTCTAGACAACGTCCACCTGGCCAGCATCGATCCCTATGAAGACGCGGTCTCGGGCGAATCCCTCATCAGTAGCGCGCCATCGGGATCACCGATCGTCGCGGAAAAGACCTTAACGGATTTCGACGCCGTTGAATGGACCCTGCAAAACGGGGTCAAGGTCATCTACCGACACGCCGATTTCGAAAAAGACAGTGTCGCCTTGAGGGCCTTCAGTATGGGCGGCGCCTCTTTGATCGACGATGCCCGCGTGCCGGAATCCATGATGTTGGAGGTCTTTGCCAACGCCTACGGTGCCGGCGAGTTTGACAACGTCGCCCTGAAAAAACTGCTAACCGGCAAGAAGGCCAGTTGCCGCGTCTCCTTGGGCGAAGTCACGGAGAGCCTCTGGGGCTCCTCAACGCCCAAGGACTTCGAGACCATGCTGCAGCTTCTCTATCTGATGTTCGAACGGCCTCGATTCGATGAAGAGGCCCACGATGCCCTGATGGCGCGCTACAAGGCCTATATTGTCACGCTGGAAAACGACCCGCGAAAACTCATTCAGGACCACCTCACCCGGATCCTATCCGACAACCATCCGCGAGCCCGCGTTCTGAATGAAGAACTACTCTCGGAGGTTGATTTCAGAGAGATCGAACAAGTCTATCGTAATCGTTTCTCCGACGCCGAGGACTTCTGCTTCATCATCGTCGGCAATATCGATGTGGGCACGGTCCGACCCCTGGTGGAGACCTACATCGGCTCCCTCACCACCACCGACCGAACCGAGACCTTCATCGACCGCAAGGTCAATCCACCCCAGGGAAAGACGGTCAAGCAGATCGAGATCCCCTTGGCCGTCCCCAAGACCACCATCGTGGTAAACATCAGTCACGAAATGGACTACACGGCCTACAACAGGGTCTGCCTGCGGGTGATCCAGGGCATCCTCGACATCCGCTACGTCGAAACCATTCGCGAGGAGGAGGGCGGAACCTACGGGGTCTCCTCCTCTCTGCGCCTGGAGAAGAATCCCGTGCCCATGGCCAACGCCTCCTTCCGCTTCGACTGTGACCCCAACAAGGCCGAGCATCTCAAGACACTCCTCTACAGCGAGCTGGACAGCATCGCCAAAGAGGGTCCCAGCCGGGAGAATCTCGACAAGGCCGTCAGCAATATCCTCAAGAACCGCCAGGAGGCCAAGCAACACAACCGCTACTGGCTCAGCGCCATTTACGGCTATTACTACACCGGCATCAACAGCAACGACCCTGCCAACTACGAAGACATACTCAATCGTTTAAGCACAGACGACATCAAGACCGTGGCCCATGAGCTCTTCTCGAAGGGCGACGTCGTCGATGTGAGTTTCAGTCCGAAGAGCAAGTAGACAACATGACAAAGCACATTTTTGCAAAGGGCTTCACAATGGCTGCAAGGCAATTCAAAGTACTCTCTTGGGTGTTCATTATCTCGGGCATAAGCACCTCCTGCGAGGCAGACGCGCAAGAAAAGATCGTTCGCCTGGGCATGATCGGGCTGGATACTTCGCATGTTGTTAGCTTTACCAAAATGATCAACGATCCCAAAAATAACTATGGCTGCAAGGTGGTCGCCGGCTTTGTCGGCGGTTCGCCCGATATCCCCTCCTCAGCAAATCGTATTGAGAAATTCACCAAGACATTGCGCGACGAGCATGGCGTGGAGATTGTCGATACCATCGAACAGCTATGCGAGAGGGTCGATGGCGTGCTGCTGGAAAGCGTTGACGGTCGACCCCACCTGGCTCAGGCCCGACCGGTGATCGCCGCACGAAAGCCCCTCTTTATCGACAAACCGATGGCGGGGAACCTGGCGGATGTACTGGAAATCTTCCACCTGGCCCAAGAGAACGACGTGCCCTGCTGGTCGAGTTCTTCGCTGCGCTTTTCGCCGGGCATCATGGGGATGAGAGATCATGAGGACCTAGGCGAGATCATGGGCTGCACGATCTATAGCCCCTGTTCGCTGGAAGCGCATCATCCCGACCTGTACTGGTACGGCGTGCACGGTGTGGAGATGCTCTTCACAATCATGGGAACCGGCTGTCAGAGCGTCACGCGGGTGCATAGCCAGGATACGGATGTGGTGGTGGGCCTGTGGGACGACGGGCGGATTGCCACCTATCGAGGCCTCCGCAAAGGCAAGACCGGTTATGGAGGCGTGGTGTACGGAACCAAAGGGATCGTCCCTATCGGCAAGTACGCGGGGTACGGCCCGTTGGTCGATGAGATTGTCCTGTTCTTCAAAACCGGTAAGCCGCCCGTCCCCGCTGAGGAGACGATCGAGATCTTTGCCTTCATGACCGCAGCGGACGAATCGAAACGGCGGAACGGCCAACCAGTAGCGTTGAAAACAGTCATCGAGCAAGCAGAACAACGGAACAGTCAACGCCGCCAATCAAAAAAGTAGATCAAGGTTGAAGATTGTCGGTGTCCTGCGAGCCTTTAGCAAGATCCTTCGCCGCGTCATTTGTCATGGAAGAGTACTTTACTCTATTGCCGCCGAAACGACGAGTGGCAGTTGAATGAAGCTCTGATGGTCAGGCGAGTGCCATACTCTCTGCACAGCTTTTTGGAAGTCCCCTGGCTTGGCAAAAAAGATACTATCAACGAATGTCTGGGGATTTCGATCGTACAAGGGGAACCAGCTCGATTGGACTTGCACCATTATGCGATGGCCCCGTCGGAACACGTGGTTTGCCGTGGGGAGGGCGAAGCGGTATCGAAGCGGTTCATTGGGCTTGATCGCCTGTGGCGTTTCCAGGCTTACGCGGTAGCGTCCGCGAAAGATGTCGGCAGCAATCATCAACTGGTAGCCGCCCATCTTCGGATCGGCGGCGACCTCGTCGGGGTAGACATCGATGAGTTTGACGACCCAGTCGCTATCGGTGCCGCTGGTGGAAGCGACGAGGTTGACCATTGGCTGGCCGCTAATCTTCACCGGCTCCGTCAGCACATCCGACTCAAACACCAACACGTCAGGCCGACCCGATGCCTCACGCTGATCGTCGACGAGCCACTGAGGCCATGTCCACCCCTCGCCATGGCCAACGGGCTGAATGGGGCGGGCTCGGTAGGGGACCGGCTTGGCCGGATCCGAAACGAACTCGTCGTAGGTCGGGTCAGCGCTGATTGGCGCCTTGAAGCTTAGTCTTAGATCGGCGTTCAAGTAGAGTCGCGTTGGTTGGATCTTGTGGCCGCTCTCGCTGCCGGGCCAAGCCGACAACTCGCGCCACTTGTTTGTCCCGGTTTCATAGGCGATGACGGGTGCCAGGTCGGCTTGTGGCGCGCCTTCCCGCAGGTACTGGTCCAGGAAGGGCCGAAGGATCTCTTGGCGAAAGTAGTGTGCTGTGTCGGTCGTGAATTTTACCGCTCCCAGCGAACTTCCCTCTCCAATCATCTGCCCATGACGCCAGGGGCCCATCACCAGGAAGACTTTGTCGTTGTCGACGTCTTTGGGTTCGATGGCCGCATAAACGGCCGGTGCGCCATAGATGTCCTCCTGGTCCCAGAGGCTATGAACAATCATCATTGGCACCTTCACTGGATGGTCCGCCAGGATACGGTCTACGGCTTGATCCTGCCAGAACGCGTCGTAGGTCTGATGTGCAATGATCTTGCGCCAGAAGCCCACCTGGGCGAGACCGCGGCGCATGCCCAATTCGCCGGCTGATCCCGCTTCCATGTACACGTCGTAATCGTCAAAATGGCTTGTCCACCACTCGATCTCGTTCTCCCGCGTCGCCTGTTGGGTGTACATATAGGGCATCATCTGTTGTCGAAAGGCCCCATAGTGAAACCAATCGTCACCGAGCCAGCCGTCGACCATGGGATTCATGGGAATGGCCACTTTGAGTGCCGGATGCGGATTGATCACGCCCATGAGCGTCAGGAAGCCATTGTAAGAAATCCCCAAAAGCCCAACCCTACCATTGCACTCGGGAACGTTCTTTACCAGCCAGTCAATGGTGTCCCATGTGTCGGTGGCGTGGTCCACCGGCGTCGGGTTCTGCGGTCCCCTCATCGGCCGATTCATCACGTAGTCGCCCTCCGAGCCATACTTGCCACGAATGTCCTGTACGACCCGAATATAGTTTCCGGCCACGACGATATCCGCGGCATTATCATAGCCCTGTAGCACGGATCCGTAGTGGGCACTGCTGGCGTGGCTGGTCAGCTCGTCGGCACTGTAAGGCGTACGCGTGAGCAGTATCGGCGACGCCGTGGCGCCCTTCGGCAGGAGAATCACCGTGTGCAGTTTCACGCCGTCCCGCATGGGGATCATCTCGGTTCGTCGTTCGTGGTCGAATCCCGAGTTGGTCGGTTTAAACTCGGTCGGTGTTTCGCTGGGAAAGTCGGGATACTTGGCAGGGAACTGGGTGTCACTCTGGGCGGCGGCCCATGACACGAAACACAGCGACAGGGACAGGCTGGCTAGAAGAATTGTCATATTGGATTGGCACGCGTGTGGGAAACTCTTCATTCTTTTCTCCTGACTGTAAGAGCCATCATGAGGACGCCATTGTCTTGATGTTCGCATTCTCCAAGGAATCAAGACACGAGGATTATGCCAAAGAACGTGATCTATACGAAAGCAATCTACCATCAACAATCATATCAATCTGCAAAAGCCTTAACGGTTGTCATTAAACGACTTATGAGATCGATATAGATTAACCGAACGGCAGCCGAAGATCAACCAAAGGTGCTTGGCACAGATTGTTCCCACAAATATCTTCGGCGCAATATTCCAACTGGTCTGATCTCACAGATTTTCCCTGGCTCTCCTACTCCAGACCTACAATTGCCAGCATTTCTGTTAGTAGGCGCTGGGCCCTGTTCAAGACTGTGGTCATGTCCTGCAGACGCTTGTTCAACTGTACGATCTGCTGCTCGTGTTTGGATTCGAGTGTGGCGATAGCAGCAGTGAACTCACCGCTCTTTATAGCACGATATTCGGTCATGACGTCCACTGGAATCGGCAACTTGCCCATGGACGCCCATTGAAGATTCTGAAAGTTGGGGTGTTTACGCGCCAATAGCTTTTGATACACCTCATAGCTAAACTTCGTTCCTAGGATTGTTTCACCAATTGACTCAAGGGCCTGCAAGGCAGTGCGTCTATCCGGAATGTCAGCCCGCAATGCAGCTAACGCCGTTTTCAAACCGTTGGCATCGGCAAGCACCTGCTGATGGGGATAGATTGTCCAATCGTCAATGGCAGACAAGGCGGTCAGCCCTACATTGAGAACTCTCTCTATTTCTAGCAGTTTGCTGTTCAAAGAGTCCAGCTTGTTGGGAGGAATGGCATCGCACCCTCTCTGGTATGCAAGGGTATCCCTTTGGAATACGTTCAAAGCGTCGAGAAGACTGGAAATAACATATGG
>JADFMM010000065.1 GCA_022563885.1 Planctomycetota bacterium | reverse complement strand
CGGTCAATCCGGGTGCGACGATTACCTATACGATCACGTATGGCAATGTTGGATTGGGTGAGGCCCGCAATGTTGTCATAGTGGAAACCCTGCCACCAGGCCTGACCTATGTTGACGGTAGCGCTTCAAATGGTGGCGTGTACGTTCCAGCCGGCCGCACGATCACCTGGACTAGGGCAACCTTGGCTGCCAAGACAACGGAACAAACGGTCACCTTCGAGGCGCAGGTGTCAGCGGCCATGCTTGAAGGTGGCGTCATCACCAACAGCAGCTTGACGATTGATAGCGATGAGGAGACCCCAGCGCAGAGTCAAGTCACGCCGGAGACCACCACCGTGAATGATCAAAAGGGACCGCAATTGTCCGGCCAGATACCAGCTCCAGGGGCTGAGCATGTACCACAGGAAACCCTGATCCAGTTGCATGTCACAGATGCGGGGACTGGTGTGGATTACGGCAACAACACGGTTAGAATCTATGTGGAAGGCGATCTGGTCTATGACGGCTCTGCTGAAACAGATCCCAATGAATATGACTCCACCCTTGCCCCGGATCAGTTGGTCCGAGGGATCTGTCGCCGGACAGGGACGCCGGCGGATTATACCTTCACATTCCTGCGAGTTGGAAAATTTGGCTATGAACAGGACGTCACGGTTAGAGTCACGGCGGCTGACCTGGACGTGAATCTGTTGAACGATGCGGATGGAGTGGAGTTACTCTTTCACGATTATTGAACGCGCCTTCGGTGCCAATGCCAAGGTCAATTCAGACTCCGGAACCCTCGATCAAGACAACCCGGCCACGGCCCTTCATCCCGATGGTAGTATCTGGGCGGTTTGGGAGCAGACAACCGGCGGAAGTGATACGGACATCTATATTGCCGAGCTGGCGCCCGGTGGGAGTGCCTTTGGACCGTCCCGATTGATCTATGACAGCCAAAGAAACCAGTCCCATCCGGTGATTGCCATAGATAGTGCCGGCAGGCTCTATGTGGCCTGGCATGACTCGGATACCGAGGCTCCCAATGTTAGCGACATCCTGCTGTCCAGTTTTGACGGCTCCACCTGGACGCATGATGCCAGTGGCGTGATGCCCCATCAAATAAATGTCGATCCTGCTGACCCCGAAACCGTAGCCGTGCCCAGTCATCCAACGATGGGTGTGGATAGTAACAACCGGGTCTCTGTGGCCTGGGAAGAGGTCCGCAACGGCGATAGTAATATCTGGGTGCGTAGTTTGGAAGGCGGTGTCTTAGGAGATGCCACACGGATCACCAATGATCCGGCTGCCCAGACAGATCCTGCCCTGGCAGTGGATCCGAGCGATGGCACCATTTATGTGGTCTGGAATGACCTTCGGAATGCGGGCACCGAGGGTGTGGACGTATTCGGGGCTGCATCAACTGGGAACTGGCAGAATGAACTCTTAGTAACAGGTCTCGGCTCTCAGAGCAGTCCTGCCGTGGTTGCTGGCTCTGTACACTTACTATGGGTAGGCGTCGATGTCGATAATTTCAGCCAGATATTTTACGACAGTGATCCTGATGATATTGTACTCTTTGATGGTGACAGCATTATTGATGTCGATGAGACGAATATTGTGGTCAGCGATCCCACGATTGCTGCAAGTGCGACGAAACGATTTGCTGCTTGGACGGATCACAGGAATGTTGACAACAATAGTGATACGGACATCTTCTACGCGGAGAGCGGCTCACCGTTCGGTTCAAATAACAAGATCAACGAGGCCAGCGGCACGAGCGCTCAAAGCAAACCGGTCATTGGCGTAGATGCTCAGGGCAATCCCTATGTGATATGGGTCGATGAGCGCAACGGCAACAAGGACATCTACTTTGTCGGGGCTACGAGTCTTGGCGATCCCTTACCGACAACTGTCGCAGTCGATCCCAATGGAACAACCAGTGTTTCAGTGGACGCACGTGCGAATCTCCAAGTCGAGATTCCCGTGTTGCCTGATGGGATCAATGCCAATGAGATCACGATTTCGGATGTCAACAATGCCCCGCCTCTGCCTGCGTCGGCTGGGAATGCAATTGGGCTGAAGTACAAATTTGAACCGAGCGGATTGCGGTTTGACCCGCCGGCTACGATTCGTATTCCCGTGGAGGAGCAGACTATCCACAACTCGTTCCGGGTGCTCCGCTATGATCCGGGTGCAAATGGTGGATTAGACCCTGATCATCCGTGGACTGATGACGGCATTCTGAATCCGGCCATCAGGAAGCCCGATGGATCGGGGGGTTATTATCTTGAAGTACAGGTAACCCGCTTCAGTATCTTTGGCGGTCTTGGTAGGACACTTGGCGGTGGTGGTGGCGGTGGTGGTGGTGGCGGTGGATGGTGTGCGTTGGTACCATTTGGCGGTGGCAAGCCGATGGAGTTCTTCCTGCCGATTGGTGTCTGCATTGTGATAGGATTGGCTTTGCGTGCCCGGGACATGCGACGCAGACGAAAAAAGTCCAATTAGCTTGAGACGTAATTTACGATATCCGGTAGTAGGTACGCCTGCTCCCGGATGTCTTTTTTGGAAGGTCGTGATTGAGTCGAAACTGAGAAACAAGGCGGTCGTTTTTGAATTACTCTTGGTTTTTGTGGTTGCGGGGTGTCTATTGGCCCTGTCATCCGGGTTGGGCAGGGCGACGAGTCCTGTCATTGTACCACTTGTATTGGTGCTGGGATCGCTCCTGGCGAATTTCGTTCACAGGGGAAGACTAGCAGATCTTGGTCTCTGTTGGGGCAGTTGGAGCGAGGGCTTACGTCTGCTGGCCCTAGCATGTATAGGGAGTTTTTTTTTGCTTTTTGTGTGTCTGTGGGGGTATCGGCTGCTTGATATGAGATGGCCTCTGTCGGCCAAGCCTCCTACTGACAAGCGCCTGTGGTGGATGCTGTTTCAGTTTACACATGTTGCATTTCCAGAAGAGCTTTTTTTTCGAGGATATGTGCAAACCCGCATTGGGTGTCTGGGTAGGATCATTTGCTCGAAGAACTCGCTTTTTCCACAGGTTTTTGCCATAATAGCCGCAGCCTTTGTTTTTGCTCTGATACACGCGTTGATGTGGAAAAACGCGGCGTGTATGCTGACGTTTTTTCCAGGCTTGGTCTTGGGATGGCTCTTTTTACAAACAGGATCTCTGTTAACACCTGTTCTGTTTCACGGCATAGCTAATATCGGTTATGGAATGATGGTTGTGAGAATCTTAGGCTGGCATTGAGATGGCCTTGAAATGCATCAAACAAACAAGCTGGATCATATGGGCTATGAATATGGTCATTTGTGCGGTGCTAGGCCATGTTGCGATTGGTTATTTCTCTCGGGACGTGGCATATAAAACTGCTGACACAGGCCAAACGCAAGATCCAGGCACGGTTATTGATCAAAACAGGGACACCTCAGCAAAAAAAACTAAGCATACAGGTATCATCATCCATCGGGGCTTCTTTGGCAGATCTGCTGAACACAACGGGGCTGCCAAGAAATTAGCTCCAGTTGAACCTGTGGCCTCGGTGCAATCTGTCTTATCGGAGGATTTGCCTCTAAGATTAGTCGGGACGATTGCAGGGGACCAGGAATTCAGCATGGCGATTATTGAGGATACCAAGAGAAAGATGCAGGATATCTATCGTGTGGGTGATGTACTCCAGAATACACGCATAGAAGAGATACGGCAGAATCGGGTCGTCTTGCAACTGGCCGGGGGCGGACGCATGATTCTGGATCTGTCGCTGACGGGTCCGGGTCAGGGAAATATGGTCAACGAAACACGGTCTCAACCTGCAATTATGACTAGACCGTTTCGGCCCCATGATATTGTGAATGCAGTTTCTGCTGTAGATGTCATGGTGAATACCCAAGCCTCAGATGCATCAAGAAGGGGTTTGCGTAAGGACCTAAAACGTGTTTCATTCAAACCGACCCAAGACGCGGCTAAAGCAAAAGGCATTCGCCTCACGGGAGTGCAGTATTCTTCGCTAGCCAAGCTGGTTGGGCTGCGTGAGGGGGATATCATCCGTTCTATTAACGGCCATAAAGTAACGAACATGAGAAGGGCAGCGCAAATAATAAGAAAAGCCAGGGAAGTGGGCAGGGCAAAGATTCAGGTTTTGCGTGGCGATAAAGAGAAGACCCTTACATTTCGGATGGGGGCGTGGTAACAAGCACTGCTCCAGCTTGAATGAGTTGACAGGCCCGATTCTTGACAGCTTTAAGGGATGACATGGTCTAATGCATACAGTGATCCATTGGTTTCTGACTCGTCACCTTTGCGTGGGTGTCCATCTGCAAAAACATCGCTCCTGCCTTCTTATTGGCCAGATCCTATGGGTTGGTTTTTTGGGAATAAATCCCAATAGCGCGTATGGGCAGATAAATGAATTCCAGCAAAGTGATCGTAGTCAACGCATTGGAATGCCCTTTCTAGAATCTCGGGATGCGGCCAACAGATTGATTTCATTAGATTTAAACCGTGTTGATATCCGGATATTCATCAAGACCGTGGGGCAACTGACGGGCATTAACTTTCTGGTAGACGAGAATATCAAAGGGACCGTTACCCTCATTTCGCCGACGAAAGTCCGGGTGGGTGATGTGTATGACATCTTCGAGTCGGTTCTGCATACCCGGGGCTATGCTGCGGTGCCTGCAGGCAAGATTGCTAAGATCTTGCCTTTGGCACAGGCGGCCAGGACCAATTTGCCGCTCGAGATTGGTTATAATCCCGATACTATCGCCATAAATGATAGTCTGGTCACACAGATCATACCGCTGCGTTTCATTGACGTGAGTCAAGTCAGTCCAATTGTGACAGCCTTGATCTCCTCCGGGGGGCAGACAACCGCCTTGCCGGGAAGCAATACCTTACTCGTGACAGATACATCTGCTAACATCTATCGAGTGGCCCGAATCCTGCAGGAGATCGATTTGGAAGGGCCGGGTGAGGTGATTGAATTGATTCGACTCAAATATGCGTCTGCGCAGCGTATGGCCGATCAGATTACGCAAATCGTTGAACGCTTACAGACTCGCAAAAGTGTCCTGAAGAGCATAGTCGTTGCCCAAGATGCGAGTAAGGAGAAAATAAAGATCTTGGCGGACGAAAGAATCAACGCCCTGGTGGTGATGGGCAGTCCGGATGATATGGAGATGATCAGGGAGTTGGTCGCAAAATTGGATATTGAGAGTCCTCTGGAGGCTGGCTATGTCCACGTTATCAAACTCGAACATGCTGAGGCCGTTGAATTGGAGAAGTCTATCTCTGCCGCCTTGGGAAGGATTACTGCTATAGGGGGCCGCGGGGGAAGAGAGTCATTCCAAATCATCGCCGATGAAAGTACCAATTCGCTGATTGTGGTGGCCCCGCCCCAGGATTACAAAATTGTCGAAAACATGGTGGCACAATTGGACATCCCCAGAGAGCAGGTCCTGGTGCAGTTCAAGATTATCGAAGCGAGCACTAATGTGTTGAAGGAATTGGGAATCGATTGGGCGACACTGGATCAGGCCATGGCCGATAGCGTCAGAGGGTTTGCCGGCACCAGTTTTGGCCCTCGGATCGAGGCGGCTGCAGGCGACCTCGAAGGATTCTCGGTGGGCGTGTACCAGCAAGTGGGCGATCAGACCAAGATTGGTGCGATTCTCAAGGCGCTGGAACGAAGCTCCGGGGTCAATGTGCTTTCTACACCGAGCATATTGACCTCCAATCATCAGGAAGCGACCATTGTTATTGGGGACAATGTGCCCTATGTCCGCCAGTCTCGGGTGAGTGAATTCGACCCCGCCACGCCAACCGCTATTCGTACGTTTGATTTCAAGGACGTGGGTGTGGAATTAAAGGTCACGCCCCATGTCAGTGCGGGGGGATTGGTGCGCATGGAGATCGAGGCCAGCTTCAGTAAACTCATTGAGGGGGCCACTGGCTTGAGCAACGAGACGCCGACGACGGCTCAACGTAAGATAACCACGACCATTTCCATCATGAGTGGCACGACCGTGGTCATCGGCGGACTCATTCGGGACGATACGGAGACCGTGGTGGAGAAAGTCCCACTCCTCGGAGATATCCCCCTCTTGGGTGTGTTGTTCAGAGCTGATCGGAAACGTGTAGAAAAGACCAACCTCTTGCTGTTTATTACCCCAAAGGTCTTGTCGGACAGGGAAAGTCTGATGCAAATGACCGAACGTATGAAGCAGGAACGGCTGAATGCTTTACAGAGCCACGCCCATATGTCACCGGCGGATTAGGTCGTGGGCAAACAGGAGAGACGTGAAGGCATGCGCGAACAAGCTGCTCCAAGTCGCATCGGGGCCATCCTGAAACAGACCACCTCTCTCACCGAGGAGGCCTTAGCCCATTGCCTGACTCTGCAATCCGAGGGGGAGCCTCACCGGCGGCTGGGTCAGATCCTGATTGAAGAAGCGCTGGCAGGAGACGACGATATTGCCGCAGCTTTGGCCAGGCAGTTCGGCTACGCCTTCCTTGATCATTTGCCCAAAGAGGGGATTGAAAGGGGGGCCACCCAAAAGCTCCCCATCGAGTTTCTTAAGAAGCACAACATCCTGCCCTTTGAAGATCAGAACGGTCGATTGAGTGTTGCGGTGGCGGACCCCTTGGATATGCTGGCTATTGATTCGGTCGTGACCAGGTTTGGCGGGCGTTGCGAGAAGTGCGTGTGTACGGCGTCAATTGTCGAGGAAGGATTGAGTCATTACCATTTTCAGGATGGTTCGGCCCAGCCTGATGCGGTGACATCATTGGCTGCGGAGGGACAGTCCCCTGATACTGACGAGGATACCGATACCAGTGATCTACTCGGTGCAGACGGTGGCGCGCCAGCCATTCGCTTGGTAAACAAGTTTCTCTTCTTGGCGACCCAGGCGCGGGCAAGCGACATCCATATAGAGCCTTACGAGCAGGAGATTAGGATTCGCTTTCGCATCGATGGTGTGCTGCACACCCACTCGAAACTCCCCAAACGGCTCGCCCCGTCACTTGTATCTCGCGTGAAGATCATGGCGAAGCTCAATATTGCGGAGCGTCGTCTCCCTCAGGACGGCCGCAGTCGCATCAAGATCGGGGACCGTGAACTTGACGTTCGGGTTTCAACGATCCCGACCTCGGGAGGAGAACGCGTGGTCTTGCGCCTTTTGGACGAGTCGGGTGCTGAGTTCAGTCTGGGGCAACTCGGGTTTGAGGCCGACACGGAGAGACAATTCAGCAAGCTCATTCATAGACCCCATGGTATCGTGCTCCTGACCGGTCCGACGGGCAGCGGCAAGACCACGACTCTCTATGGGGCCCTGACGGAGCTAAATTCCGACAGTCGTAATATTTTGACCGTGGAGGATCCGATCGAGTACCAACTTCCCGGCATCGGGCAGATGCAGATAAAGCCCAAAATTGGCCTTACTTTTGCCGCTTGTCTCCGCCATATCTTGCGGCAAGATCCTGATGTCATTATGGTGGGTGAAATCCGTGACCTAGAAACCGCGCGGACAGCCATTCAATCCGCCTTAACGGGCCACCTGGTCTTGAGTACATTGCATACCAATGACTCGGCCAGCGCCGTGACACGACTGATTGATATGGGTATAGAACCGTATCTGGTTTGTTCGGCCGTGCTTGCGATCATGGCCCAGAGACTTGTGCGGCGCGTGTGTTCGGAATGCCAATCCGACCTGGATGACGTAACAGATAAGGATAAGGACACAGGTGCGCCTTTGAGTCAACTTGGCAATGAGGGGGCAGTGTGCGCTGTCTGCAGCGGCACAGGTTTTAGAGGGCGACTCGGCATTTTTGAGTTACTGCCGATCGATGATGATATCCGGGAGATCATTCTGGGCGACCACCGGGCCCACGTGCTCAAACAGGCCGCCATTGACAAGGGCATGCGTACCCTTCGTTTGGATGGCATGGAGAAGGTGGCACGCGGCGAGACCACAGAAAATGAGGTTTTTCGTGTTACTCAGGATGATACAGGTGAATAAACGTCCTTCTACGAGGATTTCGGGTGCCTCTGTTTGAATATACACAACTCAGCAAGACGGGCGGCGAAAGCAAAGGGACTATCGATGCATCGTCCCTGGGGGAAGCTCGTCAGAAACTACGGGCAGCTGAGATCCGCTTGGTGCAACTCGTTGAGAAGGCTGTCGATGAACACAGATCTTCATTTCGAGCAGGTGGTTTTAGGACAGGTCGGGTCAAGACGCGCGAGGTGGCGGCGGCGACGCGTCATCTCTCTACGCTTTTGCTGGCAGGAATTCCCCTGGTAGAGGCTCTGTCTGTCCTTGTTGAGCAGCTCGGCTCCAGTGCTTTGTCCAGGGTGCTGGCCCGGGTGCGTGATAAGGTGAACGAAGGGGGCTCCCTGGCGGAGGCGTTTTCCGAGTATCCCCGGATCTTTCCGGGTGTCTTTGTGAGCATGGTCAAAGCCGGAGAGAGTACAGGAGCCTTGGAGAATGTCCTGGCCAGGCTGGCGGATATGTATGAAAAGCGTGCAAAGCTGACGAACAAAGTCCGCAGCGCCTTGACCTATCCTTTGCTCATGGCGGTGGTGGGATGCGCCGTTGTCCTTTTCGTGCTATCCTATGTGCTTCCCAGTATTACCAAACTGTTTACCGAGATGAATATGACGTTGCCATGGGTGACTTTGTTTTTAATCAAGCTGAGTGCTTTTTTGAATCACTCCCTGTGGCTAGTATTGGTCGGAATTGTTGGTTTGATAGGTGCCCATCGTTATTGGTTGAGGACGCCCGGTGCGCGTATGGTGTGGGATCGATTCAAACTTAAGGTGCCGTTGTTCGGCCCTCTGCTGGTAGATGTGGCCGTGGCGAGGTTTTCCCGAACGCTGGGTGTCCTGCTTGGTAGTGGTGTGACTATCGTGGAGGCGTTAGAATTGTCAGAGGCTGTTGTGTCGAATGCCGTTATGGCTGACGTGATTCAAGAGACTCGTCGGGCAGTGGGCTCCGGCCAGAGCGTGTCACAGGCCTTGGCCAAGGACCAGATTTTTCCTCCTGTGGCCATTCATATGATCGCAGCCGGAGAGAAGAGCGGGAACATGGAAGATGGGTTGCTGCGAATTGCAGATAGTCTAGACAATGAGATCGAGTCCAAGTTGAGTGTTATGACTTCCCTGTTGGAGCCCATGATGATCATTGTGCTGGGAGGGATGATAGGGTTTATTGTTTTGGCGATCTTGTTGCCTATTTTTGACATCAACAGCGCTATTGTCTAGGAGGACTTCGTGTGCAGATACCAGTAAGAATGAGTCAGCGTGGTCAACGCGGGTTTACCTTGATTGAGCTGATGGTGGTCGTTGTTATCCTGGGTATTCTTGCGACCATTATGATGCCCAGAATTCTGGATCGTCCGGAGCAGGCGAGGCGTATGAAGGCGAAGGTCCAGATCCGTAGTCTACAGTCGGCATTGGGATTGTTTAAAACGGATACCGGGCAGTTCCCGACCACTGTACAAGGATTAGAGGCCTTAATTGCCAATCCTGGGATTAAGGGATGGAGGAGCAGTTATATTGAAGGCATCAAGGTGCCGCTGGATCCTTGGGGGAATCCTTATGTATACATTTGTCCAGGCGCTCATGACGACTATGACCTGGAATCATTTGGTAAGGAAGGAGAAGATGGCGGCGCTGACAACAATGCAGATATCGAGAGCTGGGATTTGGACCGGGAGTAAGGGACCGGCAAGAAATAACTTGGACTTTTGAATGCCCAATTGCACCCCATCTTTGATCGCTTCTCAATCGCGACATCCGCGACGTAGAACTGCTACGCCTGTGGTATCGCTAAGAGAGCTTGGAAGGGACAGTCTTTTAAAAGACTGTCCCCCATCCTTGTTTCAACCCAATATGGGCCACACTTGGACCCCAAATTGTCCAATTTATTTCTTGCCGATCCCTAATCATTCATGAGAGATCGTACGCGAGCTTTTACTCTGATTGAACTGGTAGTGGTCATTGCTATCCTGGCTATCTCGGCTCTGATCATTTATCCCAGGATTGGCTCCCCTCATTCTGACTCGGCTCGCCTAATGGCCAGTGCAAAGCAACTCTCCAGCGTGGCAAGAGTTACGCGAGACATGGCAATCAGTACACAGGTCCCTCATATGCTCCACATTGATCTCGAACAACAGAACTACTGGGTGACCATAAAATCGTCCCGAGTCACTGAGACCCGCATAAAAGATGCTCTTGACCTTGACAGACATTTGGCGGAGGGCATTCGCTTCGGTCGTGTGGAGATGGTGGGCGCGGGTGATTCGTTCCATGGGCCTATTTCCCTGACATTTGGTCCCGAAGGTGAAGTCACCCCGGGAACCCTGACGCTGATCTCAGCGGCGGGCGGGACTGTCCGCTTAATCTTCAATGAGAGCAGTCTATCCGCCGGGCCCTGTGAGATCCAAAGGGTCGAATAGAACATGCAACGACGTGAGAACAACGATGCGAGCGTCTACAAAGGGGGGCGAGCCCAAGGCTTCACGCTACTGGAGACTGTTTTGGCAGTCTCCATAATCTTGTTGGCACTCGTTCCCCTGTTGCATCTACATGTGCGGTGTATTCAAACCTGTGAGATTGCCATGCGGCTATCTAAAGCGACTGTCCTGGCTGATGAGCAGCTGGCCAAACTGAAGGCTGATAAGGACCTGAGAACAGGGACTTACAGGGGCCACATCGACGATGAACGACAGGACATCGTGTACGAGTGGTCGGCTGTGGTCGAGGATTTGCCGGAGAACTATCTGGAGCCACTTAGTGTGGCGGGGCTGCGCCGCGTGCAACTTACGCTTGACTGGATGGATGGGTTTAAGAAGCGAGAAGTGACACTTGAGAGCATCGTGCGTCTCAAGGGTATCCAGGAGCAAATAGTAAATGTGTCGTATTAGGTGCTAGATGGCTGCCAGTACTTCGCAATTGAATGTGGCGCCGGCCCGCAAGATTTACGCTTTTACGCTGGTTGAGATCATGCTGGCTCTAGGGATGCTGAGTCTGATCATGGCAGCTCTTTGTGGCAGCTATCAAGCCGTTACCGGCTCAATTGATCGTGTGTTGCCCGGATTGCGGACCGGGCGCAGTGCGGTGTTAACGCTCAACCAGATGTGTCGTCAACTGCGCGGCTGCTATGCTCGGCGCATGGATCGCACCGTTCAGCGGGCGTCTGCTCAAGTTTCGCTTGCAGATGGGGACGAGCGAGAACGTATGCTAGAGTTTTCGGGCGAAAGTGATGGCAGTCTTGCGAAGCTTCGTTTTATCACATCACAAGGCCGCTCCAGAGTGGCAGCGAGACATGGCCAACTGTGCCAGGTCATGTACGCCTGGGATCGCTCTGAGGGTCGACTCCTAATGGCCCGACGCTCCAATGTTTACCGGGATATTCAGGACGAGGAAGATTTAGCGTGGCGGTGCCTCCTTGACTCAGTTTTGGGCTTAGAATTGGAGTTTTTTGATGGAGAGGATTGGCATTCGGCCTGGCAGGAAGGTGTAGAGACAATTCTGCCTCGCGCCGTCCGCATCCGTCTCGTTGTCGGACCTGATGAATCGAACTGTGTCGATATAAGTTCGATGGTCTCCATTACATGCCGGGGAGAGACGCGCGAGAGAATAGATGGTGATCAGTCTCTTGGACCGGGTAAAGTCAATCGCCGGAGACAGGGGCAATCTCTATGAGAGCGTCTGGCAACGCGAGAGACTCTGGTTTTGCCCTTCTGGTGACACTGTTACTCATCACCGTGTTGGGCGTAGTCGTCGTGGAATTCTACTACGAGTCGCGCATCGGACTCCATCTATCGGAAAACATTTACCGCGGCGCACAGGCCCGGCATTGCGCTGAAGGCGGGCTGGCAGTGGCTCTTGAAATCCTGAATCAGGCTCAACGGCTGTGGGAAGATGAGAAGGTTTGGGCTCTCGTATCAGGGGCTGTCCCCCTCAAGATTGGGCAAGGGTCTTGTACACTCCAGATAGAGCAGGAAAGCGGCAAGATCAACATCAACCAACTCAGGACCCGGGCTGGACAGCTTGCCCGAGATCGAATTGGTCATTTGCTCAGAATGATTGATATCTACAATGCGCGGGCGCTGGATAGCGACCGACCCATCATCAACTATGGACTTGTGGCGGCTATCGTGGACTGGGTGGATGAAGATGACGACATCACCGTACTGTCTGCAGTGAGCGGCGAAAATCGGGGGGCGGAGGGTGGTTATTATACTCAACTCGATGATCCCTATGAATGCAGAAACGGACCTTTCGAAGCATTGAGCGAGCTACTCCTTGTTAAGGGTATGACTGAGGAGATTCTGTATGGGGCGTGGGATGAAGAAACAGGAGTGCATCTGTCCGGCCTGGCATCCAGCTTAACTGTTTACGGAAGCAACCAGATCAATCTAAACTATGCATCGCCCCTGGTTATTCAGAGTCTTTCGGAGTATTGTAGTGCTGTTCTTGCTGACTCTATCGTGGCAAATCGGCCTTATGCCCGCGTAGAGCACGTGAAAAAAGTCGAGGGAATGACAGAACAGGTGTACCAAGACCTGCGACGTTCGGTCACGACTACGTCGCGAGAACAGGTTTTCAGAATAAGCGCAACAGGGACGATTGGAGCGGCTAGTCGAAGCGTTCGAATGGTAGTCAAGCGGAATCGGCAGACAGGGTACCTTGAGCCGATCATGCGCTGGGAATTGTAGTTTGCAGCCCAGGCTGTGTCGGAAAACTCGATCTGGCTTCGAGCGGCCCTTTTTCTTGAATCGTTTTATCTGCTGCTGTCGCAGCAACTGTCGGATCAAGGCAGCCGCTGTTGTCCGCCTGGCCGCATCCGGCTGCATCGACGATAGAACAAACATCGCCTGCTTCGCCGTCTTTGCCAGGGGAAAAAATTGCTCGCTCTCGGGCCGACGACGGAGTTTTCCGACAAAGCCTAGGGTGCTGCGAGGGAAATTGATGCCTGCGAAGAAAATAATTGGCTTAGATTTTGCAGGAGACTGCCTCAGGATGGTTCAATTGTCGCGGCGATCAGGCAGATTCTGCGTGGAAAATGCTACTAGTGTTCCATTCGATCTCCACGGTTATCAGGAGCCAGAGTCGAGGTTGGCCTTAGGGGTTGAAATCCAGAAGGCCATCGAACAGGCAGGCTTCGATCGGAAGGCGGCGGTCGTAACTGATATGCCCAATGCCAATGTGTATTATTCCACGGTCACAACCGACTTGACAAGAGAGGAAGACTTAAGGCGGCTTATCCGGTTCGAGACGGAGGATGACGTTCCCATACCCTTTGAAGACCTTACCGTGGATATGGCAGGCTATCGCAGTACTCAAGATATCACACACTGTCTTGTGGCCGCGGCACATAGATCAGAGGTACAGTCTTTGAGAGAGATGTTCTCTGAAGCAGGTATGACATGTGTGGCCGTGTCAACTGATGTTAATGCCATTGATGCCATCGCCCGGCATACCAAGGCAGTCGGCAAGGATGAAACGGCAGTTTTGGTGCATATAGAAAACAGTCGTTTGATTATTGGTCTTGAGAATGAGGGCTGTCTGGTTGGCGCCCGGAGTTTGGCTCATGAGGGTGACCTGGAAAACTGCACCGGACTATTGATCACAGAACTGGAGCGGACATTTCGAGCACATCCACTCTTTCTAGATGTGGCTACCTCTAAAGTCGTGCTTTCCGCTTCTGAGGAGGTGATCCATGCTCTTGCGAACGCGATTCATGAACGATTCGATCTGCCCGTAAAGCAACTGGACCTTGAGGCGGCATTTCAACAGTCCAGCGATATAGCATTGAACCCGGCTTACAGGGTCGCCTTGGGAATGGCATTGATGCAGTTGAGTTCCAGCGGCGCGGGCCCCAATTTTATTGCCACTGACCTGAGCGAGGCAAGCCTGAAGAAAGATGTGTGGCGTGCAAGCCGCGTATGCGCATTCTTGGTCGTGCTGTTGGTCGTATTGCTGGGTGTTCGTGCTTTTTCCCGCATACATACCCTAGAGGAACAACACACTCGCCTTAAACAAGCGATTCAGACGGTTTTTTCAGAGAGTCTGCCCGAGATTACCAGAATCGTTCAGCCTCTCCCTCAGATGGTTGAACAGGTGGACCGTGTGCGCCGAGAGTACGAAATCCTTACTGAGGCCGTTAACAAGCATGCATCACCCCTGAATGTAATGCAAACGATTAGTGAGAGATTTACCACAGAGCGTGACGTGACGGTCTCCTACATGACCCTGGATCGTGAAACCGTGAGGATTACCGGGGCAGGCGGATCGTACGAATCTGTAGAGGCTTTGGCTGCTGATTTACGCAATGCATCCGAATTCAAGGATGTGAAACTTGATGATATCACTGCAGATGGTTCAAGCGGTCGAGTTCAGTTCAGACTTTCAATATCAAGGGCTTTGTGAATCGTGATGAAAATCAGTTTAACGACCAGAGAAAAAGGTGTTTTGATAGCCGGACTAATCATTCTCGGAAGCCTTCTGGGTAATCAGTTTGTGGCGAAGCCCATGCGCGAGCGACTTTCAACGCTGAATCGTGTTGTTGGATCCAAAGAGAAAATACTAGGGCAACTCAGGCAGATGAGTGCTGAGCTGAGCACCCTGAGGTCAGAAGTGACGCGACTCCGGCGTCGCATTGAGGCCCAACCTGATAAAGGACGAATGTTGTCTCTGCTTGAGCGCATTCAAGAGAAGGTTGGATTGTCCGGTCATGTCGTACACATGAGGCCAACCGCGGCAGCGCTCGGCAAGATTTACGAGGAGACCACCATCGAAGTCAAGTTAGACGCTGTTACGCTTGAACAGCTCCTTGGTTTTTTGGGTCATTTAGATGCGTTAGAGCTTGCCATAGGTGTCAAATCGCTTGAGGTTAGAAAGGTTGACAGCTCCTCAGGTAGTAGTCTACTAGGGGCTACTGTCCGAATATCCACAATTTCTCCCTCTGCATAGCTTTCGGGAACGGCAAGAAATAACTTGGACTTTTGAATGCCCAATTGCACCCCATCTTTGATCGCTTCTCAATCGCGAAATCCGCGACGTAGGACAGCTACGGCTGAGGTTTCGCTCAATCGGGCGCGATCGAATATGGGGCACACTTGGACCCCAAATTGCCCAACTTATTTCTTGCCGATCCCTTAGGGCCTTGGTTTGAGGGTGATCTCTTCCATGAGGATGCCCAGGGGGTGCTCGTTGATGTACCCGATCCGGGGGCCGATGTGTTTTTTGATGGTCTGGTATTGGGGTAGCTTGCGGTAGTCGAGCGTCTGGCCCAAGCCCTTGAACGCGGCGACCCAATTCGGTGCGCCCGGATTCGTCTCTTGCGCGGCCTCTTTCAGTTTTTCGGAGGCCCGTTTCGCCAGGAGCAGGGCCTGATCCCACAAGATTTCCGTGTAGACCTGTTCGTTGCGGTAGAAATAGGCCGATGCCTTGGCAGGCACATGTCGGCTGGCATGGGTAAAGTGGGGATCGGAACTGAGGGCCGTGCGGGGTTTTTTCCCTTCGTCGCGAATCGCCTGCTCCGCCTGGTCTGTTTCAGCCAACACCATTCGATCATCGGCAAAGGTGACGGCCAGCTGCTTTGTAGATTGACGCCGGAGCCCTTGCTGGAGGGGCATGAAGGGCGAGGGAAGGGGCATGGGTGGGAGGAGATAGAGCGTGTGGCCCAGCAGGGTCCGCTGAAGATCGGGATCCATGGCTGCCACATAGGTCCTGTGCAGTCGGGCGAGACTGTTCTCCAGCCGTTCACTGTCATGTGCGGCGATGCTCAGGAGGGTCTTTGAATTGTTGGGGTCGGCATAGGGCTTGTCCATACGCCAGCTCAAGCGGATCGGTGGGGCCATTTGTCCCAGGATGTCCTGCCGCAGGTTCACGGCAGGTCGTCCATCCGCCTGTCCGGTGCGTGCCATGGCGCCCTCCGTGAAGAAGGTGACGTCAAGGCCCATCGTATCCTTGACCATTTGGCAGATGGCATCATAGATGCCCGCGATGTCATGATTCGCCACGGCCAACATGATCGTATCATCACCCAGCAGGCGGGCACTCGCTTTAAAGCTGGTCGGGCTCGGGCACAATAGGGCAGGGATGCCGGTTTTGGGGCCGTTGATAACGATCAACGAGCTGGTGCGTATGTTTTCAAATCTGCCTCCTGCGAGGCGAGAGGCCATGGCAATGCCCTGAACGTTGCTCAGTCCCAGTTGATGTATGGCGTTCTCGAGCTGCCATCTTTGGGTTGAGGTCTTGGCCATGGCCAAGGCGAATTGCTTGAGCGGTTCTAGTTGCAGATAGGCAAAGGTATGATAGTCGGCAAACTGGCGGGCAATCGCGGAAAACCCCTTAACCCCGGCCAGGCTTTTGGGCGTGCCCCGCCCCATCTGCATGATGACTCTCTCCGTGTGGGGGACGCTGGAGCCACAGATCAAATAATGGTCTTTGAAGCCGTAGCAAAAGGTCGACAAATCCATTTCGTTTTGCTCACCTTCGAGGATAACAAGTTCGACCCCACGAACTCGTTTCTTCGTGCGCTTGACATCGCCCAGAGAGGCATTTCTGAGGAGGGCGCCGGCGATCCGTGCCGTCTCCTGGACATCCTTGCCCATATCCGCCACCAGGACCATCTCAATATCAGGGACAATCTCGGTGGCCCTCTTGCCGCTCGATGTTTGCCCTTGTGTACCTTTCAGCTCTATTTCCGCGGCCTCCAGGAAGACTTGGATGACACAAGGTCCGTGCGGCACCGGAAATGTTTCCGGCGCCTGCTCCAGGTCGATTTCTCGCCAGAGTGCTTTGAGCTGCTTTTGTAGGAGCTGGCTGAGCTTGGCACGCGCTTCGGCTGTAAACGCCTTCATTGCCGGATCTTCGAAGAGTATGGCATAGTAGTAGGTCTGCTTGAAGGCCTTGATGAGTTCATCGACGGAATCGATCACCAGCACGAAGGCCACTTCTTCCGGCACCATTTTTGCGGAATCGAGGATGCGGGCAGACGTGGTCTCTGTCGGGGCTAGTCCGGCAACGACCACCAGGATGAGTGCGCTATATCGTCTGGACATGGAGGACCTTTCGGGAATCAAACGGAGTGCCGGTCCCTTAGTCGGGGACCGTTGGCCGGGGACCCTGTTTTTTTCGGGGCCCCGGCTGGAGATAACGATATCCGGAGTTGGGGTTGTCTTCATTGAAGGCGAAGGCGTCCCAATTGTCGACGAAACGCTTGACGACGTCGATGGGAATGGCGAAATTGAGTCCTCCGAGGTAGAGATAGCCCATGGACGTGACGCCGATGACCTCGCCTTTCAGATTGAAGAGGGGTCCTCCGGAATTACCCGGATTGATGGCTGTGGTGGTCTGCACATAGAGTCGGCCGCTGTGATTGCGATTCACGGCCGACACGATCCCCTGGCTGACGCTGCGGGTCAGGCCCAATGGATTGCCGATCGCGAACACAGATTCGCCGGCTTCGATCTGGTTAGCGTCCCCCAGATACACGTGTTTGAAGGGTTCGGAGGCGTCCTCGATCTTGAGCAGGGCCAGGTCTTCGAAGGGATTGAGGGCAATGATCTTGACCTGCTTGTATTGCTGCTGCTCGAAACCCGTGCCGGTCTCGTGGAACACCGTGATTTTGATGTGGGTTTCATTGGCGATCACATGATAGTTGGTGACGACGTAGCCCCTTTCGTTAATCATGAATCCACTGCCCAGTGAAACGGGACAACTGACCAATACCACGGCCTCTGCAAATCGTTTCGTGTTTGCTTCGATCGAGGTTCTTGTCAATCCGGCGCTGTAATGCATCCTATCCGTGCTCGGTTGCGGCAGGAGCGTCTCTCCGGGCGAGGACCGGGGATCCTCGTGTTCGGGCGTCTGCTTCAAGATCTCTACGATCTCCGAGCGGGGCAGGCGCAGGATGTCGAAACCGAGGTCACAGAAGATGACGTCCTTATCGGACTTGATGATGCTGGCAGACACCTCTTGTCCGCCTTTTAATCTGATTGTCTCGGCAGGAGTAACCGAAGACAGGAGGACAAGCACTAAAACAGGGAATGCCCATGATATTTTCGATTGCATTCTATGTAACCTCTCTGTACTAGCAGTACGTTGTCTTGCATAGAAACCCCAGTTTTCATATACTGATATGGCATTTGTCGCTCTGGTGTTCGATTATACAGTATCAGGAATCACATAAGCAAGCGAGACACAATGATAGGTCCTAAGCGAAGCGCAAGTTGTTTCCGTAAACTGCTCTCATTGTTCCCGTTTTTCGCTGCCGTGTGGATGTCTGTCGCCGCCGAAGAGGCGGACTCGGGGGCCGAGTACGGCTTTAAGGCGATGGAGATCCTTAAGCTCGATTGGGACCTGGGTCTGCCGCTCTGCTGTGATATCAACGGGGATGGTTTGAATGACATTGTCGTCGTAAATAACCGTAAATCTCGTATTGAGCTTCTGTTACAGAAGGCCGACTACCAGGCCGACTTCCAGGGCGACTCGGTGAGGCAGGAGGTTGCGGACCAGACCAATCCCAACGACTTCATCGGAAATGACCGGTTTTGGCGCTACAAGCTGGTGCACTATCCCCTGGACGTCTTGGTCACCAGTCTGCTCGTCTCAGACCTGAATGGAGACGGTCGACAGGATATGGTCTACCTCTGTCCGGAAGGTCTGAGAATCGTCTATCAGGAGGCATCGGACACGGATGCCGCCTCGGGGGACATGACAGAACCGAAGTGGCGTCCAGAAATCAGCTTTGACATCGAGGACGCCCTGAAAACCGCCAGATCTTTGGACGGCGGTGATCTCAATCATGACGGTCGTTGGGATCTGGTGGTGTTGGCTGCCGGCGGCTACTACCTCTGTTTACAGAACGAGGCGGGCGATTTTGAAAAGCCTGTCAAGCACTTCAGCACCTCCGACGCCATCCGGCACCTAGAAATAGGGGATATTGACGGTGACGGTCTTGACGATTTGGTGCTGTTGGTCGGTGACGACGATCGCTTTCCTCTACGCGTGCGGCTGCAGGACGACGACGGCGCCCTGGGCCCCGAGCGCCGGTTGAGTATGCCCGTGCCCTCCATCATGGGGCTCTTGCGCCTGAGCGCCTCGCCGCGACACTCCGTCGTTGCGGTGGCTCGCCAGAGCGGTCGTCTGGGTCTATTCGATCCTGTCACGAGTCAAACGCTGAAAGAGACGGTCTCCATGTACCCGCTCCCGGCCACGGAGGATGCCCAACAGCGTGCGATCGTGCCGGCGGATATCAATGGGGATGGTCTGACGGACATGGTCGTCACGAATCCCGTACGGGCTCAGTTTCTGGTCTTCCAAGGCCGGGCGGGGAAGGGATTGATGTCGCCCCAGGTTTTCCCCGGACTGAAAGACATGTCCAAGGTGTGCGTGGGACGGCTGGGGGATGAGACCCGCGATACCCTCATCGTGCTGAGCTACGAAGAGAAACTCATCGCTCAAAGTCGCTACCAACAGGGCCGCTTGCAGTTCCCGCAGGCCCTCGAGATCTCCGGCGAGCCCCAAACGATGGCGCTGGCAGACATCGACGGGGATGCTGCGTTGGACCTGATCTATGTGTCAAAAGACCGCGATGACATCTACAGCCTGCGGATCCTGCTCCACGTGGGCACGCCACAGGCCGAGGCAGGCCCCATCGTGGAACTCGAGGAGATCGAAGAGCGTCCGGTCAATCTCATTGTCTGTGATATCGATCACAACGGCTTGGAAGATGTGATGGTCGTGCGCGAATTCGACCCCTTGATGTTGATTCGACAGATGAGTCCGGGCGTTTTCGAGCATCAGGCGGAGGAAGACATCCATCTCGGGTTTGTCAGTGACATCGAGTCCCGTTCTCTCTCGGTGGGGTCTTCTGGATCCGAGGGCAAGCCGGCGCTGCTGGCTGCCCTGGGGAATTATGTCAGGTCCATCTATTTCAATCCCCAAGGGGGCTGGCAGGTCATCGATCAGTACCAAAGCCCGGTCGGGCAAAGCGACGTCCGTCTGGCGACCTCTTTTCAAGCCACGCCCCAGGCCACCCTGGATCTGGTGACCTATGACGATACGGCGGGCATCCTGGCCTTCTCCAAACGGCAAGAGGGAGGGGCCTACCGACATAGCAAGGACATCAAGCTGCCCGCGGCCACCGTGCGTCACATCCACTCGGGGACCTTTTCCGACCCGCTGGCGCGGAGCCTGATGCTCTGTTGCGACAAGGCCCTCATGATGGTCGATTTCGGCCGGTCCGAGTTTTCGATTCAGCAGACGACCGCGTTTGAGCCCACCATCAAGCGGGGGCGGCTCGGTCCATTTGCGGCAGGCGATGTCAATGGCGACGGCAAGCAGGACCTCGTCCTCATCGAACAGGACCGGCACCATATACAGATTCTGTCGATCCAGGCGAGCGGTCAACTCGTTGAGCGCTACACCTTCAAGGTCTTCGAAGACCACCGTGGCGCCGAAGACCAGCGTTTCCGGGGACGCAATCGAAACAGTGGTCAGCCCCGGGCGATCACGCTGGGAGATGTCACGGGAGACGGTAAGACGGATCTCATCGTGCAAGTCCACGATCGAATCATCGTCTATCCGCAGGACTGAGGGAATTTGAAATTGAGAATTGAGAACTTAAAACTGTTCGGCCAGCCCAATTCTCAATTTGCACTTCTCACTTCTCAATTTCCAATAACCCGTGTCTCTCCGCTACGGTCATGTCTCTATAACGTGACCGCTAGGTACTCGGTCTCCTGTGAGAACGAAACGTTGCCCTCGTAGGACGCCGGTAAGATGAAGCAGTCCCCCCCGCGAAAGTCAAGCGTCTCCGAGGTCGTCTGCACGAAGCGCCCTGCTCCACTGAGAAAGAGAAAAATCTGCATGACACCGGGTGCGAGGGAGGCCTGCGTGCCGCCTGCCCCTTGGTGCTTGTCCACCTTGAAATAGTCACAGTCCACCAGGCGTCCCTGGGTCGTGACTTCTAGGTCGGCGGGCTGGTCAAAGTGGATGCACTCCAGCGACGCTTCGACGTGGAGTTCCCGACCCTGGCCTTCGGCATCCACGCGGTTCCAATCGAAGAGCCGATAGGTGGTGTCGGAGGGCTGTTGAATCTCGGCGATCAACAGGCCGGGCCCAATGGCGTGGAGGGTCCCGGTGGGCAGGAAATAGCACTGTCCGGGTTCGACCGGGATCTGGATGAGCAGATCCGCCACGGTGCCCTGGGCGATGGCGGCTTTCAGGTCTTTGCGGGTGACGCCTGCTGCCAGTCCCCGATAGATGGTGCTACCGGGTTCCGCGTCCATGATGTACCAACATTCGGTCTTGGGATCTCCGCGGCCCATGCGCCGGCAGGCATTCGCATCGGGATGCACCTGCACGCTCAGAACATCATGGGCATCGAGCAACTTGATGAGGACGGGGAAGGGGCTGGGAAAACTTGGCCTGCCCGTGATCCCATCGCCGTAGCGGTCGACCACGTCGGCGATAGCATGACCGGCCAGTGCACCGTTCGCGACGATCGACTTGTCTTGGGGGAGATCGACCAGTTCCCAACTCTCTCCGATGCGGGTCTGCGGTGGCAGGGCCTTGGCAAACCGCGTCGCCAATCGGGTGCCGCCCCATATCCGTTCCTTGAAGATGGGCTTGAGTTTCAGGGGGTATAAAATCACAGGGGAATTGTAGCCGTGACTCTGGGCTCGCTCAAGAACAAGTTCCCAACACATTGAGGGCGATAGTCCGCCCAAGAGGGGGGTGCTAAAGCACATCTTAGAGTTCTTGACAGCCGCTGCCCCTCGCCGGACAATGCGGCCCATGCCGCGAAAACAGGATATTATCAGTCATTTCTCCGCTATCGCCCGCCGCTATGATTTTGTGAATCATCTCCTCAGTGCGAACATTGATCGCAGCTGGCGCCGAAAGTTGGTGCGCTTGTCCGGGATTCGACCGGGTGAGCGCGTCGTCGACATTTGCACGGGGACCTGTGACATTCTGCTGGATTTCTACCGAGTGCGCACAGACTGCGAGTATGTGGGTGCGGATGTGACTCAGGCGATGCTCGACATTGGCGAAAAGAAGCTGCGATCCGTCGGGGCCTTGGCCCAGACGCGTCTGATTCTGGCCGACGCGCTGGCCCTACCCCTGGAGAGTCGGTCCTTTGACATCGCTGCCATGGGCTTTGGCCTACGAAATCTTGAAGACCCCCTGCTCGGCATCGAGGAGATGGCGCGGGTCCTGAAGCCCGGAGGGCGAGCCCTGATCCTGGAATTCTCACCGACCCAGCCGGGGTTTTCGGGACGCCTCTATTCCTGGTACCTTAATGCCTTGATTCCCAAACTGGGTGGCATTATAACGGGCTCAACATTGGCCTACGAGCATTTGGCCCGGTCCATTCAGGGCTTCTTCGAGCCTAAGGCACTGCTGCGGGCCATGGAAGAAAAGGGCTTCAAGGAGATGCAGGCAGTCCCCCTCTTCGGCAAGATTGCTTACATTTATGTCGGAATCAAAAACTAATCGGTTTTGGGCAGGTCTTCGAGACCAGCTGCGGACGCAGTTGACGCGCTTGGATTTCGCCGGGGAATGGGAACTTGCCCGTCTTCAGGTGGATGTGACAGGCACGGATCCTTGGCTGTGGCTTAAGGGACAGGGGCAGGCGGACAAGGTCTATTGGCAGAGTCGCGATGGTCGCCGGGAGAGCGCCGGTCTGGGGTTGGCGTGCCTGATCGACTCGACCACCCACCAGCATCTAGGAGAGGCGCTCGAGGCCATCCGTCGCCAGATCGAGGCATCGGATGGCGACCTGCGCTACTACGGCGGCGTCGCGTTTAATCCCGGCGAAGAGCAGTCTGGTTCGTGGAAAGAGTTGGGCCGTTTTCGTTTCGTGGTGCCACGCTTCGAGATAAGGCGTCTTGATGAGGCCAGTACGTTGTCCATGGTCATCTCTCGCGGGGCCGACGAGGCCTCGGTCATGGCCCAGTGCCTCGAGCAACTGGGACAGGGCCAGTATGACCCACCGGCCTATCGGGTCCTCTCCCACGATGTCACGCCTACGCGCCGGAAGTGGTGTGAGCAGATGGACCTCTTGCGGGATGAGTTGGGACTCGACCTGGAGAAACTGGTGCTGGCCTGTAGAGAGCGCATTCAGTGCTCGGCCCCCATTGATGCGCTGGGACTCCTCGAGGTCCTGCGGAGACAAACCAAGCAGTCATTTGAGTTTCTGTTCTCCAGCGCAGGGTGGACGTTTCTGGGGTGCTCGCCGGAGAAGCTCTATGAACGTGAGGGACAGACCGTGAGCAGTGAAGCGATGGCGGGAACCCGGAGTGTCGGGGCCATCGGAGCGCCGAGTCTGTTGGAGTCCCCCAAGGACAACCTGGAGCATGATTACGTAGTCCAGGACATGCGGGAGGCCTTTGGCAAGTTGGAGGGGACACTCGAAGGGATTCCCGCAAAGAGTGTGGTTTCTTGGAACTCGTTGCAGCATCTCAGTACACCCTTGGTCGCCGCGCTGCCCGACACCTGCACAGACGCCGGTATTCTCCAGACCCTTCACCCCTCGGCCGCCGTGCTGGGGTATCCCCGATCACGCGCCTGGCAGCGCTTGCAGCACTACGAGCCATTTCGGCGGGGCTGGTATGCCGGTCCCGTAGGGTGGATCGGCAAGGACAAGGCCGAATTCGCCGTCGCCATCCGATCCGCGCTGGTCCGGGGAAAGGCCCTGGAACTCTACGCCGGGGCGGGTATCGTCAAGGGGTCCGATCCTCTGCAGGAGTGGGAGGAGATTCAGAGCAAGCTGCGGCACTACCATGAAGCCCTCGGCATTCGTCAACCTGAATAGGCTCTGGGCGGAGTGGGTCGTCGAGGAGTTGGTGCGGCAGTCTGTCACGACCTTCTACATATGTCCCGGGTCCCGTTCCACACCTCTGACCGTTGCGGCGGCGCGGCATGCGAAGACGCAAACGTCGATCTGTTACGATGAACGCGGCGCCGGATTCCGGGCCCTGGGCTACGCGCGGGCCACGCAACAGCCTGCCGTCGTCATCACGACCTCGGGAACCGCGGTGGCGAATCTCCATCCGGCCGTCGTCGAGGCGGCGCAGGACAGCATCCCGCTCTTGCTGCTGACGGCCGACAGGCCGCCCGAGTTGACGGACACCGGGGCCAACCAGGCGATCCTGCAGACGGGCTTCTTCGCCCAGCATGTCCGTTGGCAGTTCGAGCTACCCTGTCCCTCTGCCGATATCGACCCCGCTTTTGTACTCACCACCGTCGATCAGGCGGTTCATCGATCGCGGGACATCCACGCGGGCCCGGTACACCTCAATGTCAGGATACGGGAACCCTTCCTGGCCTCGACGTCTCCGGCCCAGGACTGTGATGTCAGCGGCTTGGCGGGTTGGTCCCAAGAGAGCGCTCCCTGGACCCACTACAGCGCCTCGCAGCTCACCATTGCCGACGCCGATTTGGATCGCGTGCTCGCCCTCATCAATCGGACCGACAGGGGAATGCTCTTGGTCGGGCGTCTCGGCTCCGACGCGCAGCGCGAGGCCGTACGGGCCTTGATTCGAACGCTGGGCTGGCCCGTCTATGCCGATCTGGCCAGTGGACTGCGGCTGGCGGAGGTGGGCACCCACATCATGCGCTACTTCGATCAGGCGTTGCTCAGCGAGGAGTTCAATGCCCGGTGTCGGCCCCAGACCCTGCTTCATCTCGGTGGGCGGGTCACGTCGAAGCGTGTTGCCCTCTTCTTCCAGCAGAATCGACCGGAACAAACCATCCTCGTCAAGGAAGACCCGAGTCGCCAGGACCCCATGCACGGCGTGACACACTCGCTACACTGTGACATTGAGTGGTTTGCGCAGACACTCTGCCGGCGCTATGAGGGAAGCTGTCATGCAGCATTTCGGGGGTTTTTTCTCGAGCGGGCGGAGAAGGTCGATCGCATCATTGCCCAGACGATTGGGCAAGAGCAGGCCATCACCGAGCCCTTCGTTGCCAGACGCCTGACGGAGTTGATTCCCAACAACCACAGTCTCTTCGTCGCCAACAGCATGCCGGTTCGCGACGTGGATATCTACGGCGCGCACCAGCGGACAGGCGTGCGGGTGGGTGTCAACCGAGGGGCCAGTGGCATCGACGGCACGATCGCGACGGCGCTGGGCTTTGCGGAAGGCTGTAGCGCACCCACGACGCTCATCTTGGGTGACATCGCCTTCATCCATGACATGAGCAGTCTGTCCCAGTTGAGCGGCTGCCGCTTTCCGTTAATCATCATCGTCATCAACAATCAAGGCTGCGGCATCTTCCGTTTCTTGCCGGTGTCGCAGGAGAAGGATGTCTTCGATGCCTTCTTCGTGACGCCGCACAGCTTTTCCTTGGCGGGAGCGGGCGAACCCTTTCAACTCGATACCTATCGCGTGGGCACCAAGGCGCAATTCGACCAGGCCTATGGGGCGGCGCTGAAGGCGGGACGTTCCGCCCTCATCGAGGTCAGCGTCGATGGCCAAAAGAGTTTTCAGTTTCGCAAGGGGCTCAAGGCGGCCATCTTGGAAGTATTGAAATAAGGACGGGACAGCTATGACGGCATTCAATTGGCAGCGCAGCGGCGAGTACACCGACATCTACTACGACACGCTCGAGGGGATCGCCAAGATCACCATCAATCGGCCGGAGGTGCGAAACGCCTTTCGCCCGCAGACGGTCTCCGAGATGTCCGAGGTCTTTCGCCTGGCAGAGGCGGACCGGTCCATCGGCGTGATCATCTTGACGGGCCAGGGCGAGAAGGCCTTCTGTGCCGGCGGAGACCAGAAGATCAGGGGACACGCGGGTTATCAGGACGGCACGGGCAGAGAGAGTCTCAACGTGCTGGAGTTTCAGCGGCAGATCCGCCGCTGCCCCAAGCCGGTGGTGGCGATGGTCGCCGGCTATGCGATCGGCGGCGGGCATGTCCTGCACCTGATGTGTGATCTGACGCTGGCCGCGGAGAATGCCGTTTTCGGTCAGACCGGCCCCAAGGTAGGATCCTTCGACGGGGGTTTCGGGGCCAGCTATTTGGCCAGGATCGTGGGTCAGAAGAAGGCCCGGGAGATCTGGTTTCTCTGCCGACAGTACTCGGCCCAGGAGGCCCTCGAGATGGGCCTGATCAACCGCGTCGTGCCACTGGATCAACTGGAGGCGGAAACGATTCAGTGGTGCCGGGAGATGCTGGAGAAATCGCCGGTCGCGCTGCAGTGCTTGAAGGCGGCGCTGAACGCGGATTGCGACGGCCAGGCCGGTCTCCAGGAACTGGCCGGCTGTGCGACGATGCTCTTCTACCAGACCGCCGAGGCCCAAGAGGGCCGCGACGCCTTCGTGGAAAAGCGAAAACCCGACTTCCAACAATTCAAATGAAACTCGTCCCTCAGAACCCGGGTCCCCTTGCCATCTGGCTGCGGGCCACCCGTCCCCAGACCTTGCCGGCGGCCCTCTGTCCGGTGCTGATCGGTGCGGCCATGGCCTACCGCGTCGGCCCCCTTGCATGGGCCGTGCTGGCGGCGACCTTTCTCTC
>JADFMM010000064.1 GCA_022563885.1 Planctomycetota bacterium | reverse complement strand
TTGCACCCCATCTTTGATCGCTTCTCAATCGCGAAATCCGCGACGTAGGACAGCTACGCCTGTGGTTTCGCTCAATCGGGCGCGACCCAATATGGGGCACACTTGGACCCCAAATTGTCCAACTTATATCTTGCCGATCCCTAAACAATCCACACCCTCTATTGATTTCTCCCCTCCATTGTGGTATAGTGGACATTTGGTAGACAAATAGTATGAATCATTATCGGAGGTTGGTTATGAAGTCCCAAAACGTCATCTACTCGCTTCTCATCGTACTTGCACTCGTCGGCTTGGCGTCCCTCTGTTCCGCTCGCAGTCATCAGGCCCCCGGGCCCTACACGGGGGACCCGAGAACCTTCACGCTGGAAATTGTGCAGCATTATAGGGACAAGTATCTGGTGGTCATGGACACTCGCAGCAGCAAGCTCAAGGTCACCAAGTTTGACCCGGAAAAACTGCACAACAGCATGATGTTCTCCGACAGTGACTTCTCGGTGTTTACGCTGGTCCCATAGGAATTGCATCGGAGGGCTACTCCCGCAGCAGGCCGAGGAGGTTTTCCTTTGTCAGTAGCGCCACGTCTGCGGCTCGCTCGAGGAAGGGTTCGACATCCTCGACGACCCGCTTCCAGTCGAGCGTCTCAACGCGCTGGCAGACAATGGCACGCCAGCTCTCGGTGGTGACCTCCGGCCCGTCCCACTCTGTCTGCCCGAGGGCATTTTTGAGCAATTCAATGTTTGGTGCCGGCCAAGCCCTATCCGAAAGGTACCAGATAAGGTCGTGAATGTCCCGACCTTTGGTGTATCGGCGGGTGAGGACGGCATTTAGTTTGCCCGCCAGCAATGATGCTCTGTCATGGTGCCTCAAATTGAGCGTGACATGTCGTCTCACAATGGTCGAGGCCACATCTGCCCCCGAGGGTGGGTTAGTATCCAAATCCACCTTGATGGATAAGGTTTCAGATTCGTGAGGAGACAAGCCAAGCTCAAATAGCAGGCCTCGGAAACGCACGAAGGCGGACTGAACGGTTTTCCTGTCGTTGATGCGAAGAGTGACGTCGTAATTTTCGGCCTCGAGGACCCTCGCAGAACGAGACAGATGCTCTCGAAAGTGACTCTCGCTGCCAGACCCAACCAGGGTGAAATCCAGTTCTTCGGAGAACCGTTGCGTGGCAAAAAGGAAGCGCAACGCTGTGCCTCCGTGGAATATCCAGGTGTTAAAGACGGCATGATCCTGAAAGGTCTGAAGCAAGCGGGCCTGCAAGTACTCTCTCACCATGTGTCGAGCCATGATGGGATTGGTCAAGCCATCAAGCAACTGTTTCAAGAAGGCCTTCACGATGCTTGCCCCATTTCTTGCTCGACCAATCTCTCGATTTGATTCACGGCCCGATGTAGTTTGCCGCTCTTGCTCGTCGGAGAAAGTTGCCGAAGCGTGTTCAGGTCTAGCTTGTCGATATTCTGAAGGCGAAGCTCGGCAAAGAATTCAGGCGTGTCCGCTTCCGGGGTCAGGTACACCAAATCCAATAGGGCCTTCTCAGGAGTCGCTACGAACGCGCTTTGACCGGAGCCCAACTCAACCCACTCGCAACCGTAGAACCATTCCCTCTTGATGTGCCGGAAGATGAACCGGCCCAAGGGCGTTTCCAGTCGTTCGGGTCTCTGCGTGGTAACGCTTGTCACTGTCGGCACGTGCTCTGGGATCAGGCCAAAGTGCCACAGTGCTGAATGCAAGCTCACATAAGAGGCCCTCTTGATCTCATTTGCCAGGACAAAAGGATGTGGGTTGACCCTACGGTAGGGCTCAGCCAAGACATACAGCCCCCGCTTGAGTTGAAGCAGCTTCCCCGCCTTGGCCCAGCGGCTGAGTTGTAGCCGCAGCGCGGGGAGGCCCTCACCCGCGGCGGCCAGGAAACCCGTTCGGAACACCGGTTCGGCCGCGACCATTCCCAATAGCTCTTCAAGATTCATTCCAGAAATTTATCATAATGATAAATTGCCGCAATGAAAGTCCGGCTCCCTCAGCAGGCTCGAGACAGGTTGACTGAGGATTCCTCTCCAGTCTCGGTGCAAAAGAGGGCTTGGGGTCGATCCTAATCAGCGGGCCTGCGCCTTCGCCTACCCCAGCGTTTCTTGGCGAGCTGGGCCTGTTGGTAGAGCGATTTTCGGCGTCTGGGTCTGGGGACCGGCTCGCTTGCCACCGTCGTCTGGGGAGCCGCCGTCTGTAGCGCAGGGGCCTGAGTGACTTCGACGGCTACTTTCTGGGGACGGCGGGAAATAAGTTGGCTCGCCCAGCCGATGAGGACCAGGGTGCCGAACACGGCGGGCGCGGCCCAGCGTGTGCCGTCGAGAAAGGGCAGGACCCGGACTCCCAGACCCAGCAGCAAGGTCTGAAATCCCATCAGGGTCGCGGTGGCGCCCACCACACTGTAGGCCAGGGCAATGACCACCTTTTTCAAGAGCCAGAACAGGACCAGGGCCGCGATGCCGCCGGCCAGGGACATTCCGCTCATCTGCCAGACGTAGGGTTCCACGCGATGCCACGTGTCCTTGAGTAGGGCCCGCAGACGTTCGGAGAATCCCACGGCGCCGGAACTGATCCGATCCAGATAGGCCTGACGGTCCGTCAACTCCATGCCGCGGAAGGAATTCATCAAGAGGGTCTGGCTCTGGGCCTCCGCGTCCTCCATGGTCACGCCGTCAAGCTTGGCGGCCAGATAACCGCCGCCGCTCAGGGCGGCCAGGATCAGTGCCGCCAGGATCATGATGAGGAAGTTCCGTAGCAACACAGACACAATTGCCAGAAGACCGCCACCAATGGCCATGCAGCGAGTATGTTCGATGTCCAACCATTGACCCACGAACAAACCGCCTGTTGCCCCCACGGCGCCGCCCAGCAGAGCGATGATCGCGCCCCCGAATCTATCACCGCTCAGCCAAAGGACCAATCCCATCAGCAGCAGGGGCGCCCCCACGCTCAACAGGGTGCCGGGCTCTAGCTCCAGGAGCAGCGTCTCGAGTCTTAACAGTAATTCAACCATGGATTGCCTGTGAAAACGCCCCCTACGGCGGTGAATGTTGTAGCAGTTCATGGAGATGGCGATAGTAACCGTCCCGCTGCATGAGATCGTTATGGCTGCCTTCGTCGATCAGTTCGCCGTGGCGCATGACGAGAATGCGGTCGGCGTGACGGATGGTCGAGAGGCGGTGGGCGATGACGATGCTGGTCCGACCGGCCATGAGTCGGTTCAGACCCTCTTGAATCAGCATCTCGGTGGCCGTATCAATGCTGGCGGTAGCCTCATCCAGGACGAAGAGCAATTCAGGGTTCTGCGCCAGCGTGCGGGCCATCGACACGAGCTGCTTTTCTCCGAGTGACAGGCCCTGTCCCCGTTCGTTGAGTTGCGTGTCATAACCCTCCGCCATGGCAGAGATGAAACCATGGGCGTTGACGGTCTCGGCCGCTCGGATCAGGTCCTCCCGTGTTAGATCCGGGTTCAGCAGTGAGATGTTCTCCGCCACGGTCCCCGCGAAGAGGAAGGGGTCCTGAAACACAAAGCCCAGCCGCTCCCTCAAATCGGCCTTGCGAAAGTCGCGCACATCCTGAGTACCGATCCGTACCGATCCCCGTTGCACATCGTAGAATCGCCCGATGAGGTTGATGATCGTCGTCTTGCCGGCCCCGGTGGCCCCGACCACGGCAATGACCTGTCCGGGCTGTATCAGAAAGCTCAGATCCTTGATCACCCAGTTTTCTTCTTGATAGGCGAACCAGACATTGCGAAATTCAATCGTGCCGGAGAGTGCCTGCGGTGCACAGGGTTGGGCCGGTTCGGCGATTGTCTCCGGCGTGTCCAGTAGGGCAAAGACGCGCTCCGCCGAGACCATGGCCGTCTGGTACATGCCCGCCTTGTCGGACAGAGAGCCGAGAGGACGGAAAAAATCGCGGATATAGGTTAGAAAGGCGATCAGGACCCCCAAGGTCATCAGCCCGCTGTCGTTCAGGAGCAGATAGCCGCCTACTCCCAGGATGGCCACGAAGGCCGCCGCCTGGCCGGCCTCGATGACCGGAAAGTAATAACTAAACCAACGCACTTCGTCGAAGTAGGCGCTCTGTAGATGGGTGTTGCGTTCGCGAAACTCTTCGCGTATGACGGGTTCACGGTTGAAGAGTTGGATCGTGGTCATGCCCACCAGGTATTCCTGGAGCAGGGCATTCAGCTTGGTCTGACGTTCGCGAATGTCACGATTCGCGTCGCGCAGTTTGCCGTTGACGTAGAGCAGCGCCACGAAGAGGAAGGGCAATACGGCAAAGAGGGCGAGGGCCACCTGTACGTCGATGATCAGCATGTAGAGCATGATGGTGATCAGCATGACCACATCGGCGATGGTGCCGACCACCCCGTCGGTGACAAAGGCCTGCAGACGCTCGATATCGGAGGTGACCCTCGTCATCAGCGCCCCGATCGGCGTACGGTCGTAGTAGCCCAGATGCATGTGGATGACCTTGCGAAAGAGCGTCACGCGCAGGTCGTAGAGGATACGCTGACCCAGCCAGGCCGTGAGGACGCCTTGGGCATAGCGCAGCAGATGGCCGCTCACGGCGAAAAGGACGAAGATGCCGCTCAGTCTCCGCAACTCTTCCCAGCGGGCCTCCGCGGGCAAGGTCTGATCCATGAGACAGTTGTCGGTGATCTGCTTGATCAGGATCGGCAGATAGTTGATCAACCCGGACATGACCAGGATCAAGACCAGGGCCAGGATCGACCAACGCCAGTAGGGCAGGGAAAAACGAAGCAGGCGCCGGGCCAGCGCAAAGGAGCGTTGCCATTCAGCCTTCATTCCTCACCCTCCAGGTCCTTTTGGATCTGCTGCAGGGTGTTAAGTTCCGCGTAGTAGCCGGGCTGCTTCAGGAGGGCCTCGTGCGTCCCCTGCTGGGTGACGCGTCCCTCTTCCAGAACGACGATTTCATCGGCATAGCGCAGGGTCGAGATGCGGTGGCTGACGAAGAGGGTTGTCCGTTCTTTCATGATGGGCGGCAGCTTCTCCATGATGGCCGCCTCGGTGTGGGTGTCGACGGCCGAGAGGACGTCGTCGAGGATCAAGATACGGGGCCGCCGGGCGATGGCCCGGCTGATGGCCGTGCGCTGCCGTTGGCCGCCCGAGAGCGTGACACCCCGTTCCCCCAGGAGCGTCTCGAATCCCTCGGGGAAGGCATCGACTTCGGCCGTCAGATGCGCTACCTCGGCCGCCCAGCGGATGAGCGAGGCATCCGCCTCTTCCACGCCGAAGCCAATATTGTGGGCCAGGGTACGGGAAAAGAGGATGGGCTCTTGCATGGCGAAGCCAATCTGTTGCCGCAATAGGGTCAGGGGGATGACGCGAATGTCATGGCCATCCAGCAGGATCGCCCCCTCACTGGGATCCCTCAGTCGTGCCACCATCGAGACCAAGAGGGTTTTGCCGCTGCCGGTGGGGCCCGTGATGCCCAGCACCTTGCCCGCGGGGATGTGCAGATTGATTCCATCCAGCAGACGCTTGCCGATATCCAAGGACAGGTTCTTGATGTGAATGTCACCGCGGAGCACCTGGATACCCACATCGGTCTGCTCGGTATCTCTGATCTCGGGCTCCTGAGCAAACAGCTCACTGACCCGCTCCCAACTTACTTTACCGCGCTGGAGTAGACTTATGATCCAGCTCAGCGAAAGCAAGGGCCACTGCATGTAGAGGAGGTACTGAATGAACTGGACCAGCGTCCCCAGGGTACGCTCTCCTTGAATGACCTGACGGCCACCGATGGACAGAATGAGGACCACACTGACGGAGAAACACAGGGCCATGAAGGGCCAAAGCGCCTGTCTGGGAATGTGCACACGCATATTGCTCCGCAGCAGGTCCCGGTTGATGGATTCGAACAGACCCGAGCGGCGCTTTTCCAATGCAAATCCTTTGATGCATCGAATGCCGGCGAAGCTTTCCTGGCAGAAGTTGGAGACATCCGACACCTGCTCCTGCAATTCCCGCTGCCGCTCGCGAATGAGACGGATCACGAGAAAAAAGACCAACACCATGGGCAGATAGAGGCCCAACACCATGAGGGTCAGCCAGAGATCGGTCGCCAGCATCACGGCCGATGCCAGGACCAGCACGCCGGCGGCACGCATGCCCTGGAGCAGGCCCTGCCCGATCGAGTCGCGGATCAGGATCATGTCCGATGACATCCGCGTGATCAAATCGCCGGTCCGCTCCTTCTGGAAGAAGGCCTGATCCATGCGCATGAGATGATCGAATAGATCTCTGCGGAGGGCGTACTCAACCTTGTGCGAGAGGCCCAGGGGAATCTTGCGCAGGTACCGGGAGAAAAAGAGGGCGACCGTGGATATCCCCGCATAGAGCAGGAGCAAATGGGATAGCCCGCTGCGCGTCAAGGTCTCATCGATCAGGCCGTCGATCGCCTGACGCATGATGAAGGGCAGATAGAGGTTGATGCTCACCGTGAACAGCGTGCACAACAGGGTCAGGCCCATGGCCCATCTGTGTCGGGCAAGGTAGCGCCACAGTGTGACTTCGTTGGTCTTGATATTCCGGTCTCCGAGGGGACAGGTGGATACTCTTACGGCCGCACAAAGGCGCCAGAATAGCACCTATGGAGGGGAATGCAACTCCCTGCGCTAGGCTGTGTCGGAAGACTCGATCTGGCTTCGAGCGGCCCTTTTTCCGCCTGGCTGCATCCGACTCCATCGACGATAAAACCAATGTCGCCTGCTTCGTCGTCTTTGCCAGGCGAAAAAATGGCTCGCTCTCGGGCCGACGACGGAGTCTTCCGACAAAGCCTGAGTGTTGCCGCTGGCACTCCGTTAGAAGATATCGCGGCGTACTCTTGCCGTGGCCCGCCAGGCGCAGAACGCCCCGACGCCGAGGTACAGCGTCCCGTTGAACAGGAGAAGCCCCGTTGTTGCCCACGGGCCGCGACCGGCATCATTGGGAAGGTTCCATTCGTAGATCAGTGAGGCGGTATTCACGCGAGCATTTGCCTGCCCCCCGGTGGCGGCGATGACGACACTGGTCTGCACGAAGGGGTGACTGGTGACGTAATAGTAAAGGTGTTCCTCCCGGCCTCTCTGGTCGGTCAAAACCCCAACCATCAAGGGCACGATCGCCCACAAGAAGAGGGCCACGGCCAGGTTGGCCACTACCGCGGTGGTCGTCTTCCGAAAACGGGCGCTGAAATAGAGACCCGTTCCGGTCATCAGAAAAACGGCGCCGGACATGATCAACGCCAGCTGGATCAGGGCCAGCGGATGGATGTAACCGATCACGACGAAAACCATCAGGTGTCCCGCCAAAATGATCCAGATAGGGAGACCCCTGCGAAAACAGCCGACCGCCTTGCCCATGAGGATCTGTGCATCCGTCAGGGGTGTGGTCAGAAGGATCGGCCAACTTTGCGCTTCCTTCTCCCGTGTGATCATCGTCGCGGACAATATGACGGTGCTGACGAGTCCCATCGCCAAGAGGATGATGACAAAGGTGGTGTGGAAGAAGTCCTCTCTGAGATGTCCCTGCCGGGCATTGATACCATAGATCAGAATGAGGGTCAGGATGGTAATGATCAAGGCAATGACTTCGGTGCGCCGACCACCCTTGATAAAGGGCGTACGTAGCTCTTTCCAAATCACCGGTGCGCCGCGGACCGGCCGGAGGTCTCGACGAGGTGACGTTTGCGAAGTTTCCTTCTTGGTTTTCGTTTTGTTTCGACGCTCCTTCTTGCGATCGAGGATCAACTGCCCGGTGATCTCTCGCAACGCGACCCTGCGGACCGTCAAAATCGCCACGGACAAAAGCACCGCGGAGAGGCCCAGCATGAAGCAGCAATGACTCCACCAGTTGAATGAGCCAACGACACCGGCCGTCGCACCGGGAGAGAGCAATTCGACAGTCTGCATTTGCAGGGCAACGAGAGGGTTGACGAGTACCATTATGGTAACCACACCGGGCATGTTCGCCGGCGCATTGGAGCCCGCCAGTTGCTGGAGGCCCATCAAGGCGATCATGGGCAGAAGCAGATAGAGAACACCCAGTGTCACCACCGTTCTGACGATGACGCCATAGGCGTGACGTCCCCATACCGAGAAAAGCAAGCTAACCGTCCCCGCGAAGAGCGTGGCCGTCAGGGTGATGCACAGACTCATCCAAACGAAGCCCCAGGGCACGCCGCCGAAAACACGAATGATCGCCAACAGCGGCAGACTGATGCCGATGATGAGCAGGAGTTGGCAGAGCTTGCTGAGGAGTTTGCCGATCACAATCTGAAAACTGCGGATGGGCGTCGTCATCAACACGCCGAGGGTGCGATGGGAAATCTCATCGCTGATTGAGGTGCTGAGCATGACGCAGGCGATCAACTGCGCGGCGATGAACTGGAACCAGACGATGGTCGCCGTCAGGGCCAGTCCTGCCTCCGACAAGCGGGCCACGCTGTTTGCCTGGCGGGAGGAGGACCGAACGCTCTCCTGAAATACCACTGCCAGGGGAATCATGAGCAGGGCGATGTAGACGAAGCGCAGCCAATAGTTGCGCCGTCGACGGCTGGACACCCGCAATTCTTTATCCAGAATGGGCCCGGTCAGCCAATCTAAGCCGGCAGCAAAATTCATGTTCAAGACTCCCTGATGGCTCTTTAGATTCCGTAGCGTGAGTCTAAGGGCTGGGAGCTAACCCGGCAAGTGCTTCGATGCGTTCCTGTTGCCGCGGTTGTCGGGGGGGGGACCGACCTTACCATGGCGCAAACGCCTTGCGACCCCTAGATGTTTTCCTTTGATTGAACGGTCACCGCGAAATGGACATTTGAAGTAGCATGTGTAAACTAAGCGTAAACCAAGCCTCCGGGACAGTCCCTTAAGCGGAGCGTCCAGCTCCGGGATCCGGGTCCTAAGTGTGATTTCTATTGATAGGGATCGAATCAACGTGCTATAAGTTGTTATGGCTCTGTGCCCGCTTAGGGACCGGCAAGAAATAACTTTGACTTTTGAATGCCCAATTGCACTCCATCTTTGATCGCTTCTCAATCGCGAAATCCTCGACGTAGAACTGCTACGCCTGTGGTTTCGCTCAATCGGGCGCGACCCAATATGGGGCACACTTGGACCCCAAATTGTCCAACTTATTTCTTGCCGATCCCTTAACGATCCGAGCGTGGTGCCAGCATCTACGGAGGCCTTCGATCATACAGCCGGTGCGGTAGGGTGCCTGCAACTAAGAGCCCCTACACAAAATGATCGTCGCACCGAGAGCGAGCGTTTTGGGCTCTGGCAAGGAAGGCGAAGCAGGCCATCCGAGGATGGTCGATGGAGCCTGACGCCGTCCAGAGGCAAAAGAAGCCGCTCGAATGCAGACTCATTTTGCGTAGGTGCTCTAAGTTTAGCCGAAGCACACCATCACACAGGAGACACGTCATCATGAAAAAGAAAGCACTGCTATTGGCTGTCGTCTGCATCGCCAGCCTGGGCATTCTCGGCATTACCCGGGCTCAGGGGCTTAGCGCCCGACACCTGGCCAACCACGGACTGGCCCCCGGATCGCCGCGGGAAATCCTGCCGAGTAGCGGCGCGCTGCTGCACCTGCAAATACATGATCTCCTCAGTGTGGTTGAAGGCGTGGAGGAAATTCTGGTGGCCGGTGTCCCCGAGCAGGCACTGCCGCCGGAGATGCGGCCACTCATGTAAACCGAGCATCCACTCCTGACATTCTTGGGCATGCAAACGCTGCAGCAGCCCATCACACCCGAGGTCGTAGCCCAGGTCACAGGCCTGGATGTCCGCCGCACCATCGGTCTGACGCTCTACTTCGGCGACCCCCGCCGCATGTTTGTGCTGAGTCTGCCCACCCAGGCCCGCGAACCCTTGGCCGGCCTTCTCAACGGTCTGCTGAAGCCATCGCAGGTGGAAGTGGTCCGCTTCGGCGAGAAAAAGGCCCTGCGCCTGGTGTCGCAGAGCATGCCATTCCTGCCGGAACTCTATCTGGTTTCGTCGGACGACATGCTCTACCTCTGCGGCGATCGTTCGTTGGCACAGGCCCTCCACCACACACCCGCAAGTCAGCGTTTCAGTCAGGACCCCTTTCTCAGTCGCGTTTTACCCGAGACCGAAGATAAGCAACTACGCCTGGTCCTCAACCCAAGTATGATGAGACCCTTCGCCATGCAGTTGCAGGGCATCGGCACCCTCGCCAAGATGATGATTCCCCAGCAGCGGGCCAATCTACTGGCGAAACTGTCCGCAGAGGCCAAGGAGCAAATAGAGATGCAAGTGCGATCACAGCTCCATGTCCGCGACCTGGAGGAGTTTGCCGATTACGCGGAATGCGTCCTCATCGCCACACTCGAGGGGGTGCTTGATTTTATCACCAGTCGCATGGTCGCCTTTGAAGGCCTCACCATCGATGCCGCTCTGCGCAGCGGCGAGATCGAATTCACCCTGAGAGCGCACTCCCAGCGTTTCGGGCCGGAGGCCTACACCTCGGCCCTGCCGATGCGAGAGGTAAAAGAGGCCCTCGCCTGGCTGGGACCCAAGTATCAGAGCTTTACGGTCAGTGGGAAGAAGCCGACCCGCAAAGAGAATCGAGTGTTTTCCGCCTGGCTCGAGCGGGTGCGGGCACAGTGTGACGCCCGCGGGCTCAAATCCTCCTTCCTGGTCCATGTGAGCAAGCTGCTCGAAGACCAGGCTCCGATTCCCACCGTCGAAAGCCAGGTGCCCTGGACGTTCACCACCCATGCCCCCCTCAGCCCCGCGGGTTCCCTGCGGGAGGCGGCCAGTCTGCAGGACTACTTTGCCACACTCGAGACACCCCTCCATCGACCGGTCACCCTCGTCCCGGACCAGGGCAGGGCATTCCTGGAGACCTGTTTTAGGGTGAAGTCGAGGCCTTGAATCACAATCGAGAACTCCGCCTGGCCTTCGCCGAGACCTTCCAAAAACAGAGGCCTTGGGTGAATCAAGTGAGCCGATTCCACAGCACGGCCTTGGATCAGGGCATCACACGCTATGTCAGGGAGAGCGCCTGGATCACCCAAGGCGGCATCTTTGGCTATGACCAGCACGAATTAGTCAACCGCAAAGTCGTTCATGCCCGCCGTGTCGACGACTACCTCATCTACCAGCGGGGGGCGAAGCCCTCCTCCTGGCTGGCTGAGGTGCAGGCCAGCCGATCCGCCGCGATCTCGCTGGGGACGGCCCGTCTACTGGAAAACCTGCCCGAAGGCGCCAACCACGTCTCCGTCTGTCGCCTTCTAGTCGCTCTGCCCGGCTGCGTGAACTGGTTGGCAGATTTGGAAGAGCGCATCCACAGCGATGGCCAGGCCTACCTCCGCAAGGCACAGGCCCTGGTCGATGCCAGTGACGACCCGGCCGCCGCCAAGCACGCCCTGCTGGGTCTGCCCATGCCCGAGTTGATCGCCAGTGTCAACATCGATCCCCAGACCAAGCGCGTCTACGCGCTGCTCCCCGCCGGCAAAGCGGCGTTTGTCTTTCCCAGGCCCAGAGTGATCCCGCTGGTACAGGAGTTGCTCAAGGACTACGCCGCCCGGGCCGACGATATCGGCGGCAGCACCGTCTACACCAGGCTAGGTTCGGAAACCTGGGAGTACAGCGCCCGACAGAGCACCGCCGCCCTGACCACGCTCACCAAGACCGTCGGCAACGCCCTATTCGAAAACTATCTGGGATCTGAGGACAAGCACCAGCGACTCAAACAGAGGGTCAGCGCCGCACGGGATTGGGATGACACCGTCTTCAATGAGGTTGTGGTCCGCAATCCCCGCTGGGCCTCCATGCCCCAACCCAGGCGCAAGACCCCGACGGAGTAATCGGGCGTGTTGTTCAAACCTTTGCACCAACCCCAAAGAAGTTGGCGCCACTCTTTATAAGCGGACCGAAAGGGGTCTTTTGGTTTAGCGTTCGGTGCCGGTCCCTTAGGCGTTACTCGTGGCGTAGCGACTCGATGGGGTCCATATTGGCGGCACGCATGGCCGGATAGAGGCCGAAGATGATGCCGACGGCCGTGCTGATACCGAAGGCGAGGACGAGCGACTCGGTAGTGATTACGGTCCGCATCTCACCGTAGGTGGATACCAGGAAGGGAATGAGACAGCCGAGGAAGATGCCGAGAACACCGCCGGACAGAGTCAAGAGCAGGGTCTCGGACAGGAATTGAACGACGATGTCACGCTTCTTGGCGCCCAGGGCGCGACGGATGCCGATCTCTTGCGTCCGTTCACTGACGGTGGCCATCATGATGTTCATGATGCCGATGCCGCCGACCAATAGAGAGATGGCTGCGATGGAACCGAGCACGATGGTAAAGATGCGTTGAAAATCTCGGGCCTGTTGCATGAGTTCCAGCGGGACAATAATCTGGTAGTCGTTTTTCTTGTGAAAGCGGGTCATCAAGGTCTGCACGGTCTGCCGAGTCCCCATGACCTGGTCGATGTTTCGCACCTGCACGATGATTTCTTCGAGTTCGACCTTCTCCATTGCGAACGCATTGGAGGAGTCCCCTTGCAAACGCGTCTCGCCAAATCGGTCTTTCACGGTATTGAGCGGTATGTAGATCGCCCCGGCATTTGCCCCGGCAGCCTTGGTGGCGCCGCTGGCGTCCCTGGCGTTCATGCCCTTGGATGTACTGGCCGCGGCCTGTTCGGTCGAGACACCCACGATGCGGTAATAGTCGCCGCCAATCTTGATGTCCTGGCCCAGGGGATCGTCGAAGGCGAACATTTTCCGAACCACCCCCTCGTCCACCACGCACACGCCCTGCTTGTAGTGCAGGTCGGTGGCGGTCAAGAAGCGCCCTCTCTGGACTCTGACTTGGGAGATTTCGGGATACCAGGGGACGGTGCCGACGACTTCAATGGAGGCCTTGCGGTTGCGATAATAGGCTTCTCGGAGCAGCCGGCGGTTGGGCACGATCACCTGCACGTTGGGTATGCCGTTTTGGAATCGATCCGCGTCGGCATAGGTCAAACCGTATTCCTTCAGCATCTGAGTCTGCCCGCCTTGGGTGTCGTCTTCGGGAGGCGAGACGGTCTTGACGATGATGTTGCGACTGCCCATTTGGGCGATTTTTTCTTGGGCCTCGCGACTGGCCCCCTCCCCGATGGCCAACATGGCGATCACCGATGACACGCCGAAAATGATACCCAAGGCGGTCAGGGTGGAGCGTAGACGGTGCATCCACAGGCTTTTGATGCCCAACTTGATGATGCGTTTCAGACGAAAGTTAAACAATGGACCTCATTCATTTCCTGTTAAACTCTTCTTTGGCAATGCGTCCGTCAAACAGGTGGATGATGCGTTCGGCGTTGGTGGCGATCTGTTCATCATGTGTCACCACGATCAGAGTCTTCCCCTCGCCGTGCAGGCGATCGAGAATCGCCAGGATGTCGGCCCCACTGGTCGAATCGAGATTACCCGTGGGTTCATCGGCCAGGATGATGAGCGGGTCATTCGCCAAGGCCCTGGCGATGGAGACGCGCTGTTGTTGGCCGCCGCTCAGTTCATAGGGACGATGTCGCATCCGGTCGCCGAGGCCCACCAGGGTGGCCAGTTCCCGGGCTCGCCGAGCACTGGCGTCTTCACTCACGCCTTGGTAGTACATGGGAATCTCTATGTTCTCGACTACGTTGAGTTGAGCAATGAGTTTAAAGGACTGGAAGACAAACCCGATGCGCTCACCCCGGATCATGGACAGTTGATCGTCGTCCAGCGTCAAGACACTCTGCCCGCCCAGCAGGTAGTCACCCTGTGTGGGACGATCCAGACACCCGATCAGGTTGAGCAGGGTGGACTTGCCCGAGCCACTGGGGCCCATGATGGCGACATACTCGCCACTGGTGATGGTGAGGTTGATGTCCCGCAGCACCCGCAACTCTTCGCCGCCGAGATAATAGCTCTTGCACAGGCCGTGCATCGCCAGAATGGCCGTGTCTTTTTCGAACCCTTGCGGCTCTTGGGACTGTATCATGGTTGCCAACTCCCTGGGAGTCTAGTCTGCGTGCGCTGTTCTCCGAACCTATGGCTGATTTCGCGGACCTTGCGACCCGGGCGGACTGGATCGTTCGCCGCCGCCTCCGTCCCGCCGTGGCCCTTGGCCGCCGCGTCCCTGTCTGGGGCCGCCTTGGCCGCTTCCTCGGCCACCCTGGCCTTGAAAGCGTTGTCTCATCTGTTCTCTCTGTTCCGGGGTCATTTGTTTGATCCTCTCAGCCGTCGGTCCGGATCCCTCGGGCCCTCGACCCTGGCCCGCCTTCGGACGCCCGATGTTCGCCGTTGGCCTCCCTTGGGGCCCGGCAGCGCCGTCGTTGGCATCCGCTGCCTGCCCGATCCGGGACCGCCGACCCTGAAAGGCCTGCGAGGCACTGCTCCCGGTCATCAGGGGAGGATTGAGCAGGACTTCCTCATTCTCATCCAGTCCCGCGATAATCTGCACGAAGGTATCGTTGAACGCGCCCGTGTCGACCTCGCGTTCTTCGCTGCCACCCTGGGCCGTCTTCACGTAGACGACCTTGCGTCCGCCGCGGTTGGCGACCACCTGAATCGGCACGACCACGACATCTTTGAGGTGGTGAACCAGGATCTCGACCTTACAGGACATCCGCGTCCGGAGAAAGTCGTGGGTCCCATTGATTCTGACTAAGGTCTTGTAGACCTTGATATCCGGGCTCATGAATCCCCGTTGCTGATCGGGCAGGGGCGCGACTTCCAGCACCTCGCCCTCCAGGCGTGTGTCCGGAAAGGCATCCATGACGATCTCGGCCCACTGGCCGGGCCGGACCTTGTCCACTTCGGTTTCATGCACGCTGATTTCGGCCACCATGGAGGCCGTGTCCGGCATGGAGAGGAGGGTCTGACCCTCGTAGACCGACTCACCCTCGGCGATCATCCCGCCGCCGCCACCACGGCCCCGCATCATGCGGAACCTGTCACTGCTGTCGCCGCTGCCATAGATGACCAAGCCGGGTGCCTTGGCTTGCATGACGCAGTTGGTGATTTGAGTTTCCATTTTGGCGACTCTCTTTTCCTGGGCAAGGAATATCTCCTTGGCGTTGAGGCGTTTCGCCTGGGTCTGGGCGATGAGCGAACGACACTGGGCGTAGGTCCGCTCCAATTTGCGACCCGCCTCGATGTAGTTGCTGAGGAACTGTTCCGCGTTTTTGGGAAAGTCGTATGCGAGGAAGAGCTCCATATTCACCCCAGCATCTTCCTCGGCGAATGTTCGGTTGACGACGATCAGTTGGTCTCGATCGAGGTCCAGGTCGGAGACGTAATTGGCATCGTGGAGTTTCCGCGTTCCGATCAATTGCGCCTGGGCCGTTTTCATGTTGCCCTGGGCGATCACGATCTGATCACCGAAGCCCTTGAGTTCCTGACCGGCCGCTGACCCATCGAGTAGGTTGGGGTCGACTTGCACCTGCTCGAGCAGGGGAGCGACATACGCCGATAGATCGTTCGCATCCTTGATGTCGGCCGTCAACTGATAGGCTAAGTCCGCACCCAGGTATTTCTGTAGGTCCATCAGTGCGAATCGAACCGCGAGGTGGCTCTCCGCCACGTCGCTGCCGTTCTGTATCTTCTGAATGAGATAGGCCTCTTCGGCGGACGTCATCCTTTCATGGTCGCCGTTGAGCTCCATTTTTTCGCTGACCAAACTTTCCTCCAGCGCCGACGCATCCAGTTCAATTAGAACCATGCCGTTGTCGACGTCCTGTTGAGTGATGTAGGTCCCGGCCGGGACCACGCTCAGGATAGTGATATCACCGCCGCCCCGGCGTTCGACTTCACAGGTGTATCTGATCGACTTGTGGGCGCGAATGCTACCGCCTTCGGTCACCGTGATGATGAGGTCAGTCCGCTGGGCCGCGAAGGTGCCACCGGAGCCCTCGTCACTCTCTCCTTCGTAGAGCTTGGCCGCCACGATGACTGTCGTGAGCAGCACGGCAAGGACCACCAGCCAGGTCCAGAGCCGCCCCTTTCCGCGTGATTTCGTGGGCCCAAAGGGCTGAGTTAGACTGGCGGGGCTGCCCTGTTTTGGCTGCTCTGTTTCTTGATTCATAGTGTATTTTGCTCCCACATTCCATCTGGTTTGACCTGCAGTACGCCCACGTCACGAAAAAAGCTGAGCTTGGCAATGGTATAACCCACCAAGGCTCCGATAACTCTGTCCTGAGCCGCCACCAAGGCATCTTCCGAACCCAGCAAGAGCCGGGCCGTCCCTCGGCCGATGTTCAACAACAGCTTTTCCTCTTCAACACGTTCCCGGGCGAGTGTGAGCGCGAGCTGCTGGATACGGTAGGACTCAGCCCTTTCGGCCAGATTGCGATAGGCCTGTCGCACGGCCAGCTTGATTTGATCCACCTGTTCATCGTATGCCCGCTGCCGCTGTTGTACGGCAATTAACGCTTCCCGGTAAGCGTTCCGCTCGGCCTTACGGTCCAACAACAGATCCGTCTCGACGCCCAGCGCGTAGGCACCCTCATGAAAGCGTAGACGGGTCCAATCGGTATCGGCGGTGGAGCCTACGTTGGCACTGCCGACCAGGTTGACCTGCACGCCCAAGCCGTCGGCCGCCAGAACGAGCTTTCGTTCGGTGTCTTCCATCTGGTTAGCCGTGTTCGCGAGGTCCAAGCGTCGATCCAGGGCGATCTCAATGGCCAGCTCGGCGGAGTAGGGAATCGGCTTGATACCCTCTTCTTCCAGCAGGTTCAGCTCATTGGGGTCCAACGTGAACACCGTATCCGTTGCCAGCGCCAGTTGTATCTTGAAAGTGTCCAGGGTCTGTTCATAGCGCTGGCGTGCAGAGACCATATTCTGCTCGGCATTCAGCAGCGCCTGTCGGGCCTCCCCCAGTTCAGAACTCGCTGTTTGGCCCACCTCTACCTCCATTCTCAATTGGTTGGTGGACTCGATCCGGCTCTGATAGCTTGCCTCGGCGATGCCGACGCTGTTGCGATCCTGTAAGACCCGGTAGTAGTCGTTGATGATCGACACGACGAAGGTCTTTCGAAAGCGGTTGAAGGTGCGGACCCGGTAAAGCACGTTCCGTTCCGCCTGCGTCAGGTTCTCCCGGGCAGCCTTTCCCGCACCGGCCCCCAGCAGCGGCGCGGAAACGGTCGCGGTAAGCACCGAGGCCAGCGAGGTCCGCGGATCGCCGGTCAGGAAACGGGTCCAGTCGACGGCCAGCCCCGTGCCGATTTGTATGCCGTCTGCCAGGAGGTGGTTCTGCGTGACGCCTACCCTACTGTCGACCGAGACATCGTCGCTGCCTCCGTTATTGGCGTAGGTGGCATCCACCGTGCCGAACCACTGTCGTGCGTACCGATGCCGTGTGTCGGTGAGGTCCAGTGCCGAGAGATAGAGCACCTCTTTTTGCCGCTGATACTCCCGATTGTATTGGGTCGCGATGCCCACGGCCTCGACGAGACCCAGACCTTCAGTCGTCGTCATTTTGGCGACGATTTCATTGCTATCGGGTGTCTGGTCGCTGACTTGGTAATTGACCATCTGGCCAAAGTCTTCTTCCCACTTTTCATCCAGGATTTTGTAGGTCTCCTCGTCCGCCTTGGTCTTATAGTTCTTGCCATTGCAGCCGCAGAGTCCAGTGACTAGCGCCAGGGCGGATGCCGACACCACGAGGGTGATAGCGAGACGCGCTGCGACAGGTACCGAGGATGTTTCTGATCTCATGCTCATTCACTGGACTCCATGGTTTGAGTAGCGGTTTCCGTCCTTGAACTGTCCTGCTCATCAGACATGCTATTCAAGTTAGGCTAAGGGGGCTCCAAAGGCACTTTGCTATGGGCACCGAGAAATTCGATTGTATCACCTTGCCTAATACTACCATCGCTTGGCCTGTATTATACAGGTCTTCGTAGATCTGACCAGTACCAGTCTGACACAAAACTCTCCCGGGCGCATCCATGGAGAGTTCTCCGGTGCAGGATGGTTCCGACCAGGCATACCGCTCGTATGTGTAGACATAATGGTCACCGGTTACAGAGGTTTTGGAGGACGAAGCAGCATTCGGGTGAGCCCCGTACAGTGTTTAAGTACTTAAGTACTCGTGCCGATGATTCGGTGTTCAAAATACAGGCACATTCGCTAAGGTGCCGATAATCCGCCTCGCTTTGCCGCCTGAGGACCGTCATCAAGCAAATCCCAGACCGCTTGGTGACTGGGCGGGGAAAGGGGCCATCCCTTGGCTTCCAGTAGGGCGGCACAGATTATTCCCAGCACTAAAACGTCTGCACTGCAGTAGCGCAGGAGTTTCTCCCGCGCGGCCGCATCGCCATAGTGGTGCCAGCGATACCAGAGCCAGACCGCCTCGGCGCCATCGGCGCCCTGAAGGTCCGCAGGCCGGTCGATCTCCAACGATCGTTCGACCTGTTTCAATCCGCCTCGAAGTTGATCGTGGTAGCATTGCCAACGCAAATCGATATGAGGACAGGGAAATTGTGGTATGTGCCAGGTGCGGAGGAGTTGGGGGATGTCGAAACTCGCGCCGTTGAAGGAAACCAGCAGTTGCACTTCCTCCAGGAGCGCCAGAAAATCGTCCAGGTTTTCTCCCTGCACGAATCGCCATAGACTGCCTCGATGGTAGCAGACGATGCAGGTCACGTAGGCGTCGTAGGAGAGACCGCTGGTCTCGATGTCGAAGTAGGTGAGCCGGTCAAAATAGGCGGCCAAGACCCGCCAGTGCTCTTTCACCGAGAGATGATCGATAAAATACTGGATATCATCCTGCGCCAGGGCGTCTCGGCTGCGGGCCAGGGCCTGCAGCAGCGTGGATGAACCGCGCGCTCCCAACGGCAGGCCCTCCGGCCGCCGAAGGACGGTCTGCCAATCGCCATAACCCCGCTCCTTGATCCTCGCCTCCGTCACCGGTCCGATCCCGGGGCAATGCAGAAAGGTCTGTTCAATGGCACTGGCCGCATTCATGAGGTCGGTCAGTGCTGCCTCTCTCGTTTCCGCTGCAGGATCTTGGAGGCCTTTTTCAAGCGATTGTTGAGTCTGACCGCTTCGACATCGATGGGGGGCGGTTCCACGGCTGTCGCGATGGGGAGTGTCCGGGTGGTAATATTGGGCAGCACGGTCTTGCCCTCCAGCAGCCAGTCCAGCAGACTGACAGTACACTCCACGGCCGCGTTGGATTCCACGAAGAGCATCTCCAAAGCCTCACTGTTGACACCGGGGGGCAGCGGTGGCACACAGGAGGGACAGCCCGCCTCACACTCGCATTCGTCAATGATCTGGCGGCAGAGTTTCAAGACCGTCGTCAGCAGTTCACACACCTTCTCGGCGTAGCCTACCCCGCCCTCCACCGTGTCAAAGAGATAGAGCGCGCTCTTCCAGACGCTCTCCTCGACCTCCAACAGGGCCACGTCCGTCTCGATGTCCTTGACATCTCCCATACAGACACTGGGCGCCACGCGTCTCATGAGATAGCTCAGGCCGTAGAGGGCCGCCTCGATGTAACGCTTGTCCACGGCCTTCATGGCCTCCTGCCAGGCGTCGGCCGGCAGCAAACTGAAGCCGGTCGTGTCATACTCGAAGGCGTCGAGGGTGATCGGTCCATATCCGATGTTCTCGTAGCTCCGCTCGCGGATCTTCTTGTAGAGCTTGGGTTGCTTATTCACATGGATATAGCCGAAGTTGACACGGCTGGCCTGCAATTCGCTTGTCTCTTCCACCTCGGTCATGTGGATGCGATTCTCCCACACCGCCTCCGTATAGTAGTCGACATCCACCTCGGTGACGCGGCAGAGTTTCTTCTGAAGATCCAGATCGATGGACATATAGCGCCGACCCAGATGCTGATAGATGGCATCCTTGTAGAGCGTGCCGCGGGCGCCGATGGGATCCAGTTCGCCGATGACCTCCGTCCCGCAGTAGATTTCGATGTTGTAGTCGGTCATGCCGCGCAGATTGACACCCCGGGCCGGATAGTCGGATAGGGCATAGCGATAGCAGTCGCGATAGGGCTTGAGCGTCTCGTTCTCCTTGAGCACCGCCACGGCCTGTGGGTAGGCCCGCGTCCGGTAGAGGGGTTCGTCGGGTCGCAGTGGGTACTCGTATGCCGCACAGGGCAGGTGTTGCAGGATGATATAGGGGTTCTCCGCGTTGAGCCAGGCCCGCTCGATCGGGGCCTTGGTGATGAATTCCGGGTGGTGTACCAGGTACTGATCGATCGGCGCGTCCTTGGCAATGTAGACGATGATGGCCTCTTTTCCGGCTCGGCCCACCCGCCCGGCCTGTTGCCAGAAACTGGCAAAGGTCCCCGGGTGTCCCGACAGAATGCACAGGTCCAAACCGCCGATGTCGATGCCCAGTTCCAGGGCGTTGGTGGTGATGATGGTGTTGAGGCGTCCCTTGGCCAGGTCTCGCTCCAGTTGCCGACGCTCGTTGGGTAGCAGCCCGCCTCGGTAGGGTTTCACTTGATCCCGCAGCTCCGGATTGCGATCGATTACGGCCCGGTAGAGACGTTCCACCTCCTGCCGGGCTCGACAGAAACAGATGGTGCGCACCTTCTGCTTGGCGGCGTAGCGGATCAGAGGGATCGACACCGACGCGGGACCCTTGCGGTAGAGCGCGTGCCCCTGACTCTGCACCAAAGGGGGGTTCACCATATAGAGGTGTCGCTGGGGGCGGGGCGCCCCGTCCGAATCGATGATGCGGAATTCACGCTGGAAAAGGGCCTCCACATGTTCTTTCGGGTTGCCCACCGTGGCGGAACAACAGACGAAGGTCGGCCGACTTCCATGGATCTCGCACACCCGCAACAGACGCCGAAAGACATTGGCCACATGGGATCCGAAAGCGCCCCGATAGCTGTGCACTTCGTCAATCACGATATAGCGCAGTCGGCTCAGGAACCCCTTCCATCTGCGATTGTGGTTGGGCAAAAAACCGGCATGGAGCATGTCCGGATTGGTGATCACAAAATCGGCCGTCCGGGCGATGCGGGAGCGTTCCTCACGCGGTGTGTCGCCGTCGAATGTCCCCATCCGCACCGTGGCGCCGGAGGCCGTGACGAGCTTTCCCAGAGCGCCCTCCTGGTCACGCGACAGCGCCTTGGTGGGATACATCAACAGCACGCCGAAGGGCGCGCTGGCGTTGGTGAACTCGTTCAGGATCGGTAGCAGGAAGGAGAGGGTCTTGCCGCTGGCCGTCTGCGAGACCAACAGCGTATCCTGATTCCGGCTGATGGGCTCGAAGGCCTGTTGTTGGTGCGAGTAGAGGGACTCGATCCCCTGACGCTTCAAGGCCTCGACATAGGTGGCGTGCAGCGTCGCGGGAAAGCCGGAAAGCTCACCCTCCGAGGAAGGCAGTATGTGATGCGCCTTGATCTCCTTGGAGAACGTCAGCTCTAGATAGTCGGAAACACCCTTCAGAGTTGCCATCAATACCTCCCTGGTGGCGCAGACAAGAATCCATTCTCTGCCGCCATACTAAGAACTCCTCCCGCGTCGGTCAAGATCGATGCCGCCGGCGTCTAAGAAGCTGCTCGGTGCGAGATCGAGTTTTCTGACAGAGGCTCGTGGAGCCGAGGAAGCAGCCGATCCCGCAGCAAAGTTTTTTTGAAAATTCTGTCCGACCGTTCGATCGTAACGTAAAATAGGGAAAGATCGCGACAAGAGAACATAGGTGTCTAGGCTTTCTCGGAAAAGCCCATTTTCGGCCTGCTTGCCCCGAGCTTGGTCGAGGGCGAGAGCGTATGGTTTTTCGCCTGACAGAGACTAATCTGCTAAGGAATCGTTTACTATGAAGAAGTCGCATCACCACCTTTCCCGCCGGCAGTTCATGAAAAGCTCTTTGATGGTGGGCGCCACGGCCCTATTGCCGTTGCCTAGCGTCTTGGGTGCCAACGAGCAGATTAATCTTGCCGTGATCGGCTGTGGCACGATGGGTGGAGGCCACATTAGAAACTTTCCCCGGCTTGACGGTGTCAAAGTGGTTGCGGTTAGTGATCCCGATCTCCACCGGATGGATGAGAAGACCCAGAAGCTACGCCAGCCCTTCGCCAAACACCAGGATTTTCGCCACATACTGGACGATAAGGATGTCGACGCCGTGGTGATCGCCACCCCCAATCACTGGCACTCGCTGATGGCCATCATGGCCTGCCAGGCCGGCAAGCACGTCTACGTGCAGAAACCGGTGAGCCACTCCATCTGGGAAGGTCGCCAGATGGTGAATGCCGCCCGCAAGTACAATCGCATCGTGCAGGCCGGCACGCAGCATCGCTCCTGTCCGGCCGTCATCGAGGCCGCCAGAGACATCCAATCGGGCAAGTACGGTCAAGTGCAGTGGGTACACTGTTCCAAACTAGGCTCGCGCGAGTCCATCGGTAAGTCCAGCGCGCCCCTCGAGGTGCCCGCCCACATTGACTACAACCTCTGGGCCGGTCCCGCGCCGGCCACGCCGGTGATGCGCAAACAGTTCCACTATGACTGGCATTGGCAGTGGAACTATGGCGACGGCGAACTGGGAAATTGGGGCGTCCACTACATTGATGACTTACGTCACCTCTTGGGATGGAACGATGTCCCCGAGACCGTCCAGGCGGTGGGGAACCGCTTCCATTGGGACGACGACGGTCAGACCCCCAACATGATCATGGCCCTCTATGAACACCAAGACGTTAAGGTCGTGCTCGACGTCCGCAACCTCCAGGACCTCTCGCGTCCCGGCGGCACGAGGGGCGCTGTCTACCTGGGCATGCGCGGCGGTAACCATATCCAAATGGAAAAGGGCTACATGCAGATCTCGCGGGGCGGCGGCTTTGCCTACGACCTGGATGGCGAAAAACTCAAACAGTACGTCGGAGATGGAGGTGGCGCGCACGAGCAAAACTTCATCGATGCCATCCGTAGCGGCAAGGCCTCGGACCTGAACTGCGAGATCGGCGAAGGGCACTTGAGCACGGTCATGTGTCACCAGGCCAACGTGGCCTTTAAATTGGGACACCCCGTGACCGAAGAGACGGTCCAGGCCGGCATGCGTCGCCACGACGATGCCCTCGAGGCCTTCGAGGACATGAGCGCACAGATCACCGGCATGGGCGTCGATCTCAAGCGGAACCACTTCATCATGGGCCCGAAGATTACCTACGACAACGCGGCGGAGCATTTCACCGGTGAGTACAGCGGAGAGGCCAACGCCCTCATCAAGCTGACCGGACGCCCGGGATTCGAGATCCCGGCTGTTGACGTGTGAGGGGGCCAGACGTGGTCGACATGCGGTAAAATGTCCTCTCTCCGGCGTGTTTGGACTGCTTAGGAGGTGCATGACAATGAGTTACCGAATTATCCGCTCAGATTTAGGTTGGATTGGGTCGTGATCGATTGAGCGAAATTGGAGGCCTAGCTGCACGGAGCCTGTCCCGAGCGAAGCCGAGGGATCTGGCTTTCGCGGTTAAGCTTTGCCGACGATCCCTTGCTTGCGGCCTGCTATCAGCCAGATGCAACGGGAACGTGTTTTGGAAGACTTGAATGCGGGGACACGGACCACTCGAAAAAAAAGCTTCTCCCGCTTGAGTCTCTTTTCAAACTGAACATCCCCTTGGACAGACCAAATGGCCAAGCAGCCCTCTTTTTTGAGGGCCCGCGTCATGGCGTGAAGGCCCGCAGGCTGATACAGCCTGGCATTTTGGGCGTTGGTCATCGAGGAGGGCCCATGGTCTACATCGAGCAGGATAGCATCAAAGAGGCCATTGGCGCTTTGGATGATGTCACAGACATCGCAGGACTTGACCACCACGCGTGGATCCTGCCAGGCGTGACGGGTCAGATCGCCCAAGAAGTCACGATTCCAGACGATCACCTCCGGGACCAGTTCTGCGACCGTGACCTTGGCTTTCTCGGGCAGCAGCTCAAGCGTCTGCCGGAGGGTGAATCCCATTCCCAAGCCCCCAATCAACACATGAGGATTCGGGCGCCCCTGTAACCCCTGGCAGCCTAGGCGGGCCAATTCCAGTTCGGATTCCTGCTCACGACTGTTCATGAGTGGGTATTGGTCGATGGACAGGTAGAAATCCCGGTCATGTCGGGATAGAACCAGTTTCTTGCCGTCCGGCGTGGTGGTCGCCGCCAGTTGGAGGGTGGGCTTCAACCTTGTCCTTCCACCCGTTCGATGGCACGGCTGGCTCGCTGGCGCACGAAGCGATTTCGATCTTTGCTGGCTTTCCGGAGCGCCGGCAAGGCCTTCTTGGCCTTGCCATGCAGTCTGCCCAGCGCCTCACACGAATACCCTCGAACGATGTAATCGCGATGGCTCAGGGATTCGATGTAGAGCGAGAGATGTTCCACTGCGGGCGGGATTCTCCCCAGGGCTTTCAGTGCCACGTTCTGATCATCGCTATCCGCCAGCATTTCGATCAGCTTGGGCGTAGCCGCCGTCCCCTCGTCGCGCAGTTGCCCGATCCTCTGCGCCGCGGCATGACGTATCTCACGGAACGAATCACCCAGTGCCGCATCCATGACCGGCAAGAGCTTCTCGGCGGAGTCTTCGATGCGTCCGAAACCAATGACCGCTGCCACCCGTACGCTGTCGTTCGGATCGGACAGCGCCTGCTCGAAGACGGGCAGAGTCTTCCTGGCGTCGCGACCCATCTGTCCCAGGCTGACCAGTGCGGCCTCTTTCAACATGTCATTTTCGTCGGCGGCCAGGGTAGCCAGTTGCGATAGCGCCGGTTGGGACAATCCTCCGATCTCTCCGAGGGCCCGCACCGCGGCGAGTTTCAAGCCTTCATCATGCGACTCCAACAGCTTCGCAATGGACGTGCAGGCACCTTCGGCCCGCGGGCCGATTCCGCCCAGCGCTGTAACAGCCCCGCAACGGACATCCCTATCGGGATCATTCAGCATGGCTGTCAGTTCCGGCACCAGGGAGACGGCGTTCGATCCGATGGAGCTGACAGCGACTGCCGCTCCCAGGCGCACTCTGGCGTCATCATCATCGAGCAGGGGCCCGATGCGATCCAGGAGGCGATCCGGCTGCTTGGCCACCGCGACAGCCGCAACAATGGCCGCCGCCCGAACCCGTGAAACCGGATCCTTGAAATGATCTAGCAGCAAGGCTTCCGAGTCGCCGGCGTCTTTTCCCATTCCCGTCAATGCCAGAATCGAGCAGAGCCGCGCATTGGGATGCTCATGACTCAAGTGTTCATTCAAGGAAGCAACCACCTCCAGACCCATCTCGCGCAGGCAGATGACGACCCAGTGTTCAGCCGTGATGTCCTCCATCCGCGTTGTCTCAAGCGACTCCAGTAGCCGCGGCACGGCGACCGGACCGATGTCCGTCAATGCCTGGCGGAATGCCGCCCGTGCACCCTCCGCCCGATCGCTTGCCACCGAATTGATCAGAGGAATCACCGCATCGGCCGCGGGAGGGCCGATGCGGCCCAGCAGGTCGGCCGCCTGGCCGCTCAACGCATCTTGCTCGGTCTCCATGATGTGAATGAGCCGATGAACTGACTGTTCTGAGGGCAAAGACAACAGACCATTCTTGACGGCCTGTCGAATTGCTTCGGAATCGTGATGGAAGAGTTCGAACAGTATCGCGGCATGCTCGCTATCGTCTATCCCGACGCGCGACAACGCTTCGATCGCTGTGGCCTGTACGCGGGGCTGTTCATCCGATCGAGCCAGCGCTTGCAGCTGCGGCGCCAGCTCAGCCGCCGACGAACCCATATGGGTGGCGACCCTTGCCGCGCCTTGCCGTGCGTTTGCGGAGCCGGAGCGGAGTGCCTCGCTCACGGCCGGCAAGACCGATGGGCCTATCAGGCCGAGGGTCTCCGCGGCTTTTTCGCGTACGAACTCGTCACTGTCATCCAGGAGCCCGACGAGCAGTGCCGTCGTTTCCGCGGCCTCGGGACCCATCCAACCGAGTGCCGCGGCGGCGCCGGCCCGTACGTCCTCGTCGCCGTGGCTGAGTCCTTTTGTCAGAGCGGGAATCGCAGCAGGACCCATCATGCCCAGGGCATGTACCGAGCGGTACCACTTGGGATTGGCGCCGCGGTCGGAATGTCGGTCGATGTCCGCGATCAGTCGTGGAATGGCTGCCTTGGCGGCGGGCCCGATGCGACTCAGCGCCGTCACCGCATGAAACCAGACTTGCGTCTCCCGATCGTCCAAGGCGTCGATGAGCGCGGTCACGGCATCTGCGGCGGCGGGTCCATGCGCCGCCAGATACATGGCCGCATCGCGCCGCTCGAATTTGTCGCTGGAGTCGAGTTGCTCGATGAGATCGGGTATCGACGGCAGGTCGCTGTTTTGGCCGGTCGCCCAGCCCATCAGGAAAGGACAACTCAGTAAAACGATCGCCAGGCCGAAATGACAGCCTTTAGGGATCGGCAACAAATAGGTTGGACATTTTGGGGTCCAAGTGTGCCCCATATTGGGTCGCGCCCGATTGAGCGAAACCACAGGCGTAGCAGTTCTACGTCGAGGATTGCTTGAGATGCTTTTTATGCTGCTATCGCAGCCAGCTTTGCTCCAAGGAAGCCGCTGTTTTCGCGATTGAGAAGCGATCAAAGATGGGGTGCAATTGGGCATTCAAAAGTTCAAATTATTTCTTGCCGGTCCCTTGAACTGGATCAGTTCGATTCTCA
>JADFMM010000293.1 GCA_022563885.1 Planctomycetota bacterium | reverse complement strand
CCGGAAAAGGGCAACATTGGGTCCGCCAAGGGGATCGGCTTGGACACTTGACGATCGAGGAGATCCTGAATGGCCTGGTCAAACTCCGCGACGGCCAGCGTATCGAGGAACTGCGAGTCCAACGCGAGCCCAAGATCAGTCTGTATGCCGGAAGCGGCAATAAGCGTCGGCCCAAAACGAGGTCAAGCGGCATAGCACCCACGGCGGAAACCCTCGTCCCCAGAGGCAATGCGATCTCCGTCTTCTCCGCATCCCCGGGACTTTCCAGATCTGCGACTCGGCCCCTCAGACGTCCGATAGAAACGAAAGAGGATATCCAAGAGATTGAGCGCATCACCACTGCGCTGAGGAATTTCAAGCAGCCCTTGGATTTGAATATGTCACCCGAAGATCTGGAGGCGCGACGGCTTATTCGGGAACAGGCGCTGGAACGTTTGCTGAAAGTAAGAAAGAAGTTTATGGCCGATTCTGAGCGTGCGAAGGGGACTAAGACAGATCCCAATCGCTAGTAGCACGCGGCCATGCAGTGTGACCCATAAGTAAAGAAGAGTGTGCAGCGCAAGGTGCAAGACGAAGGATTTTCCCAACAGCTCCTTTGGGTTTGGACCGTTGTATTCTATGGTTTAAGTGTGTTCTAGTCTTTCGTGTCTGGGAGGACTGGAGCATGCCGAGGGAAGTCGTGGAGGAGCGTCTGAACAGGATGATCCACTCTGTTTTCGGACTCACTTCAGCGAGATGTCTTATCACTACTGTCGGCGGGATTATTTCGGGCCGCCCGGGAACTTTTCCCAAGTGCGCCTGTCTGATGTAGTAGGCGGCAACGGTGTGGACGGCGGGTCTCTTCTATCCGGTCCACGCGGACGAACAGTGTTTTTTGCCACCGAGGGCATCAAGTAAGGAGATTCGACGCGCGGGATTGATTCCGTAGGTGGCCTCAAAGGAGTCCGAGGAACGCCGCTTTGAAACGTCGCGTCCTGAGAGACAGCGTTGTCAGAATGACGGAGTGGTTATGGAATTGGGACGGAGAAGTTGGAGCAGTCCAAGACAACGAGTCGCAAGCGCATTGAGCACATGTCTCATGCTGCTCATCATCGGCAATCCGGCCGGGGCCATGGCCCTGGGCCCAGAGACTTCCACTAGGAGTCACGATTTCTACAGTCCCAGGTATGTCTCTGCGGAGGCCATATTGGCTCTGCGCAATGACCTGGGCCTCTGCACTATCACGCAGCTAGAGCCGGGTGTCGAGACCCTCTTAATGACCGGTAAGACCTCCGAGCTAGCCCAGTTCCGTGCGATTCTGGCGCTAGTGGATTCGGGTTTTCCCTATGACGTGCGATTGATAGATGTCACCCAATGCAATTGGACACCGGCGGCGAGTGACCGCATCGCCACTGCCGTCCACGGTGTTTCTATCGGCTCGCTCGGATATCCGCCGATTGGGGCGTCGGGCAATCGGATCATCATTGACTATCTTGGAAACAAGGTGCTGGTTGTTGCGCCGCGGGTTAAAATCGACCGGGTTGTTTTGGCCGTAAAGGAGGGTCTTCTTCCCGCTAAACGGGTAAGCCTGGCACCGGGAAGGCCGCGTATGCTGGCCGGGGGTGGCGGTCTGGGTCGAATCACGGACGGCCTGCATGCGACACCCCAGAGTGCGGAGCAGCGCCGGTTGCTCTTAGGTCAAAACGCCCAGACCCCACTCCCAGTAACAGGCCCCGAAAAGCCCTTTCACGCCCAGACCTATGAAACTCCGGAACTCCCCAACGGTGAGCAGGTCCTCGACATGAATCTTCCCGAGAAACTCTCCGTGGTGATGCTGATGGAATTGGTGGGGGAACACCTCAAGTTGGATTTCATGTATGATCCCGACAAGGTTAAGGGTGAGGTCACGTTGAAGCTACAGGGCGCCCTGGCTGGTCCGATCAAGGTGAAGCACCTCTATCCTCTGCTGGAGTCGGTGCTCAAGTTTAAGGGCCTGGTAATGGCCCGGCGGGGCAACATCGTGACGGTCGTGCCAACGGCGGAGTGGAGTGACGTAGATCCCGATCTCCGGACGGGCGGGGGGCTGATTGACTACGGTGATGCGGTCATTACCCGGGTGTTTCGACTGAAACATATCGATGTCGCCAGCGTTGAGACGCTGTTGAAGAACATGCAACTCGGCGTGAACCTGTCCAGCATCGCACAGACCAAGACGATCATCATCACCGCCCATGCCTACCGTTTTCCGCGTATCGAACAACTGTTGGACACCGTGGACAGGCCGGGAGAACTCAAACTGTTTCGTGCCCATCAACTGCGCTACACCATGGCCAAGAACCTCACCGAAAAGGTACGGGGCCTGGCAGAGCATCTGGGCACCGTCAAGATCTCTGTCAGGGGGACAGCGGCGACGCCGACCGTCGCTAAGCGAGCCGGGGAATCCGAGGCCGCCTATCAGGCGCGACTCCGGGCCGCCGCTAGAAACCGGACGCTGACCCGGACCGTGACCGCCAGGCCTGAGGTGGATGATTCCGTCTATCTAGAAGCGGACGAGCGAACCAACAGTGTCCTCATGATCGGACATCGCGAAGACCTTGTCATTGTCCAGGACCTCATTGACAGCCTCGATGTCGAACAGCAGGATCCTCGGCAGCTCAAACTGTATCGGATCGAATATGTCGATGCCGAGAACGCTCGTGAGAAGCTTGAAGAGCTGGGCATCGTGGGCGCGCCGACCTACCGGGACACGCGGCGACAGGTGCGGGATCCCCGGGCCAGCGCCGCTCAGCCGGGCACGCCTCGGGCGACAACGACAGTGGCGAACAGGCGGCTGACGAGCCCGGAGACCCCCACGGACGCGACGCTGGAGGAACCTCAGGTGATCGTGGTGGAGGCGACGAATTCTCTGCTGGTCAACGCCACCGAGGAACAGCACGTCCAGATTAGCGAGATCCTCTCCTATGTCGATAGTGATACGGAGGCAAATGCGATTCCCTATGTCATCTACCCCCTCGAAAACCAAGATCCGGAAGATTTGGCGGCCTTACTTGAGAAACTGATCCAAGAAACTGTTCTGGATGCAGAGGGCAAGATCGAGCGGGTGCTGAAGAAGACGGATGATGACATCGTCATCGTGCCCGACAGCAAGACCTTCTCCATCATTGCCTACGCCAATAGGAGAAACCAGGAGTGGATCAAGAACCTGATCGAGACCCTCGATCAGAGGCGACCCCAGGTGCTCATCGACGTGACACTCGTGGAGATTACCGAGACGGATCAATTTGACTATGATTTGAACATCCTGTCCAGCTTTCCCGATCTGACGAATACCTCCGGCGTCACGACCCCGCTGATCCCTGGTGCGAGTGCTGTGAATCTGGTCGAGGCACTCTTGAACAGTGGCCTGAACAGTGAACGGGACCGCTTCATCGACCTTCAGTCGGGAGGTGGAAGCGGAGCAGCTTTCTATGGCGATCGGCACATCAATGCCCTCCTTACCGCGATGCAGACCAAGAACTACGGTCGCGTCCTGGCCAAACCCAAGATCCTGGTCAATGACAATGAAGAGGGTATCATCGTCACCGAGGATACAACCTACGTCCTGACGACCGGTTCCGCGTTGCCGCAGGAAGGATCGCAGGTCATACAGACCACTACTAGCTATGACCCCTATTCTGCCGGTATCACCCTGACGATCACCCCTCACATCAGCGAAGGCGATCTCTTGCGGCTGGAGTTGACGTTGGACCGGACAGACTTCACGGGACCGGTGGGAGGAGAGTCACCGCCCAACACGAGTACGAGTAAGGTCAGCACTGTGGTGACGGTCCCCGACGGGAGTACGATCATCCTAGGTGGGATGGTGAAGCTCAATCAGAACAAGGGAGGCACTAAGGTGCCATTTCTGGGAGATTTACCACTGATCGGAACGCTCTTCCGCAGTGTCAAGAACAGCGACATCCAGAAGAAATTGTACATCTTCGTCAAGGCACAGATCATTCGGCCGGCGGATGTGCTGGCCGGCGAGAGCGATCTCGAGCGTATCTCGGATCGGAACCGTGCCGCCTTCGAGAGACATGAGGCCCGCTTCCAAAACTACCAGACCTGGCCCGGTGTGGAGGCCAGCGGCATGATCCCGGCAAGAGTGCTGGATGCCCAATAATTGACTGGGAACCTATGGATAAAAAGCTAGAATCCACGAGACAATTGAGACTGAGTGGAGAGCGGGTGGGGCCAAAGGGCTATGAAGGAACTTCTGTTAGACACCGCTAGAAAAACCGGCTTGGCGGACGAGCAACAGCTGGCCAAGTTTTTCGAAGAAGTGAACGGGGACGAACGCGTCGACGATGCCCTGTTGAGATGTCCCTATTTCACGGAAGAGGTCGTCCTGAGACTGTTTGCCAGCGCTCTGGGCTGGGATTATCTCACCGAACTCCCGGAAGACGCCGTGCCACCCGAGTTTATCGAATCGGTTCCCGCCTCCTATGCCCAGCATCACTACCTGATTGGTGTCAAGACAGAAGCGCTTCTCGACGGGCACTCCGACGACGATGGAACGCTGGCCGAGGAGGGCGAACTCACCGTGGTGCTCTCCAAGCCGCTGGACATGACGGCCTTGGACAACATCTCCAAGATGACGGGTCTCTCCGTGCGCCCGGCCGTCTCAACCCGGGCCGCGATCACCTCCATCATCGACAACGCCTATGAGCAGCGATCGAGCGTCATCGAAGAAGTGGCCGAGGAGCTGGACTCGCAAAACCTCGAGCAACTGGTGGACGAGGTGTCGGGATCGGACGACCTGTTGGATGTGGTCAACCGCCCGCCGGTCATTCGTCTCGTCAATGATATCCTCTTTCGCGCCTTGCAGTTGCGGGCCAGTGACATCCATGTCCACCCCTTTGAATCGCGGATTCAGATTCGCTATCGGGTGGATGGCATCCTCTACGACGTGTTGAGCCTCAATCGTAATGTCCTGCCGCTGGTCATATCGCGTATCAAGGTGATGGCCGGCATGGACATCGCGGAGCGACGGCTGCCGCAGGATGGTCGCACCAGCGTCCGCTTGGGGCAGCGGGAGGTGGATCTGCGGATCAGCACGGTGCCGACCAGCTATGGAGAACGCGCCGTCCTGCGTGTCTTGGACAAGAGTTCGGGTGTCTTCGAATTGGAAGAACTGGGCCTGTGGAAGGATGACCTGGATCGCCTGGATGCCCTGTTGGAGAAGTCCCACGGCGTTATCTTTGCGACCGGTCCCACGGGAAGTGGCAAGAGCACCTCCCTCTACGCCTGCTTGAATCGCCTCAATTCCTCGGAAAAGAATGTCATTACGATCGAAGACCCCATCGAGTATCAGTTGGAGGGCATCAGTCAGATTCAGGTGGCCTCCAAGAAGGGGATGACCTTTGCCACTTCGCTACGGCACGTCCTGCGACAGGATCCGGATGTCATCATGGTGGGTGAGGTGCGTGACGTGGAAACCGCGCGGATGTCGATCCAGTCCTCCTTGACGGGGCACTTGGTCTTCAGCACACTGCATACCAATGACTCCGCCGGTGCGGTCAGTCGTCTGCTGGACCTGGGGGTCGAACCCTATTTGGTCAGCTCCTCTCTCCTGGCCGTCATGGCGCAGCGTTTGGTGCGGCGCATCTGTGAGCACTGCAGGGGAGAGGTGGAAGTCTCCAAAACGGATCTACGGGTTTTAGGCATCGAAGATACTGAAGAGGTTAGGGCCGACGAAGTCACCTTTTACGAGGGCAAAGGATGTGAAAAGTGCTTTCACACCGGCTATCGCGGGCGAACGGGGATCTATGAACTGATGATCATCGACTCTGACATACAGGATTTCATCTACCAGCGCAAGAGTGCCGGACAGATCAAACGGCTGGCCTTGGCGTCGGGCCTCAAGACCCTGCGTATGGATGGGGCCAGAAAGGTGTTGCGGGGCATTACCACCGTGGCCGAGGTCCTCAGAGTGACACAGGCGGACGTGGTCTAAAAACCAGTGAGTCCAGAGTAGAAGAGCCATGCCAACCTACCAATACACGGCCATCGAGGCGAGTGGCAAAAAGGTGAAGGGAAGCATCGCCGCCGAGAGTGCCTATGCGGCCCGGCGGCAGTTGCGCCTGCGGAGCATTCATCCCTCCGGTGTCTCGGAGGTCAGTACTCAGCAGGGCAAGGCGGCCTTCCTCTCTCGGACCTTTACGCGCACGAACAAGGCCCAGATCGTTGAGTTTACGCGACAGATGGCGACGCTGCTCAATTCCGGTATCAAACTGACCGAAGCGCTTTCCGTGCTGATCGCCCAGGTCACCGATACTCGCTTTCGCCATGCCCTCACCGACATTCGCGACCGGGTGATGAGCGGTGAATCCTTTGCCGACACGCTCGGCGATTACCCGCGATATTTTGATGTCATCTACGTCAGTATGATGCGGGTGGGTGAGGTGACGGGCAGCCTGGGCGGAAGTTTGGCGACCGTGGCCGGGTTCATGCAAAAGCGGCAGCGTGTAGAATCGAAGATCGTGACCGCGATGGTTTATCCCATCATATTGCTGCTATTTTGTCTGGGGGCGGTGCTGATCCTGACGACTCAGGTCATTCCCAAGATCGGTGAACAGATCGTCAGGGCCGGGCAAGAGCTGCCTCTGATCACGCAGCTTATGATGAATGTGAGTGCCGTGTTGACGAGCTGGAAAATCGTCATTGTCCTGGCCGTGGTGGCGACACTGCTCATTTTGTTGGACCGGTTTTTCAGGACGGAACGTGGCGCCTACCTGCGGGACAAGGCCATCTTGTCCCTGCCCTTGTTCGGTCCCCTGATCAAGCAACGTGTGGCGGCTCGTTTTGCCTCGACGCTCTCGACGCTGCTGGGCTCCGGCTTGGCCATGGCGGACTCTCTTCGTGTGGTGTCGGAGGTGACCGGCAACGTGGTCATGAAGAAGGCCGTCCAGACCGCGCGCGAGCGTATCCTCTCCGGCGCCGACATTGCCACGCCCCTTAGAGACAGTGGGGTCATTAGCCCGGCGATGGCTCATATGGTGACGGTGGGCGAAAAAAGCGGTGAGCTGGAGTCCATGCTCAGACACATCAGCGAAGACCTGGAGGCCTCGACCGACATGGTCATCGAACGCCTCAGCGCCGCCGTCGAACCCGTGATCATCGTCTTCATGGCCGGTGTGGTGGGCGTGATCGCCTATGCGACCATCATCCCCATTCTAAAGATCTCATCCGTGCAGTTTTAGTTCAGTTGAATTCGAAGCGTCGAATAGGGAGTGTTACACAAGATGAAGAAGAGAAGAAACAGAAAGGCGCGTGGCGGCTTTACCATGATCGAGCTTATGGCCGTCCTGATTATCATGGGACTGCTTTTCGCCGTGGTGGCGCAGAATTTCATGGGCCAGACCGACAAGG
>JADFMM010000063.1 GCA_022563885.1 Planctomycetota bacterium | reverse complement strand
CGGCATAACGGCTGGCATCTAAACCCTTTGACCACGATGTGGGATGTGACACTTCATTAAGTGAGGTACGAACGTGAAGTGTCACGGCTAAATGCCGGAGCGGTAGCACCGTGAGTCAATAAGTAAACGTGAAATACCAAGCCGTACTACTGAACAAATGGTTTATTGCGTAATTTCAAAGAGCGATTCTCTGCGATAACGTCGTGAATCACTCGTTCAAAATGGCGCAGCTATTTTGAATCGAGTGCATTCAATTGTTCTGCTTAATTTCTATTCTTCCATAGTTCATAGTATTCATCCATCCATTCGAGAATGGTAACAATGTTGCTCTCGTTTTTTCCTCCATCGTGCGAAACATTAGTAAGGGACACTCAGTAAATCGGAGTCAATCCTTGCCACCGCAGGAACGCTCTCCGACCCCCAAGACGCTTACCTTATGACCAAACGTCACCAGCGATACTGACACTTGAAGTAGCCTACGGAGAACCAGTCCTGGGACTGGTCCCTTAAGCGGAGCGCATGGGAAGTGAAAAGTGAGAAATGCAAATTGAGAATTGGAGGTGGGCCGACAATTTTAAGTTCTCAATTCTCAATTTCAAATTCCCTTGCTGCCTAGTGACGGTATCCGAGGATGATACACTGCCCAAGAGGCGGTGCTATGCCCCAATCAAAGTCCTCGACCACAATTTTATTCGGGTCCCGGGGCAGTCCCGGTTCCGTCTGGATGGGTTCAACTTCTAAGTGTGCCGTTCCGTGGGCGTAGGATCCCTACGCTAGCCGCTCCACTAAAGGGACATACTTGAACCCCAAATCTCCAATTTATTACTCGCTGATCCTTAGGTGCGAATAAGCCGGCAGATCGGATAGCCGTGGGTCCTCGACCGCGCCGCCCACGGTGAAGTTATAGAGACTCTGCATCCGCAGGTCCCTGATACCCAGGAGTTCGTGGATGCTGTCATCATAGAAACAGCCGATGCCTGTCCCCCGCATGCCCTGGGCCTCCGCTTCGAGGTAGAGTACCTGACCCACCATGCCCGCCTCCCAGTGAAGCCGCGGATAGAACCAAGCCCCTCGCTCCTCGAGCGGCCCCTGAAACCAGGCCAGCATCATGGTCGCGAACACGCCCCCCGAGGCGATGGCCTGGTTGCAGGAGACATTCTCGGCGCTATCGGAAAAGTCACCCGCTTTGATCAAGTAGAAGGGCAGTCCCGGCAGTACGTCCTCTGCGACGCTGCTTGAGGCATCGAACGTCATCACGGATTGCAGGGACTCGATCTGGGCCGGATCGCGAACCAAGATGTAAAGCCCGGAGGCGAGACCGCGCACGCGGTGCACGGCGAAGACGGGGTGCACCGCCGGTTGCCAGGGCCAGGCGGCAAAGGGAGGCCGTCCCTCGGTCGGCACCAGACGCGCCAGGGTACGAAAGAAAGCCGGGCCGTCCATCTCTGTCGTCCCATCCATGGCCTGCACGCTGCGACGGCTACGAATGATCGCACGGGCCGACACCGTCCGCCGTGCGGGAGGTTCCACTTCAAAGGATGTCACCGACGGTCGCCAGCTTGAAACGCCGATCCGGGCGGGGTGTTCACTCAACCGGGACGCCTGGTCAATGATCGGCCAATCATGATGGTCCTCGGAGAGTCGGTTGGGCACATACGCATGCGGTCGCCGCTTCATGTGCGCCAGGACCCGCTCCGGCACGCGCCAGCCGTCGAGGAGAGGGGATGTCACGTCCGAGTCCGCCGGAAAAAGGGCGAGCAGACAGTCGGCGTGTTCCGCCTCGACGCCGGTCTGCTGTTCGATCGACAGCAGCGTCGCGATCTCTGCCCCGCCGACCGCCTCCAACACCCGGGTCTGCCAGCCCAGTAGCGAGGCCGACAGGGCAATACCGGCAATGGCGTGTCCGACGTCGTGGTGGCAATAGCGAAAGGCACGCTCACCATATTTCCAGGATTCCCGCCAGTAGATAGAACTCAGGGCTACCAGGCAACTCTCTGCCGGCAAAGTGGAGAAGAGTGCCTTCGATGTCCCCTCCTCTAGATCGACAAGCCGTTCCAAGGCATGTTCATAGGGCGCGTAGTGGTAGAGCGCGGCGTCCGAGTGAATCTCGTCCAGCGGTGGGGCCAACAGATAGGCCTCGGTCGGATGTAGATTGCCACTGGAGGGATTGCAGCGCAGATGCCACTGGTTGTCCATGTACTGCTTAGTGGCAGACAGCGCTAAGGAGTAATAGAACAAATCACTCACCGACACCTTGCCAAGGGCTTGCGCTTTCTGTCCGGCCGGATCATAGATGTCATCCCACAGTGGACCTTCCGCCTCGGAGCCGAAAGCCAGTCGGTGACCAGGGGCCCCAGTGAATCGACGGAAGGGATCGGGCTGTGTCTTCCAATCCATGTACCCCAGTGCTCGGGCATGGCGATAGGGATGGTGCTTGGTCTGTTGGTGGTACTGAGAGATGTCGCGGATCATCTGCGTATACTAACACCGTCACCTGTCGCTTAATAGCGTTTGTGAAGGAGCCAGAGTCTGAAAAAGGGATTCACAAACCTGTATTCTTTGCCGACGAGAAACAGCAGCCGTTTGGCGACCAGCCGTGTCAACGCCGCTTTGATGGAACTGGTGTGGGCAATGCCTGATGCCTGCACGAATTCTCCGGCCAAAGGAGAAACGCCTCCCAAACGGGCTAGCGTCTTCAAGACCACTGACTGTTGTGGGGACAAATCGCTGAGTATTGTTTCATATCCTCGCAGTTCATTGTGGAAAACGTGGACCAGTGCTTGGGAAAAACCCTTCTCTGTGATGAGGTCGCCCTCTTGGGTCGTGTCCCATAAGGCGGCGCAGAGTTGTTGGATATCCCCAGGATTGCGAAAACAAACGTCTGCTATTCGATCGAACAGGCCCTTCTCCAACTTGCGCTTTCCTTTCCTGAACTGTCTGGTGATAAACCCGGAGAAATTGTCAAGGCTAGAAGCATCGACGTCCAAGGTCAGCGCGGATTTAAAAAAAGGACTGTCCGGATCCTGGAAAATCTTCCACATATAGTTGCGAATACTCCCGGCGAACAAGAAACAGATCTTGTCTTCGAATTGAATACGACTCCGCATGATCGCCAGGGTCGCCCACGCATCCTTCAGGTTTAGGCAATCCTGAAATTCGTCAAATGCCACTACCAGGGGACTCTGTTGATGGAGATGAGAAATGAAATCTATGATTCCGGTCAGGCTCTCCGGGCGATAGGTGTTGCGGGCGAGGGACGGGGAAAGAGAAGGGGTGCCCGTGACCGGATCGATGGAGACTGAAACGGTCAAGTTGGGAATGAAGCGAACCACCTTCTTGATGAGAGATTCTTGCTGTTCGATGGTCTCGATCCCCTGGACGATCCGCTGAATGAGGTCTTCTCCAGTTTTGATACCGAGAAAATCGCAATAGAGAAGCCGCTGCGACGTGGGTCGGGACACGGTTTGGTGGATGAGTGACGTCTTGCCTGCCCGCCGCTCTCCTTGAAGGACGGTGTTCTGACCCCGTTTTATCAACGAAATCAACTCGTCTTCGAGGAGACCGCGTTTGCAATAGTCCTTCCCCGTAACGACCTGCCCATATTTAAATGGATTCTGTTTCATAGTATTCCTATCTGCTGACACAAGTCAGTCATCGGCTATTGCAGTTACTAGTGTTACACTAATTACTGTTACATTAAACACTGTTACACCATTTTATGCAACAGAAAACGCTCGATTATTGTGAGACCAAGGGGAACGACCCGCTTTTGGGCAAGTATCTGTCCCTACCCGTAGACTAAATTCCACCGCCCGTTCGTAATAAGGGGTAGGATCTTGACAATGTTGTCTTACTGGCTTGGAGAGTCATGCTCGAAGATAGACTCCTAACCTGGCGATTCAAGAACGGCAGCAGGCAGGCCCTGGCGCGAATCTATGAGAAATACGAATCGCTGCTCCTGACAATTGCCGGGGCCATCTTGAACGACGCTTCGGCGGGGGAAGACGTCGTACAGGACGTGTTTCTAAGATTCGCACAGCACCCGGAGGCGCTGCGTGTGACCGGCAATCTCAGGAGCTATCTGGCCGTCTGCACCGCCAACCTCTCCAAGGACAGATTGCGGTCCAGGAGGCAGGTCCATCGGGGAGATGACAGTGTGGCGGATGGCATTGATCGTCTTGATCCCCTGACCCACGTGCTGCGTCTCGAGCAGACCCAAGCGCTATGGCGGGCAGTCATCCAGTTGCCCGTGGAGCAGCGAGAAGTCGTGGTCCTGCGCCAGACGGCGGGACTCACATTTAAGGAAATTGCTCTAGCACTGAAGGTCTCCATCAACACGGCCCAGAGTCGCTATCGATATGGCATCGAAAAGCTGCGTACTTCACTCAATGGGGAGTTTGAATGATGAAACGCCGTTCGGAACTAGAAAACCACATTGCGAACCTTCGTCTGCGACCCACCCGGCAGGCACACGAGAAAAACCTGTCGGGGCTACTGATTGCTGTTCCCGACAGACGTCAGCGTCGCCAGACACTCTGTATAGCTGCTGCGCTACTGGTCGTGGTTGCACTCACCGCCGCGTTTCTAGTGACACGCAGACCTCGCCCCCGCCTGGAGAGCGAAGCTTTAACGGTATCAGCTGTCTCGGAAAACGCCTTGACCCTCCGGTCACTCAACAGAGCACTAGCGCAGGGTGGGTTGGAAGGACTCGACCAGCAGATATCCCAAGCCAGAAGGCGAAGCTCGCATCGGCCGAAATTGCCGACCATTGACGATGTACTGAAAGACATCGAGTTCTGACCCATTGAAAGGACATCTCATGCGACCCATGCTTCAGTTCCCACTACTGGTCGGCGTCCTTGCGGTACTGATCACGGACTGCTGTTTTGCGGAGTATCCACCCAACAATGCCGCCGTGCTTTACTACCGCGGCTTTCTCCACTTTGCGGCGCCAGAGGGCGATCGGATTGAAAAAATGAAAGCCTTTGTCAAAGGAGAAGCAACCCTGGATGATGATCTCGACAGATACATCCGTGGCAACCACCGTGTCATTGAGCACGCCAATACGGCTGCTACCATAGCATTCTGTGATTGGGGACTGGACTACGCCAGAGGGATTGGAATGTTGCTCCCTGACCTACACCACGCCGGGCAGGTGTCGGATCTGCTGATCGCGAATGCACGGCGCCTCATGGCTCAGAACGACCCCCAGGGGGGGATTCGACAGGGTCTCGCGGTACACCACATGAGTCGACACATTGGCAACAACGTTCTTCTTTCATACGTTTTCAGCCTGGGGTGGAAAGCCCGGGCTAACAAGGTCATTGGCGACATTCTTTCCGACTGGCCTGCCAATCAGACATTCCTGACCGAGCTGCGACATCAACTCGCCATCATCGAAAGCCAGCAGAATCACCTATCAGCCGCTCTAAAGAATGGAATCCGCTCCACACTTGCGGACCTCAATAGGGACCCCAAAGCTATCTTGCTGGAATTACTTTCGGACTGGTGTGACCCCAACACACATCCAGGGATCTTTGAGACGTGCAGGGCGGCCGATGCCGATTTCTTCGACCGAAACCGCCAATATTATCTCGATCATATGGCCAAGGTGGATCGGGCCCTCGCCCTGTCTTTCAGTCAGGCCTACCCTCGACTCAGCGCTCTACAGGAAACACTCGACCTTGAGCGTTTCACGCGAGACGACGCCATTTTTGCGGCAAGCTACTATCCCTCCGTCACGCGTTCTTACTGCGCCGACATACGGGCACAGACCTACTTCAATCTCATGAAAACCGCCATTGAACTCTACCAAATCAATCTCAGAACCGGCCGTCTACCCGATGCGCTCTCTCCCGAGATGCCCAAGAACCTATTCACCAATGGGGCCTTCACCTACGAGAAGACGGATGAGGGCTTTCTTCTCAGTTTTGACGCGATAGATCCAGGCAGAGAAAAGACGTACTCGTATACATTCAAGGTCAGATAGCCAACGCCATGCCTGCCCTGTTCTCCTTCCGCGCCGGCCAGGGGCCTTGCCGCACAAGAAAGCTCAAAGATCCTAGAGATTCCCAGGCCATCCTTTAAACCCAATCCCCCGGTACGATTGTTATATTGGTAGCCGACCCATGAATGGACGGCCGACTCTGTTATGGAAGATTGGCTCCTAATAATTCGCTGTAAACGAGGCGACACCAAGGCCTTAGGACGAATCTACGAGAAGTACAAGCCAGATTGCCTGCTGCTGGCCATGTCCCTCGTGAATGATTCGTCGGCCGCCGAGGACATCTGGCATGACGTTTTTCTGCGTTTCGCGCAGGGCATCGATCGTTTCCGTCTGACCGGCCGACTCAAGGGATTTTTCATGACCTGCGTCGCGAACCAGGCCAAGAACTACCTGAAGGCCCAAAGACGCTCCATTCAACCCGGGTCCAATGGGCACCCGAAGGAATCGGGCAGCGAGCCACTCAATGGAGTGATTCTCAATGAGCAGGTGTCGCAACTGGCAGCCGCCCTCGCGGTACTGCCCAATGAGCAGCGGGAAGTCATCATGCTGCACGTGCACGGCAGGCAATCGTTTGCTAGCATAGCCAACACCCTGGGCATGTCACGCGATACGATCAAGAGTCGCTATCGCTACGGCATGCAGAAACTTCAGACGGTTTTCCAACAAGAGGTGAGCAGTTGAAACCTGAAGAGCAATTGAAGCGTTTGTTGGATGGAGCAAGGATCAGCACAAGGAGTGAATCGGATAGCCGCTTCTTGGAGGAGGCATCGGCCTATCTTCCCTCGCCCAGAAAGGGGCCGAACCTTGTACTGGCCGTGGCCGCGTTTCTGCTCGTTGGCGTCGGACTGCTTATTTTGCTTCTGCCTGTACCAGAACCCGCGAGCGTCGACCCAATCGAAGGCCGGCCGCCCATTCGGGTCCCAACGCTAAATTCACTCCTCGCTGCCTTCGATCAGGGTGGCATGGAGGCATTGGAAGAGCAACTCGACCGAGCCGGCGCAGTCTTCGGAACTCGGCCCGCAGGACAACCAGAGGATATCTGGCAAACCATCGAAACACTCGACTTGTAATTGAAGGGGCACTGTCATGAAACGCTTCAAGGACAAAAACTGTATCGCCGCAATGATCTTACTGCATTGTTTCCAAAGCGTAGCATCCGATGTCCCTTCAGATCCCGACAATGCCGCCCTGCTCTATTACCAGGCCTTCCTCTCGTCTCCAGGTCAATACACTGAAATCTCAATGCCATTTGAGCCCTCCCCCTCGGGGGCCATCGAGCCTAGCCAGACCCTTCGGGATTACCTGAAGACCTGTCATGATACCTTCGAGTTTACCAAGGCAGCGGCTCAGCTACCTCGATGTGACTGGGGTCTGCGCTACTCTCTCGGTGATGCAGCCCCGATGCCTTATTCCCAGCCAATACGCCAGTTGGCCTTTACCGTGAAGACACAGGCTCTGGTGTATGCCGCCGATCGGAACTATCGACAGGCCCTCGAGTATTGCCTCCTGATTCACAGCATGGCTGAACATCTAGGTGACGAGAACATGGTTTCATTCATGATCGGCGGTGCCCTTCACGGGTTGGCCAACAAGGGGATTCGCCAGATCCTGGGCACCATGCCACCCGACAGGGAAATGTTTCGGTGGCTCGACGAGAAGCTGACGCGGCGGCCACGCGGAGAAAACCTCGCGAGCACGCTGAAAAACGAAGAGGCGATCCAGTTGATAACGCTTCGCTTAGACAGGGACCAACTGATTGAATTGGCGAAACAATGGGGTGGCGGGGCCCTCAGTCCAATGAGAGAAGAACGGCTGAGACATGCCGATGCCGCCTTCCTCGAAGCCAGCCGCGCCTACTTGGTACGTTCCAAGGCCATACTGCACGCCCTGGTCGAAGCCCCCGAATCCTATCAAACGAAGCTTCCGAAGTTGGAGCAGTACGACGAGCGGCTCAGAATAGAGGAAGAGACGAATCCCCATGCCACGCTCACAGCAATATTCGGAACCCCTGTGGCCCGGGACTATGCCTTTAGCCTTCTCATCCCAACGAACCTCAATGCCATGAGGACGGCGATCAAGCTCTACACGATCAAGGCTGAGACAGGGACCCTGCCTGCAGAACTCCCCTCCGGGCTGCCCGGCGATCCGTTCAGCGACAAGGCGTTCATCTACCTCAGGACCGACGACGGTTTCGTGCTCAGGAACCATTTTCCCGTGTTGGGCAAAGATAAGCCAAGGGAATACGCGTTCAAGGTGAAATAGAGAGCATAGACTTAGTTTCAGTGGCAGCTAGGATACCGGCGCTCTATCCTGTTCCAAGTTCCCACATTCCATTTTCTCCTTTCCGCATCGCCGCACTGCCAATAGTATCGCCTCTCCGTAGTGTCAAGGTCTGTCAGAAAAACCCACGATTAAGGAACCTTCAGTGAAGTTAATCCTCATTACTGTCCTCGTCGCCCACTTTTTCTGGGAACTCTTCTTGAGCGTTCGCAACGACTTGTTCATCAAGGCCAATGACGGACGACTCGACGAGGTCCTGCCGCGAGCGCTGCGCGATCGGATCAGCCGGGAGGACTACCGCCGAGCGGTGGAGTACAGCAGCGCCAAGACCGTTTTCGGCCTCATTCAATCTGCGCTCAGCCTGGTCCTGGTGATCGCCGTCCTCGAGTGGACGCTGCTGAATCCCATCGACCAGTGGTTTGTCCCATTGCCTCTGGGCCGCGTGGGGTTCCTCTTGGCGATCCTGCTGATCGTACAGATCGTGGGACTGCCCTTCGATCTCTATCGCACCTTCGTGCTGGAGAAACGATTCGGCTTCAACAAGACCACTCCCAGGGTCTTTCTCCTGGACCAATGCAAATCACTCTTCTTGTCTCTGCTGATCTTGACACCGCTGCTTTGGCTCCTCTTGCTCCTCTACGATGTCACGGGGCCCACCTGGTGGGTCTGGGGCTTTCTACTCTTCTCCGCATTTCAGTTCCTGATGCTGATCCTCTATCCCTTGGTCATCGCGCCCCTCTTCAACACCTTTGTCCCGCTGGAGGACGCCGCGCTACTGGAGGGCATTCGTGCCCTCACCGACAGGGTGAAGTTTCCGCTCAAAGGCGTCTTCGTGATGGACGGCTCCAAACGGAGCGGCCACTCCAACGCCTACTTCACCGGCATCGGCAAATCCAAACGCATCGTCTTCTTCGATACACTCGTGGACAAACTCACCCATAGTGAACTGCTCACGGTGCTGGCCCATGAACTGGGGCACTTCAAGCTCAACCACGTCAAACTGCAACTCCTGATCTCACTGGGTCTCTCGGGTGTTGGTTTCTATGCGCTGTCACGCATGCTGGCCTCAGACGCTTTCTTTGCCGGTCTGGGCTACGCCACGCCTTCGATTCACGTCGGCATCGTGTTGTTGATGATGCTTCTGTCCCCGGTAGAGATGGTGATCGCGCCCCTCTTCAACCTGCTCTCCCGCAGGCATGAATATGCGGCGGACGCCTTCGCCCTCGATGCCACCGAGGACCGAGGGAGCCTGGCGACGGCGCTGATCAAACTCAACAAGGACAATCTCTCCGTACCGCTGGTGCATCCGCTCTATAGCTTCGTCCACCACTCCCACCCACCCCTGGCCGAGCGATTGCTGGCCCTGGGACAGTAATCAGTAGTCGGTAGTCAGTGATCTGCGAACTGCCGTCAGCCCAACTTGACGACATGTTGCGGGTCAGTAGAATAGGGAACATCATAGGGACGCCGTACAAGCGTATGCCATTGAAAGGGCGAAATGCGACTCATAGGCCACATACAGGATGAAACCCGAGCCCAGCGCTTTGGAGACTATCTCTATAGCGAAGGCATCGAAAGCCAGATAGACGAGGGCAAATCCGGCGATTGGGAAATATGGATCCTCGACGACCACAACCTGGACAGCGCGAAGGAACTGCTCACAGGCTTCAACGAACAGCCCGAGGACCCCAGGTATGCGACGGGAGCCCGGGGTGCGGTCGCGTCCAGAAAACGGCAAGAAAAGGCCCAGCCGAAAAGCCGCAGTCGCTTCATCGACGGGCGTACGATGTTCCACAAACCAGCGGTGCCGTACGGCCCGCTGACCATCGCGCTCATCGTGGTCAGTGTGGCCGTGACGTGGACGACGCGGATGGGCGCAAACAGGCCCCTGACCAGCAAGCTGCAGATCACCGAGTCCCGCGTACAGGGCGGGTACATGACATTGAACAATGAGTTGGCAGAGATCCGCCAGGGACAGGTCTGGCGGATCTTCACGCCCATGTTTCTGCATTTCGGCATCATGCACATCATCTTCAACATGCTCTGGCTGAAAGACCTGGGCAGCATCATCGAGGCCCACAAGGGGACTTGGCTGCTACTGGCACTGGTCCTTACCATAGCGGGCCTCTCAAACGTGGCCCAGTTTCTCCACAACGGGCCAAGCTTCGGGGGTATGTCTGGAGTCGTTTTTGGCCTGTTGGGCTATATCTGGATGCAGGGCAAGTTCAACCCGGCATCGCAACTCCATCTGCAGCAACAGACCGTCACTTTCATGATCATTTGGTTCTTCGTCTGCCTCACCGGTCTGGTCGGACCGGTTGCCAACATGGCGCACGGCGCCGGAGCCGTCGTGGGTATTCTCTGGGGATTCCTCGCCGCCAAGTTACACCCCAGCCGTTGAATCCCCCGGACCTCGACAGGCTACCTTTCCAGATCCCCTGTTTAGTCTTTCTTCTTCAAACTCTGTAAAGTCAAAACCTCGACCTTCCCTAGAAAAAGCGTTGACAGCATTGTAAGCGCGACGTAGCATTTTCCGGTAAGAACAACGTGCAACGAAGATCGGTCTCCTTGTAGGAGATTGTGGAGCATGGAGCAGGCCAGCCGAAAAACCTAAGCAACGGGAGGAATAGAATTTCACACACCCTTATGGATCATTAAACTCATTAACGGACATTGTTTATCTAGATGAAAAGGAGTTCATGCGATGATTAAACACTGGTTCCTCCCCCTTGTGACAACGCTGTTGTTGTCGTCAATCCTAGTCGCCCGGGACTACAATATGGGTCAGGCCCGCGGCTACTCCCCCAGCTACATCTCCTCCTATGGCTATGCTGTGGGCCAACGCGTCACCGTGCATGGCCTCGGCTACGTCCAGGCGATATCGCACGGTGGCTTTGCCACTGCCTCCAGCCATGCGCACAACCGCGGACTCCGTCACCATCGGCCGCGACCGATACCGACCCCTCACAAGATGATCGGCCACGCGCACGGTGGAACGTATCTGGGGCTGCGCCTGCACCATCGGCCGCGACCGATACCGACCCCTCACAAGATGATCGGCCACCTGCACGGTAGGACGCATCTGGGGCTGCAGCTGCACCATCGGCCGCGACCGATACCGACCCCTCACAAGATGATCGGCCACGCGCACGGTGGGACGCATCTGGGGCTGCAGCTGCACAGCCATCTGCGTTCCTCTATGGGTCTGAGGATGATCAGTCACTTGAGTGTGGGACGACATGGCCACCATAGCCAACCTCACTACCACTAGCTAAAGAGGGTGTGCGGAGCACCCTACATTTTTTATCAAGCACAATTAATTTCCACGTCCTCTCTTTTTCATGATGCGCAGGGCGCTATCGTGGAGTCAAATAGACTGAAACGGTTGCGTTGGCGGAGACAGTGCGTCTTGGAAAAAAGGACGAACGTCATGCTCGGGGGGCGAGGCCTCATGGCACTACTTGCCCTGCAGGTCGGAGGTTCCCGGCCCACCGAGGCCCAGGAGGAAGGCTACGGCCTGCCCCTCATCGAGGAGATCCGCGTCCGGGTTGAGTTGAATGAAGAGGCCATGCGTCTGATGCGCATGCGAAATAGACCGGTTCAGCGATCGCCCCGAGCCTTTTCAAGGGTCCACGCGCGTCCTTGACGGGGAGACGCTCATGCAGGCCTACCATCCCGAGCGGCTGGCAGGCGTGATCGACAGCGCCCGCCAGTTTCATTGGTCCCATGTCACGCCCTTCCTCCTGGGCATGCGTCTTTTTGAGGGCAATCATCTCATGCAGGAGGTCCTGGTGCCGGAGTTTGCGCTGGTCCACGACCAGACCGCGCGGATTAACGGGCAGGAGAGCTACGTGGTCGACGCCCGCAGTCCCTCCAACATCAACGACTATGCCCGCATCTGGATAGAATGTGCGAGCGGCACACCGTTGCAGGTCGACCACTACAGTGTGTGCGACCAGCACGCCCTGGAACGTGTGGAACGTGTCACAGGCCTGAAGTGGCATCCCATCGGCGACTATGGCTGGTTTCCCATCGTCGGAACACGCATCGAGTACCGCCTGGCCCCACATCGATATGAACGCATAAGTACCATCCTCACGGATCCGTTCAGCATCCAGGACATTTCGCACCGGCGGCATGCCCGCCTATTCGCGCTGCCCTTCGCGCGGGGCGCCATCGTCTACGACACCTTTAGTGACACGTTCATCACGATCGACGACCCAGCCGATGAATCGCTCACCAGGCCCCGTGTCCGCCGCCTCCGAAGAATGGAGAAGACAGCCGCCGAGCCCAACGCGCTCACCGAGCCCAAAGAACGCCCTGTCTCCGAGATTGAAGAATCCAACGAGGCAAACTCGCTGCCGCCACCGAACGTCCACCTTCCCCTGGCTGAAATAGAGATCCACCCCATACCCAGCGGTGAGGAGGAACCGCCTAGGGTCCCGATCGAAACCCGCGAACAACCGACGAGCGGCTGGCCCTATGCCATCCTACTGGCCGCCAGCGTCCTCGCACTGGCTGCTGGATTGACCCGGTGGCAAAGAAAACACCAAACCCGCCAACATCCTGACGAATGTCTGTGAGCTCCCTGGGACCCTTACTCAGCCAGATCGATGCACACCAACTTCTCGTCATTGCGGACATACAGCTTCCTGTCGGCGTAGGCCGGCGCCGCCCAGCAGACGTCGCGCAGCTTTGGGGACTGCCTTCCCGTCGTCTCGATGACGCGCGTGCGGCTGATCTCCTTGAAGCCCTCCTTGGACAGCTCGGCGATGATCAAATCGCCCTGTTCATTGAGCATCCAGGTGGTCGCGCCATTCTGCACGAAATGAATGGTGGCCCAGCGGCCGTTCGGCACCGCCGTTTGGTCCTCCCAGACTCTATCCCCTGTCATCAACTCCAGACAGCGCAGTTCGCCGTAGCTGTCCGCACCGTAGATATAGTCGCCGAGAATGACCGGCGTGGAGATGATGGAATGGAGGGCATCGGTCTTTCGTTCACTGCTGCCTTTGCGGCGCCACACTTTGCTTGCGGCGGGCTCATCTTGATTCAGCTTTATCAGCAACGATCCATCATAGAAACCGGTGAAGAACAGATAGTCGCCGTGCCATATCGGCGTGGCGACACCCAGCGGCATCTTGGTGGATGCATAGTCGACCTCCCAGAGCATCTTGCCATTGCCAGGATCGATACCCACGACAGAACCATGCACCCAGAGCACCAGCACGCGTTGGCCGGCCTGATCAACGACGATGGGCGAACTGTAATTGGCCTTGCTTGCCAGAGAGGTCCAGGCCTCTCGGCCCGTCTTGCGGTCAAACGCAACCAGTGTTGCCCTGCGACCGGCCGCTTCTACGATGATCAGATCGCCTTCGATCAGCGGTGAGGCCGACAGACCCCAGACGGGCATCTGCACGTCGTAGGTCGTGTACAGGTCATGTGACCAGATCACCGCGCCGCTGGCGGCGTCCAGACAGAACAGGTGGCCCATGGTGCCGAGACTGTAAGCCAAGCCATCCCGCACGATCACTGCCGCACGGGGGCCGGCGTCGTAGCCTATTTTTTTATAGTCACAGTCGTAGACATGTTGCCAGAGGACGTCGCCAGTATTGGCGTCGAAGCAGTGGACGCGTTCCTGGTCCTCCTGTTCCAGCCGATCTGTCAGGAAGACGCGACCCTTGGCAACGGTGGGCTGGGAGTAGCCGGCGCTGATTGGGACGGACCATAAGGGCTTGGTGACGGGCGCTGCGAACGTCTTGACCAGGCCTGTTTCATTCCAGGTGCCGTCGCGCCGTTCGCCCCGCCACTGGGGCCAGTCGGCAGCCAGGGTGGTGGCTGCGAAACAGCAACAGGATAAGGCGATGCCGAAGGGGAGGGCCAAGACGCGCTGACTTGTCGATATTGACATGGGAACCATTCCTTTTGGTTTGAGAATCAAAGCACTTCCTCACTGCCCTTGCGAACGACTCATTCGTTCATCTTTATAACCGAAGTAATTACGTCGCACAATCTCTGATCTGACTCTAGAGCCGCCTCGGCCGTCACCCAATGGTGTCACAAACCGCTGCTCCTTAGCGGCTTATGAATCATTCGCAACACCTGCTCCAAGTTACTCCTTGCCGGTCTCCAAGGAGAACGTCCTGGGCAGAGGGCGGCCGGTCGGCAGCGCTTGCCCATACAACTGTTGCCACGTCTCGAACAGTTTCGTACCGGATAGAACACTTTCAGGGGACTGGGCGGCTTCCACACTCACCGCCCAGCGTCCCAGCCAATGCGCTGATTTGTCATCCTCGCCTGTCACGACGTCTTCCGGAGACAGGCTGGAGCTGAAGGGCAGCTTGGCGCGGTCAATAGAAAAACTCAGGGTGACCGGCGTCGGGTGATACAGGCCGGCGCTGACGGTGAGACCGATGGACTCCACCTCCAACGCGTCTTCCAAATAAAGACTGTACAGGAGCCGGCGCTGTGACAGTTCAAGGCCATGGTACAGCCTCCGCGCGGGGCTTTGGCCCTCACGTGACCACAGGGAGATGCGACTCTGTTCCGGACGCCGGACGTCGTGCCAGATGATGCGGAGATCCTTCGATGCGGGTTGCCAGCCGGCCGGCAGCAGGTCCGGATTCTGCCCCGTCCGGGCCCAGTGGAGGGCGGATCGGGCCACATTGCGCCAATCACATAGATCCTTGCTGCACACACGACGGAGATCTCTACCCAGGCCCGCCAGATTGAGATCGTGCCAGGTGTTGAGGCACTTGAGGGCCTTCTCGATGCCGACGTGGCTGTGCAGGAGAACCGGATGGCGGATCGAGCCACGCCTGGGCCGGTACGCGGTCCATAGCCGCAGTTGCCGCTCCAAATAGCGGACCAGGGCGGGCGTGTCTCTCTCCGGCCGGCCGTGGCGGGTCAAGACGGCCATGACCCGGCCAAACTGCTCGACGTCTTTCTGCACGAACTCGGGACTGATCCACTGAGCGAGCTGTGCCCGGGCCGAGTCCTGCGCCACCGCGTCCAAGGGATCCCCGGTGTCCACGCCTAGGGCCAGGGCGCGACGCTTCACGGTCTCCGAGAGACCCCGCCGGCTCGCCAGCCGGGTGAAGGCCTCATCGGCGACGATCAGAGAGGCCCACACCCAGGGCCGGTCCGATTCGACCAGCCTTTGGTAGGCGTCCAAGCCTGCCTGTCCCTCCGCGTGGGACCGTACGAACTCGATGAGATCTCCGCGGGCCACGTTGGATTTGGTCTTGCGGCGGGTGAGATAGTCCGCCACCTGGTGGAGTTCCGCAGCCGTCGGTTGACGTCTAAAGCGGAAGGAATTGGCCAGGTCGCGTTCACTGTCCCGGTCGAATCGAATCCACTGGAGTTGCCGCAGGGCCGGCTCAACGAACTCGGGCCAGTCCCCCCAGAGACCCAATGCAATGCCTTCGTTCTCCAGTTCCGTGCCCAGCCACTGCCGGGCAATCATCCGGACGCGGGTGCGCTGAGCAGGTTCCAGATCGGCCGCACGCAGTTGCCGACGAATCGTATTGCAGACCGGCAGAATAGCCCGTCCCCGCACCACGTCCAAGACCTCGAGCGCCTCCATGGGGTCCTCATACTCGGGTTGGAAGAGACGCTGGGAAATCGCCTCTCTGTGCGTCGGGAGCAGGCCCAAGCGCTCGCAAAACGCATCCAGATAGGCCGCACAGCTCCGCCCCTTGCTCTGATACTCGACCGCAATCCCACGGAACGTCTTTTTCCAAAAGGCCTCACCATAGGTCACCTTGGTGAGCTGCTCCCGCGAGATGCCCGGCGCGAGGTAGTGGAGCGTGGCGCCCGGGCCGGAGCCAAATTGATCGACGGACTGACCGACCGTCTCTACGATTTTCGAGGTGCCGTCTGCCAGATAGAGGATGAGGGGGGAGGGGGAGGCCGTCGATTCCTTGGCAGTCACATAGAGGCGTAACTCTCTCGTGTTCAGCGTCACGTTTCGAAAGACCGTCCTCAGGGCGTAGCCACGCCCCAACTCGTCCTCGATCGACTTGCCCTGCCCGAAGGGACCGATAAACCGGATCTCCGCGGGAGGCCGGGGACCGGCATAAAAAGAGATCTCTATGTCAACGAAGCGCACGGGTTCGCCACCTTGAAGCTCTGCCAGCGCCGAGTTGGATCGCATGGACAGGCGGGGCATGGCCGTGTCGATAATGAAGCGTGTGGTATGCTGTGACTTTATCCTCACCAGACGGGGGCGGGGGGAGTAGCCCCGGTGGCCATTCAGGTAGATGCGGACCGGTCGGGCCATCTTGAAGGAGTCGTCGGCCACCGGCACTTCGAAGATGAACTCACGCTGGAGACTGTCTTGGGTCCAATGGGTGCGAAAGATGTTGACCGCCGGGTCAAAGCCCAGTCGCTCGCCTTGGGCTCCAAACAGCGTGTCCCCGTAGTCCTTGCGCAGCCCCACAAAACCCATGTCACAGGGATCGTCTCCCATCACCGGCTGCGGCCGGGAAAAGGAGGGGCGTTTGGTGAGAAAATAGGCGGCCGGGATAAGGGCTAAGACCAGGCCGCAGAGGAGGAGTTTGCCGAGCTTCCTCCGCGGGATACCCTTGAGTACGCCACCGCCGTTTGGAAACTCGTTCGCTGCCATGACGGCATTCTAACGACAGACCGTCTCTGTATCCAAGGGTTTCCCGGGATGCAGGGCCTATTGGTAGTCATCAGCCAGTTCGAACATGGCCAGGATTCGCTCGAGGGCATTATAGGGGAACGCGCCGATGTCCACGGTGAACTCGTCTGCTCGGTTGGAGACCGTCTTGACGTGTCCAGCGGCAAAGAGGATGTTGCTGAAGGCGTTTTGATGGTTGGTACGCGTCTTCACCTGGAAGGCGGCCAGTGCCGGATGGGCCTTGAACTGCACATCGGTGACCAGGGCCGCAATGCCGTTGCGCCCGAGGTTGCTGAGACGAACGTAGTAAAACTCCGGGGTCCCCCCCAGCAGGTCCACCGAGGCATGGCGATAATAGTAATCACTCTGCGCCTGAGCATGGCCCACCCGCGCCAATTGCTCCCGTGCCTCGGAGGCCTGGTCCGCCCCGGGGCAGAAGAGGACGGTGGGCTGGTGGGCCAGGTAGGCCTTGAGCAGCAAGCCCAGCCCTACGGGTGCGCCGTCTTCGAGGGACAGGAGGCTGGTAACGCTGCCGGTGGACGTATAAAAATTGGCGCCGGTGATAGGCCGGCCTTCGGGTCCGAAGGGAATGATGTCATCGAAATCATGGGCATAGAGGTGGATGGCCGTGCCCACATGACGGAGGTTGGCACCACAGGCCGTTCGCCGGGCCACCGCGCGGGCCTGTCGCAGGGCCGGCAGTAGCAGCGCCGTCAGTAGCCCCAGAATGGCCATCACCACCAGCAGCTCGACCAGGGTAAATCCCCGCGGCCGGTCTTGCACTCTCATCGATGGACAGCATGAGCGAAGCATGGTTTTTTACCCTAACACTTTTGTCCCATGAAGCAAGCGTGTTGGTTCCGGGGTTCCAAGGCAACTGATTCGTGATTTTATCGACCACTGACCACTGACTGATTACTGTCTACATCACCGGCAGGCTTTCGATCCTAGGAGCCTCACACGGTCCAGATCCCAGAAGCCACCGGCCTGACCCGTCGCACGGATGGCCACACCAATGGCTCGGCCCGCCCATGCCGCGTCCACTTGTACGGAAGCCAGCTCAACCGAGAAGTCCTGGAGTTCGGTCGACGACAGGCCCGTTGCATCAATAACGGAGGTCGCGATGTCCATCGGCTCATTGGCGTCGAGATAATAAAGGGCCAACTCAAGCGTGTCGGCCTCCTCGCCCATCGCCGGAGGGAACCGACTCGAGACTCCGACACCCACCGTCAAACGATAGCTCTCTCCCGCCTGAAACGTGGACACCAGTTCCTGCGACAGGCCATTGCCTGCTTCGGAACCCAGAAACGCAAGCTGTGCACCGCCAGCATTCACAAGATGATCATTGCTGTCGGCGGGAGAATTGACAAAAACACCCGTGTTCTGGCTGCCCAGGGTGTCCTGATCCATCTCCAGCCAACCGTCGATCACAGGCCATGCACCGAAGGGGTTTAGCGTTAAATCGATTGCAGGATGTTCGAATGAATCATTCTCAATCGCAAAGGAGACTGGCCACCACTCCGTGACCCGCACATCGTCCAGATCCCAGAAGCCGCCGGCTTGACCCGTCGCACGGATCGCCACGCCGATGGCTTGGCCCGCCCAGGCGACGTTCGCATCCACAGGCGCCAGATCGAGCGAAAAGTCTTGAAGCTCGGTCGATGACAGGCCCGTCGCGTCAACAACGGAGGTCATAATATCCATGGGCTCATTGCCGTCAACGTAATAGAGGGCCAGTTCAAGCGTGTCTGCCCCCTCGCCCATCGCCGGCGGAAACCGACTCGAGACCCCGACACCCACGGTCAGTCGATAGCTCGCTCCCGTCACGTACGCGGACACCAGTTCCTGAGCCAGGCCATTGCCCGCTTCGGAACCTAAGAAGGCCAGCTGCGCACCGTCGGCATTGACAAGATGATCATTGCTATCGGCCGGAGAATTGACGAAGACGCCCGTGTTCTGGCTGCCCAGGGTGTCCAGGTCCATCTCCAGCCAAGCGTCGATCACGGGCCAGGCACCAAAGGGATTCAAACTCAAATCAATCGCAGGAGACTCGAAAGAGTTATTTGCGACCGTAAGTGTTACCGGCCACAACTCCGTGACCCGGACATCGTCCAGATCCCAGAAGCCGCCGGCCTGACCCGCCGCACGGATCGCCACACCCATCGTCTGACCGGCCCAGGCGGCATCCGCACTGACCACGGGCAGCTCAAGAGAGAAGACCTGCAATTCGGTCGGTGATTGGCCCGTGGCCGCCACCAGGGTGGTCACGATATCCGTAGGCTCGTTGCCGTCCATGTAGAAGAGGGCCAGCTCGAGTTCGTCCGCCCCCTCACCCATGGCCGGAGGGAAGCGACTCGACACGGCGACGCCGACCATCAGACGATAGCTCGCTCCCGCCTGATACACGGACCCCAACGCCTGAGACAGCCCATTGCCCGCTTCGGACCCCAGAAAGGCCAGTTGCGCACCGTCGGCATTGACAATATGGTCATTGCTATCGGCAGGGGAATTCACGAAGACGCCCGTGTTCTGGCTGCCCAGGGTATCCAGGTCCATCTCCGTCCAACCGTCGATCACGGGCCAGGCGCCAAAGGGATTCAAACTCAAATCAATGGCCGGGGACTCAAAAGAGCCATTTTCGATCGGAATGCACAGGGCCAGAAGCGGGGACGCGACGAAGACACTGCCCCAAACAGACACACACAGACAGAAGACAAGACGGAACATGGAACTCCTCCTAATCGAAACTGAAAAGCACAGACGCCTCTGATAAGCTCTATTTGCGACACAACTTAACCGACCCACATAGCCCGATCCCTTCATCTTACTATTGCCTGCCTGGCGAAGCAACGTGTTTCACAGCCCTCAGGCGGAGAACCACCTGCCTTGACTCGGCGAGCGGTTCACTATACGGCCCGAACAGAAATGTGTTCAGACCAACACTTGTGGCCTGTCTGGCTCAACTTTGTGGTCGTCATCGTTGTCCTAGTTCGAAAATCCTAGCGCGCCAACGTGCTGTTTCGATTACGATTACGACAACGATCACGAGTGTGAGCCGCAATAGATCCAGCCCTAGAAACGGCTTGTGGCATGGTTCTAAAAGGAATAGGCTCTGTCAGAAGACGCGGGCCGCGGCCTACAGAGTCGCATTTCACTGGCAATACGCAGGAAGCAGAGAGATGCACCATCCGGGACGATATTGGCATCAAACAGAGGATGGACGGATTCAGTGTGACGTCTGTCCCCGTTACTGCCGGCTGCAGGAGGGGCAGCGCGGCCTTTGCTTCGTGCGGATGCGGGAGCAGGATCAGATTGTCTTGACCACCTACGGCAAGTCCAGCGGGTTCTGTATCGATCCCATCGAGAAAAAGCCCCTGAACCACTTTCTGCCCGGTACGCCCGTCCTCTCGTTTGGCACGGCCGGCTGCAACCTGACCTGCAAGTTCTGCCAGAACTGGGACATCTCCAAGAGTCGCGAGATGGATCGACTGATGGACCAGGCATCCCCCGACAAGATTGCCCAGGTGGCCCGGGCCTATGGCTGCCCCTCCGTCGCCTACACCTACAACGACCCGACGATCTTCCTGGAATACGCCGTAGACATCGCCCAGGCCTGTCATGAGTCAAGCATCTATTCGGTCGCGGTCACAGCGGGCTACATCGGCAAGGAGGCCCGTAAAGAGTTCTACCGGCACATGGATGCGGCGAACGTCGATTTGAAGGCGTTTACCGAGTCATTCTACCGAGAGTTGTGCAGCGCCTCACTCGGCGAGGTACTGGACACGCTCAAGTATCTGAAGAACGAGACGTCGGTCTGGTTCGAGTTGACCAACCTGGTGATTCCCACCAAGAACGATTCGGATCGCGAATTCCACGAAATGAGCGAATGGATTCTGGAGCATCTGGGACCGGACGTCCCCCTGCATTTCACCGCCTTTCACCCCGACTTCAAGTTGCGAGACCTCCCCCCTACCCCTCCCGAGACCCTCACCCGCGCCCGCAGCATCGCCCGGGAGACCGGCCTACACTATGTCTACACCGGCAACGTGCACGACAAGGCCGGCTCCAGCACCTACTGTCCCCACTGCGGCCGGACGGTCATCGGCAGGGACTGGTACGTATTGAGCGATTGGCATATTACTGACAGGGGCGAGTGCGCCCACTGCCAAACCCCCATCGCCGGCCTGGCGCGCGAGCAGGGCCGTTGCCCCGGCCCGGGCGACTGGGGCGCCAAGCGTCAACCCCTGCAGATCTCGGAAATATAGTAATCAGTAATCAGTGACTGCCCCAAAGCGATCACTGACGACGCCACTGATTACTGATTACTGGCATCTCCCTTCATTGCCTGCTCTCACCGATTCTGATAGACTTGCGCGGGCATTATGAGACTCAATCAGAAAACTTGAGCTCGCCCCGTGCATCGCAAGGGAGACCAAACTGTGAACAACATCACCAACATACGTCATTATGACTGAGGGGCCTATGAACCATCCCGCGCAGCAATCCACATCCCAGCTTGAGAAACGACCCTGTGGCAGCTCGGGACCGGAACTGTCAGTGCTGGGCCTGGGCTGTTGGCAGTTCGGCGGCGGCGATTACTGGGGCGATTCCAAGCAGGAAAACGTCGACAGGGTCGTCCGGACCGCACTCGATGCCGGCATCAACTACTTCGACACCGCGGAGATGTACAACGACGGCCGCAGCGAAGAGTTCTTGGGCAAGGCCCTCCAGGGGACGGCCCGGGACCACGTCATCGTGGGCACCAAGATCTGGCCCACCCACCTCCATCCGCAGACGCTCCGCACGCACTGCGAAGCCTCGTTGCAACGGCTGGACATGGACACCATCGACATCTACATGATCCACTGGCCCTGCCATGCCCGCACCTATCCGCTCTTCGTCGATTCCGCCGTCATGGGCGTGACACTCGAGGCGGGCCATACCACCGTTCCTTCGCTGGAAGACGCCGTGGGGACACTTCTGACCCTGCAAGCCGAAGGCAAGATCCGCCACCTGGGCGTGAGTAATCACGCCGTGGAGCGACTCGAGGAGATTCGGCACCTGGGCGGGGAGTATGTGGTCAATCAGCTAGGCTACAACCTCGCCTGGCGCGGGGCCGAGTATGAAATTCTGCCCCACTGTGAGAAGACCGGCACCGGCGTCATCGCCTACATGGTCCTATTGCAGGGCCTACTGACCGATCGATATGCCAGCCTGGATGAGGTCCCCGACTGGTACACGCGTACGAGACACTTCAGGGCAGACCGCAGTCCCAAGACCCGACACGGCGAAGCCGGCGCAGAAGCGCAGTTACTCGAAGCCTTAGAGGGCCTGCGAGCCCTGGCCGCCGAGTGCGGATCGACGCTGGCCGATCTGGCTGTGCAATGGGCCGTCGCAGGCCCGGGCATCACCTGTGCCCTCATAGGGACCCAAAGCACGGACCGCCTCCACCAAGCCGTTCAGGCCGCCAGCCGCAGCCTTGCGCCGGAGGTCCTCAAGCACTTGGACGCCCTCACCCAGTCCCTCAAAGAACAGCTCGGACCCAGCCTGGACATCTTCGAAGGCGTGGCCAATGACCGCACACGCTGAGGCAAGGCAAAAGAAAGGAACCTTACGCATGGCCATACAGTTCAAAGAGTTCAAGCGACAGGTATTTTCGGGGGCCCTGGAAGAGCTGAAGAGCAAGGTTGTTGAGTTCTGCAATTCGGAGATCAGAGGATTTCGTATCATCTCCATTTCCGAAGCCAAAGGTATGTCGGATGACTTCTTCCGTGTCACGGTTTGGTACGACGACGAAGTGGAAAAGTATGAAGTCCTTCTCAAGAAGGCCGTGAGTGACGCGGAGGAGTAGGCACGGATTCGGAAACTCGCTGCGAGAGCGAGGGTAAGATCGCCCCTTTTTTCAGCACCCATCAGGAAAGCCGCGTCCAGACCCGGCTCTCATTTTCCATTGCAGTAAGCTGGCGTCCGCCTGCACACCTTTACCGTCCGTGACGATGCTGGCAGCAGACCAGGCACTTCATGATGCCACCCAGAAATCGGAATTCTCGCCAACAAAATCAGATTGTTTGTACCCAAGAACCACGCCTATCGTCTCTAGTCACAGATGGTCCATCGTGATAAACAGGAACAAATGGCGCAGAGCGATAGACAACTCTTGGCCGGAGCCAAACGAGGCGACAAGGAGTCCATGCGCATGCTCTATCTGGCGCACAAGGACCATTTATACACCCTTGCCCGGGCTCTGTTACAGGACCAGCATATGGCCGAAGACGTAGTGCACGACGTATTTGTCTCCTTTGCTCGGGCACTCGATGGCCTCCAGCTACGAGGCAGTCTCAGGGGCTATTTGAGCGTGAGTGCCTGCAACAAGGCCAGAGATATCATCCGTAGCAGAGTTCGCCGTCAGGGGTATCTAAGAAGGGTAGGCGAAGCGCAGAAAACGGGCGATAGCCCGGAATCTCTCTTGGCCACACAGGAGAGCATCGAGCATCTGAGGGCCGCCCTGCACGAGGTTCCTCTGGAGCAGCGCGAGGTCCTGCTGCTGGCGGTAGAGCGGCGCATCGACGAAAAAGTCGAAACGCTCAAAGTGCTGCAGAAGTCGATCCAGGGCGAGGCCGAAAATCAGTACAAGAGTCTGGTGAAGATCTACGAGAACATGAAACCCAAGGATGCGGCCCGGATCTTCGAGGAACTTGACATGGCGATTCTGCTGCCGGTGACCGAGCGCATGAAGGAGCGCAAGCTCGCGGCGGTGCTGGCCAAGATGACTACGACCACGGCCATGAGGCTTACCACCCGGCTGGCCCAGCGCCGGAACGCGCAGGGCGGGCAGCAGGCCATGGGACCGGGCCAGCTCCCGGCCGAGTTGCCTCCGGTGCAGTGACCCGGAAGGTGATGTGGCGGCCCCGGGAATGCATCGAAATCTTCACGAATTTACCCTGTATTAACCGAGCTTGGATAGTCTTCGAGTCGAGTTTTCGAAAGCGCGGGGGCCGATTTTCGGCCCCTCCGGAAAGAGGAGTGGCCAATGGCTGGCATCGACAAGAACATGTCGATTCTGATTGTGGATGACTACAAGACCATGCTCAGGATCATCCGCAATCTGCTCAAGCAGCTCGGCTTCAACAGCGTCGACGAGGCGATCGACGGCAGCTCGGCGCTGACCAAGCTTCGCGACAAGGACTTCGGCCTGGTGATCTCCGACTGGAACATGGAGCCCATGAGCGGCCTGCAGTTGCTCAAGGAGGTTCGTGCGGACGTCAAGCTCAAGGAGATACCGTTCATCATGATCACCGCCGAGAGCAAGAGCGAAAACGTCATCGCCGCCAAGGAAGCCGGCGTGAGCAACTACATCGTCAAGCCGTTCAACGCGGCAACCCTCAAGGGCAAGCTGTCGACGGTTCTCGGCAGTTTCTAAGGTGTCTGTCTCATGGCGATGCCGGCCCTTTGCGAAGATGTTGAGAATCGACTCCGCGGCCTGTCGAAGTCGGTGGGACACGTCGACCCCAAGGACATTCTCGAGGTCGTGCAAAGCGTCATGGCCTCGATCGAGGGCGACCACTCCAGCCTGAGCCAACGTCTGCATGCCGATATCGAGGCGCTGGCCGCGTATATCAACACGGCCAAGGCCGAGATCACGGAGATCGGCGCCGACAAGATCAACACCGAATACCTGCCCGAGGCGAGCGACCAGTTGAGCGCCATCGTTGGCGCCACCGAGCAGGCGACCAACGAAATTTTCGAGGCGGTTGAATTGATCGAGGAGCTGGCGTCGACGATGGCGCCAGAGCAGGCCGAGCGGATTATCGAAGCGGTGACCCGGGTCTACGAGGCCTGCAGCTTTCAGGACATTACCGGGCAGCGGATCTCCAAGGTCGTGACCGCACTGCAGAACGTCGAATCTCGGGTCGACGCGCTGCTCCAGGCGTTTGGAGAAGAGGCTGGCGCGGCGAACGGGACCGGGGCACCGGCCGAAGTGTCGACCGCAACCGAGCCGGGCGCGCGGCCGGACGAGGATCTGATGCATGGCCCGCAACTGCCCGGGGAAGGCAACAGCCAGGAAGACATCGACGCCCTTCTGAACAGCTTCGATTGACCTGACATGAAGAGCGCCGCGTCTACCGGTCACGACACGCGGAGCAACAGCAACATGACGTTGCTGCTGAGCCTGAACCTCATCCTGTTGGCCTTCTTCATTTTGCTGAACAGCCTGGCCGACTTCGAGACCGACCGGGCGCGGGCCGTGCTCGCCAGCGTCAAGCAGGCCTTCAACGGCAAGAGCGAGGCGGCCGGCCAACTGCCGGCCTTCGGCGCCTCGCTCGGCGCGTTGCCCGAGGTCGCGGCCAAGATGCAGGAGGTCGGCAGCCTGTTCGAAGCGATCGCGCCCACGGCGCGGGCCAAGAGCCTTCGGCGCGCTAATTTGGTGCGGGTCGATTTTCCGGCCAGCGCCCTGTTCAGGCCGGCGAGCCTGCGTCTTCGCCAGGGTCGCGAGGCCCTGCTCGCGCGGCTCGCGCAGTCGCTCCGCAAGGGTTCCGAGGGCGCCCCCCGTTACCTGTTGGAGATCCTGGTGGGCACTGGCTCGCAGGCGGCCGTCGATGGGGGCGCGACGGCCGGATCCCCGAGCCTCCCGTTGCGCCGCGCCGCGGTCTTGGCCGCGCGCCTGAGCGCGGAAGGCGCGCCGCTCGACGGACTCTCGATCGGGCTTCGGCCCGGCGCGCCGGATAGTCTGCGCTTCGTCGTGCGCTTGCGATCCGACTCCGGTGCCGCGGCCGGCTCCGCAGGGGGGGAGGGTTGACCGCCATGTCCGTGACCGGCACACGCGCGCCGGCCGCCCCGGCCGGGGGGCTGGACCTGGACCATCGGCCATCATACTTCGACCTGCTCGCCAGGCCGGATTTGTCGAGCGCGGCCGGGCGGGCCTGGCTCGTGATCTTTACCGATCTGATGGCCCTGATGCTGGCGTTCTTCGTCTTGCTGTTCTCGATGTCACAGATCGAGCAACAGAAATGGCAGGGGCTGGTGGAAGCCCTGTCCAGCGATCTCAATACCCTGCGCAAAGTGGAGGACTTCAAACCGGCGGTCGAATACCAGCCGGAGCAAGAGGCGGTGACGCCGGGCGCGAACCTGGATTATCTGACGCCGGTGATCCGTGCACAGATCGCCGCCCATCCGCTGCTGGCGCAGGCTACGATACACCGCGCGGCGGAGCGCCTGGTGATCTCGCTGCCGACCGGACTGTTATTCGGCGCCGGCGCCGCGATGCCGACGCCCCAGGCCGTGGCGATCGGCTCGGCGCTCGCCAGCGTGCTGCGCAACCTCAGCAACTCTGTCGAGGTCGAGGCGCACCTCGAGGGCGCCGGCGCGGCGCGCGCGCCCTACGCCGATTGGGAACTGGCCCTGGCTCGGGCCGCGGCATTCACCGGAATCTTGACCCGCGCCGGCTATGCCGGCCGGATCGTCGCTCGCGCCACCGCCCCCCCCGGTCCGGCCACCGGTCCGGCCACCGGTCCGAATAGCGGCCCGGCGGGAGGCCACGGCGCGCGTCTCGACGTGGTGATCCATGAAACCGCGCGGGAGCCGCGATGATGCCCCGGTTGCGATCCCGCCCTTTGGCCCTCGTTCTGGCCTTCGTCCTGCTGATCTCCGCCATCCAGATCCTCGCGGCCGTGGGCCCGGCCACCGCCCAGGACGCCGCCCCGGACGCCGCCCCAGACCGGGAGCGTGTCGCGGTGCGGGTCGGCGAGCATCCGGGCTTCAGCCGCATCG
>JADFMM010000292.1 GCA_022563885.1 Planctomycetota bacterium | reverse complement strand
TGCCCAATTGCACCGCGTCTTTGGCCGCTTCTCAAACGCCAAATCCTCACTGTTGCCCACTACACCTCCGGCTTGGCTCACTCGTCGCGACCAAATCTACGGCACACTTGAACCCCAAAATGTCCAATTTATTTCTTGCCGATCCCTAACCAGGCTCAACACTCCACTATGTTTGCTGCTACCCAGCTCACGAGTGGCTGATAACCCGAGGTCACAAAAAAAAATGGCGTAGTAAGCCCGCTTAACGGCATCTCAATAGTACCCTTCAGCCTGCAACTCCTTTGCGGCGGCCCGAGTTTCCTCTGCTTGGCAAAATCTGTACTCTGCCAACTTTCGCACCTGATCTTTCATAGGCTCTTTCCCTCTCGGCGGGCGTTGAGAACTAAGGGAGAGAACCGCAGAGGACCTGTCTGCATTTCGTCACTGCTGTAGAATACTGAAGAAAAAACCCTTCCACACTCAAGTTCTGCCTCGTAGCAAATCCCAACGATTTCCTTTTCCGTTTCCCAATCAATCTCAGGAAGTACTACAAGTAAATCCCAATCAGAACCCTTCTGGAATTAACCCCGGACCGCAGAACCATACAGAATAACCTCGCTTGCCCCAAACCTGGTTTTGAATGCAACCACCAATCTGGATAAAACCTGTTTTTCTTTTGTGGTCAAGGTCATGTGGGCGATTCGCTTCCGCTTTGTGTTTTAGGTGTTTTAGCCAGCGGCTTCGCTGGGGCCAGTCCTGTAAGAACTGATTCTGCTGAAAAACCCCTTGCGACCCCATGGGCGCTGTCAAAAACAAGGGTGCTTGTTCGATTTCCATGGGTTCCTAAGCGGAATCAAGAACTGAGTTCTCGCTGTTGGGAGGGGGTACTTCGTTTTCCGTTGTTTGGACGAGGTAAAGTTTGAAGGTTCAAATTCACTTCGTAACTCATCCTTCGCTTCGGGATTAAGTTACTACTCCTTAAAGCTGGCGATCTTGCTCGAAAAAGGGCTTTCTAAGGTTGTTTTTAGCCCCAGGAATAACCATATTCATCGTTATATCAAGAGGTTGCCTTGCTCTGCCCCAGCGTTGGTTGACCATTAAACCGTGAAATCCGTGTCAGAATAACAATATAGACAGATGATTCCATCTACCAGAATCGTTTATTGTTGTCAGCCAACCATCAATCCTCAGTCCTATCTTGAAACTCATAACCCTTTTCCGCAAGGAACCGTGCCATTTCATCTATGAACGACAACGCATCCGTGATTCGCTGCTCCACCCTGTTTAGATCCGGATCGAAAGCCACATCGTAGTCGGCCAGAATGCGATCGTCCTGTTCCTTTCTCAGTATTCCCGAATAGGCTTCATCTATGATGCCCTCTTTTACGAGGTGTTTCCCAAACAGCCTTGGCAGCTCCATGGGAGTCCACCTGGCAGCCCACGGTCAGCAGTGCAGCTTTGGCTGCATGCAGTACGGCATAGTACGTGCGAGAAATTGCATCCTCGTACAACTGTTCATTGCAGAGCGTCCTCGCCGCTCGAAGACTTTTCGCGGCTCTCGCCATTTCAAGGCGAATTTCTTCGGTTCCAGCACTCACACCACTTTTCCCTCTGTTTCGCAGTTTCTGATGAACTGGAAGCCATTGTTCTTGAGGTATTCATAATGGGATCTGGAAATGACTTGTATAGAAAGCTTGTATCCAATGTCCTGGTCCAAGGCATAGCCGGTTAGCCGTATTTCGTCTCCCTGACGCCAGTCATCAGCCTCAGTCACAACAAGTATGTCTATGTCCGAGTCTGGTTTGTCATCGCCTCTCGCCTTAGAGCCGAACACGATTATTCTTGTTATACCCCCCGGATACGCCTGGCGAATCCTGGTCTTGAAGCCATCCACGACCGCCATTTCTTTCTTGGTCAGACCCATTCAGTTGACCTTTTCATCGGCGTCAACATTTTCGCAATAACGTGATGATACTCTTGAACCAAATAGAAATACCATTACCTTTTCGGTGTTCACAATAGATAGAACTATTTCCCTGACGATATTCAAATATTTTTCATTGTCTGTTGGTGGCATTTGCGCTTCGCTTAGTGGTAAGGCGCTGCGCTTCGGTTTTAAGTGTTAGCCGACAACCAGATGTTTCGTCTTGGCTGGATCCAAACTGAATGTGTACATATTTCCCGGCACATGCCGAAAAGCTCGGTAGTCGTCAAGCTTCTCACATCTTGCTTTAGAAATCACTGCCTGACCACTTCCGGCACTTCTGCGGTCATCTACCTTAAGGGACCGGCAGTTTGATTGTATCATCCATCTCGCTACGCCCATTTGCCCGATTCGGCTTTTAGAGATTTTAGCAGATAGTCAAATACAGGTAAGTACTTATTGAGTGACTCATAAACTTTCATGGCATCTGCAGCATTGTATGTGTGGGCCATTCGATTTCTGTCTGAGAGCATTTCCAACCACAACACTTCATCGTTCAGCCAATGTTGTGAAAACGCCTGTTTCAAACAGGCTTTAGGGGAATTGCAGTCTGTAAAGCCGAGGTCTCGGGCAACGGCCTGGGCACTTTTCCATGCCAGTTCAAAGCAGAACTCGAAGTACTGGATGCACCCCGCTTTTTCCAAATCAGTTTCAGTGGGGGTCGAGAGAGCATCCGTTAAATTTCCCAATGCCTTTTCAAAATCCTCCAGGACTTTCCTATTATCCATCAAACAAAGGCTCCATTGCTTTCAACGCTTCTGCCTTTAAGGAAGGGACAGCCCTATTCAAATCAACAAAATCGATTTTATATAAGGTTTCAATGTTTTCAAGCAAATCATCTATCCGGTAAAACGTCTGTAAAGAAACAGGCTCGTCGCCAATGATGCCAATGTCAAAATCCGAACGTTCACGCGCGTTTCCTGCCGCCCTGGAGCCAAACAGAACAATACGGTATCCCCGTAGCTCAGATGAAACTTTCATGATCTCCTGCTGGATAAGCTTTTTTATTGTATCTTCTCGGGTCATAGTGGAAAAGTTGTTTTATGTTTTAGGTGAGACGCTGCGTTCATCGCCGGTTCGGGCAGTCGCTTCACTCGTTTTTCGTGGTTCGGTGTTCGTGGTTCGTTGTTCGTGGTTCGTGGTTCGTTGTTCGTTGTTCGTGGTTCGTGGTTCGGTGTTCGTTTTGCGCTGCGCTTCCGGTTTATGTGTTTGCGCAAATGTCTCCTCCACAGTCCTTACAGGGCCAAAACCACACCCGCAGCAATAGCTGTTTGGAACAGGATCTGAGTGAGAGTGCTGGTGGTCCTGAGCCAGGGGACTCGATCCAGTTTTCTTGGGACGACTATGGTGTCACCGGGATACAGCCTAGTATCCATGAAGCTGTCTGCGTGCCACCATTTGTTTTCGTTATCCCAGGCAATCCTGTTTCTCTTCTTCTGGGACTTGCTAATCACAGATCCGTCCGCCCTGATCACGCTTATCTGTTTTTTGTCTGCCTCTTTGGTAATCCCACCCACCTTACTCAGATAGTCATTGACAGTACTTCCTGGCTCGTGCATTGTGGAGCGAAGTGCGTATGCAAGGTTGTTGGCTTCGTCACGATGAAAGATGGGTCCGTGTCTCGTGTACTCTAGCTCCACCACTACTGGATCCTGGCCCTTCACCATGATGGTATCGGTGACGACCTCGACAGGCTCCCAATTCCCGTTCCATTTCACCTCACGAGGATTCTCAGGATTCACCTCTTCGACGTACACATCCGACTGGTCCGTACCGACGATGGTGAGTCCCCACGCCACCCGGCCGTTGTGGCCGATAGCAACCCCTGGCAGCACGGGTTCGGTGGCGCCGATCGCCGTCCACCCCGGAGCGTCGAGATGAACGACATAACGTAGGGACGGATTGGCCACCCCTCTGTGAGGATCATTCGCCAGAATAACTTGCCCAGAGGTGTTGAGCCCTGGACCGGCGACCCAGTTGTTACTCCCCGGTGAGGTCTCTCGGACGCCGAGATTCTCGGTGAAACTTATATTTGCCCACAGCGCCGGCTCGAGGAGTTCCGGGCGAGGTGCGCCTCCCTGAAACCCAGCCAAACCCTCCGCTACCTCTTCACCGATCAGGGAGAGGTCAACCCCGTTCGGGACGGAAAGCTCTCGGAAGGGGTTAGGACGAGCTCTGCGGTTCGCCTCCTCCGTTCCGAGTTCGGCGACCTGCCGAGCCAGTCGGAGTTCACTCCGTCCGTTCCCGATAGGCATCGCCGTCTGCATTCGCAACAGGGATGCCTGCGGCGTCCACGGCAGGGGTGTGATGCCCGTGAGCGTGTACTCAACGGGAAGCCGATCCGCTGCCGACTCTATGTACGCGTTTACACCTCGGGCGAACGCTTCGAGAATTTGCCGACCCTCCGGGTGATAACTCCCGAACTCTTCGTCAGTCCACGGACCACGGTACCCCATGAGACGAGCGACCTGATCGTGTCTCACATAGTCGGGTCCAAGGATTTCCGCGAGCCGTCCCTGTCCGGCACGTCGATACATATCCATCTGCCAGAGTCGGTCCTGAGCCTGAACAAAACCCTGGGCAAAAAAGAGGTCGTCTAGGTTGTCCGCAAAAATGTGAGGCACACCCCAAGGGTCACGCAGTACTTCGACTTGGGAGCTCAGTCCGGGCAGGACGATCTCACCCTCGATGGTAGGCAAGTGTGACGCGGCTAACTCCGTGAGACGATCAGGAGCCGGACTTTGATCGCAGGCGAGGAGGAAAGCTGCCGCGCCGGACGACACGACAAGACACCAAATCCGGTTACGCATACCGTGCTCCAAACTGGAAGGGGGAGACATGAGGGCTAGGGTAAGACAAGCTGTCCATTGGACGCCAGCCGGCCAACTTGCCGCCACTACTCATTCGCAGGCTTCCGCGGCATCAACTCGTCCCTCATGGCAGCGTGGTACGCAAAACTCGCCACGACCGCGGCGTTGATCATGAGGTCCCGCGGCAGCAGCTGGTCGTACGTGTCCATGTTGAAATGGTGTGTACGCGCCCTGTAGTCGATGCGGTCCTGGAGGAATTGGAATCCAGGTAGGCCCGCTTCGTTGAACGACAGGTGGTCGGTGCCGGTATTGCTGAACTGTGACAGCGTCTGGACCCCGAGGTCGTCGAACGGGCTCATCCACGCCTCGAAGATGGGCGCGACTTGCTGATGGCCCTGCAGATGCACGCCCCGAACTTGGCCCGTGCCGTTGTCCATGTTGAAGTAGACTGAGAAGTCGTCGTGTGCAGGCGTGGTACCCGCTTCCGGGTTCCCGAAATGATTGCGCACGTATCCGCGCGAGCCCCTGAGCCCGCCCTCCTCGTGGCTCCAAAGCAGGATCCGGATGGTACGCCGTGGCCGGGCATCGATCGCCCGCAGAATGCGCATCGCCTCGAGCATCACTGAAACACCACTCGCGTTGTCGGTCGCCCCCGTCCCCGAGTGCCACGAGTCCAAGTGCGCGCCAATCGCCACGACCTCATGAGCCAGGTCCCCGCCGGGAATCTCGGCGATGACGTTGTATCCCTGCATGTCGCTCTCATTCATCCGGATCCGCACGTCGACCTCCATCGTCACGGGCAGCCCGCGCCCGAGGATCCGGTAGATGCGGTTGTAGTGCTCGGTCGCCAGCGCCAGCGTCGGCAGGGCGCTCTCGACCCCCGCGCGCGTGCGGTCCTCACGGCTACCGGCGCGTCCGGACACGGCGACAGTACCGTCACCGCCAATGCTCGCCTTCAGCACCGCCACGACACCCTCGGCCTTGAAGAACTGCTCGACCTCGAGCTCGGAGATCCCCTGAGGCCGGAAGGTGCTCTGGTCGGGCTGCCCCCGCGCATGCCGCTGGATGAGCAGGTCCCGCCCTTCGGTCTCGAAGACGCCAAGCGACTCCTCGTTGTGGCGGAACGCGTCCTGAACGAAGCGCGGGCTCGTCGGCATCTCCGGTGTGGCCAGCACGATCTTGCCGCGCAGCCGGCCCCGGAACCGATCCAGATCCTCCGGCGAGGCGATGTCGGCGATGACGGCCTCGGTGACGACCGGACCGCCAGTGCCGGGTGTCAGCGCGAGCGGATACGCGATGACCATCTGGTAGTCCGGCTCCAGCATGTGCACGGACACGCGCTGGAGCTCCCAGCCGACCGTCTGGTCTCCCCATGGCTCCAGTTGGATGTTGCTTAGGCCGATCTCCGCCATACGACTCATGACCCACCGCTGCGCCTCGCGGATGTTTGGCGATCCGGTGAGGCGAGGGCCGATCACGTCCGTGAGGTAGCCGGCGTACTCCATGATGCGGGAGCTTTCGAAGCTCTCGGCGCGGATGCGGTCGACTACGTCTCGATGCACCGGTTCCTGCGAGGCTGCCGGCGTGGAGAGGACGGAGAGTGCAATGACGGCGGCCGCGGTCCAACGGGGCTTCAGCATTCGAGTCAGCGCGGAATCGGGTTTCGGGACACGAGTCCGAACACGTTACTGCGAGTCGGGGACTTCGGCGACCGGGTGACGCTATCCGCCGCCGGGGGGTGACGAGGGTGCCAGCAGCCCAGCTTCAGCGAGCGCCGCGCGCAACCGCTCCACGCGACGCCCGTTCACGCCCAGATCCCCACGGCCCAACCGCGAGGCAGACCGGACGACGAGCTCGCGGTCCTCCGCCAGGAGTAGCTCCATGTCGTCGATGAAGCGGAAGAGCCGACTGCGCTCCTCGGCATGGAGGTACCGCCCGGACACCGAGACAACCGTCAGACGCGGCATCGCCTCCACGACGGTCCGAACACCGGCCCAGCTGCTCTCGCCCTCCGCCCCCAGATAGAGCGGCTGCGTGCCGTCCGGATGTCGGTGACCAGTGTGAACGCAGTTGGGCGAGGCGGGGCATGGCGCCAGCTCGCCGTCGTCCACGCCGAGCGTAGGCGGGGGTGGGGCGCCGCAGCCGGCGCCCAGCACGGCGCAGAGCGTGATGCCGGCCACGGCCTTCGAGAGTAGCCTGCGAGAGATTTCGTACCTTGCCAGGCGCGAGGAGACTGGAATCGACCGGGGACCGGACAATGTAGGGCGCAGGCAGTTCCTGACACAGTGGGTCACCGGTCGACGAAGCGGCGGGTCATAGCCCGTGACGGACTCCAAGGGCGCCGCGCAGCGACCCGATACGAGACCCTGAGGACGGTCTATGATCACTCAGCGACTTGGGCCCTAGACCTGTCCGTGTGGGGCACCAACCGTCAAGACAGTGGCGGTTTCCGGGTCAATCTGAAGCAGCCTACGGACGCTACTCGGCCCGTATTGCCCAGGCCCAAAGAGGCCGTCCCCCGGCGTTGGTGGAAGCGACCAGGCAATGCCGGTCGGAGAGGAGGTCGAGGATGTAGACTGAAACTTTGATGAGCTGTCCTGTGGGTGCGAGCCCCACCCAGTCAAAGCATAGCCAGCAGGCTGGTAG
>JADFMM010000291.1 GCA_022563885.1 Planctomycetota bacterium | reverse complement strand
ATGTGATTGTTGCTAGTTTCATTCTTGTCTGTATTGGCGGCATCGTCGCCATGCCAAACATTTGGGGTCAGGACTCCAAAGACCCGATTCTCAAGGATGCCGAGTCGCGACTGCGTGCGATCTACGAGGGAGGGGAGTTCCGCGCCAAGAGATTTCGTGCAGACTGGCTCCCGGATAGTTCGGGCTACACAATTCTGGAGCCGGTTCCCGAATCGGAGGAACGGGTGCTGGTACGTTATGACGTCGCCAGCGGTAAACGCACGGTGCTGGACTCACCTCAGAAAGAGGAGACCGGCAGGTCCGGCAACATTTCCCCCGACGGCCGGCGCCTCCTCTACTTGGACCAGGGGAACCTCCACGTGCGCGATCTGCGCGGCGACCGGACGATTTCCCTCACGAAGAACGCGGTCGGTAGTTCGGTTTCGAACAGCCGAGCCGTTTGGAGCCCCGATGGCAAGCGGATCGCCTTCGTGCAATCGGACGTCTCCCAGGTAAAGTTAAGGTCGATGCTTGTCCCGGGCGACCCGAGTTATCCGGAAGTAAAAGAGGTCCGATTCGCCAGGGTGGGCGGGACCATAGCGACACTGCGTATCGGCGTTGTGGATGCCCAGGGAAGCGAGACACGCTGGCTCTCCATCCCCATACCCGCAGAAGGTTTCTATCTGGGCCAGGTCAGTTGGGCCGGAAACTCAGATGAGCTGCTGGTGGAAAAGTTGAGCCGATTCCGGGACGAGCGTGAGTTTCTCATCGCCGACGTGCGCAGCGGTGCGATCACCCGCATCTACCACGAATCCGATCCCGCCTGGGTCGTCGCGAGCTACCGTAAAAATGCCGGGCTGGAGTGGATCCGCGACGGCCGCGCGTTCGTCGTGCTCAGCGAGAAGGACGGTTGGCGGCACGCCTATGTCTACTCGCGCGACGGTGAGGAGCAGGCCCTCCTGACGCCGGGCGAGAGCGACATCATCGAACGCGCCGAGGTGGACGAAGCGGGAGGCTGGTTTTACTTCTACGCGTCCCCTGACAATGCCACCCAGAAGTATCTCTACCGCGTGCGTCTGGACGGAACCGGAGCGCCCGAACGGGTCACCCCCATGGACCAGCCCGGCACCCACGACTACGACTTCTCCCCCGACACCAAGTGGGCGTTCCATACCTACTCCACCTTCGACACTCCCCCTGTCACCGAACTCGTACAACTGCCCGAGCACCGGGTCGTGCGCCTGCTCGAAGACAATAAAGACCTGCGTCACAAGATGGAGTCGCTGATCACTCAGCCAACCGAGTTCTTCCAGCTCGACATCGGTGGCGGGGTCGTTATGGACGCGTGGATGATCAAACCCGGTGACTTCGACCCTTCACGAGAATATCCCGTTTTCGTGTACGTGTATGGAGAGCCGCACGCACAGACCGTGTTGGACGCTTGGGGACGCAGCCACGCCGACTACCATCGCGTGATCGCCGAACTCGGCTATCTGGTGGTCTCCATCGACAACGGGGGCACACCGGCGCCGAAGGGGGCCGCGTGGCGGCGGTCGGTGTTCGGCAGCCTCGGTCCACTCTCCACCGAGCAGCAGGCGGCGGGTCTGAAGGAGCTGGGCCGCACCCGGTCGTACGTGGACTTGTCCCGGGTCGGTATCTGGGGTTGGAGCGGTGGTGGCTCGAACACCCTCAATGCGATGTTCCGCAAGCCAGATGTCTATCACGTAGGGATCGCCGTTGCGGCCAAGCCGCAGCCCCATCTCTACAATGCCTGGTTCCAGGAGATCTTCATGCGGACCCGCGAGGTGAATCCGGAGGGATACCGCCGGTCCGCCCCAATCAACTTCGCCGAAGGCCTGAAAGGAGACCTCCTGATCATCCACGGCACGGGCGAAACCAACACCCATGTCCAGATAACCGAAGGGTTGGTGGATCGCCTCATCGAACTGGGCAAGCAGTTTGACTACATGGCGTATCCCCATCGCAACCATGGGCTCCGCGAAGGCCAGGGCACGGCGCTGCACGTGCGGATGCTCATGACGCGGTATCTCATTGAACACCTGCCGTCTGGGCCACGCTAATTCTATTCTCAGTCCCGTTGACTGCTGTTGACCGGGGCGGGTCGATCTGACGTTTCACATCGCGTCTCTGATGACTGAGGCAACGGTCCTGGTTTAACATGGTTCATCAGGTACCATGTTTTTAGGGTCAGATTGTGAAGACTTCCTTTACCCTCGCCGGCCAGGCCAATACTGTGCGTTCCTCCGGTATATGGCACTGCTGTAAACATTTTATTGTGCTTGATCAGCTCATTGACCAGGTTTTCGAAGCTCTGATAGTGGCAGTTATCGTCCTGAGTGCCGTGATAGATCAAGAGGTTGCCTTGGAGGTTTTTGACATGCGTCACGGGAGAGCCGTCGCGGTAGTTGTCGGCATTGTCATCCGGTAGGCCCATGAAGCGTTCCTGGTAGATGCTGTCGTAGAGTCGTTGGTCGCTGATAAAGCCACCGGCCATGGCAGTATGGTACAGATCCGGATAACGGAACAGCAGGTTCAGACTCATTGAGCCGCCACCGCTATACCCGGTCACTGCCACGCGATCGCCATCGATAAACGGGAAACGTTCTTTGAGTTTGCATAGGGCCGCGGCCTGATCCTGCGAGGCCAGGATGCCGATTTTTCGGTAGATATGGTGACGCCAGGCCCGTCCCAGAGGTAGATTGGTACCTCGGTTCTCAATGGAGACCACGAGATAGCCCTGCTGTGCCAAGTACTGGTGCCACTTGTTACGGCCCCACGCATCTCTGATACGTTGGCCCATAGGTTCCCCATAGATACTGATCAAAGTGGACGAAGAAGGGCTTGAGTGTGTTCTTTTTCAGGTTAGCCATCCACAGGGTATTGGTGTTCTGCAAACGGTTCATCCGTTGCAGCACAAGCGATTTGGAATTGCCTCCCCAGTAAAAACGCGGAATGTAATGCTGACGAGGATCGCCCGGCAGATCATCCAACCATTCTGTTTTTCCGCTCTTGGTACGGACGACGCCGACACGGACCGCCGAGTTTGTGGTGCCCACCTTGGGGTAGGGCAGGGTCAATGACCTGCGAGTAGTTGCCCGCGAGGTAGTTGACGATGTGGAACGAACCAACGCCTTCGGTATCGAACTGAAAGTAGGCAATCCTCTTGCCATTCGGGCTCCACTTGAAGCCGTCTCGAATCCCAAATTCTTCTTCATAAGCCCAATCAACCGTTCCGTTGATAATCGAGGATTTGTCGCGTTTTGTAAGCTGTTTAATCTTACCCCTCTTGAGGTTTTCAACATAAACGTTGTTATCGTGAACATAGGCCACTCGCGTTGAATCCGGAGAAAACTTGGCAAACATCAGTGTGGAAGGTTCAAACTTCGCACCGAGCTGTTGCAGTTTGTGGGTCTTTAAATTCAGTACCCAGTAGTCCCCACGACTATGAACACGCCAAACGCGTTGGGTGTTGGTGTAGAGCAGGAGTTTTTGGCGGTCAGTGGACCAAACCGGGTTTCTGAAAGACAGAGGCTTTTCAGAGCCTTCCGGAATCAACTTGTCGGCGGTGAGAATGACGCGTTTTTCGTCGGTTTCAGGATTCCAGTCGAGCAGGTCTTTGCCGCCCTCGACGGTTTCGGAGTCAGAAAAAAGTAGACAGCTTGCGCCGGTTTCGCGCCAGGTTCCCAAAGAACTCCTCTTCGTCGAGATGAATGATCCCTTAGCCACCTGTTCAAGTGTCATGAGGGCCGGGTCCTCGAGGGCGTGAACACTTTCCTTCCACTGACCCAGGTTCCAGGCCAGTAACGGATTTGCCGAAAGGCATAGTACCACGGGGACGACGATCGAACTGAATCTTACGCGACACATACGCACCTCTTGACAAAAAGTTAGATATGTGGGTACTGCTGCCAAAACGCTATAGCGCTGTACCGGTACTCAAGTTGAGGTTATTGCACCCATTGCCTCATCCGATGGGAAAAACACGTTGCTTCTGTTTCTCCCCGAACCTGATTGTATTGATTTTGTTGACAATATCAATCGCATTCCCTACTCTCGCAAGGTTCAATCTTATGAAAACGATGCAAGCCCTGGTAAAGAAGAAGGCCGGCCTCGGCCTATGGCTCGAAGAGGTCCCCGTCCCCAAGTTTGGCATCAACGAAGTGCTCATCGAAGTGCTCCGCACAGGTATCTGCGGTACGGATGTTCACATTTACACCTGGGATGCGTGGGCACAAAAAACCGTGCCAGTGCCCATGGTGGTCGGACACGAATTCGTGGGACGGATCGTGGATCACGGCGCAAATGTCAAAGACTTTGAGGTCGGCGATATTGTCAGCGGCGAGGGCCACGTGGTTTGCGGCCGCTGCCGGAACTGCATGGCCGGCCGGCGACATCTCTGCATGGATACGGCCGGTATTGGCGTCAACCGCCCCGGGGCCTTCGCCGAATACCTGGTCTTGCCCATGACCAACGTCTGGCAGCATGCCCCCGGAATTTCAAGGGACGTGCAAGCCCTCTTCGACCCCCTCGGCAACGCCGTCCACACCGGGCTTTCATTTCCCGTACTCGGCGAGGATGTCCTCATCACGGGCGCGGGGCCCATCGGCATCATGGCGGCGGCCGTTGTCCGCCACGCGGGTGCCCGCTACGTGGTGATTACGGACGTCAACCCGAAACGTCTGAAACTCGCGGAGAAGATGCATCCCACCCTCGCTGTGGATGTTCGGGAAAAACGCCTCCCGGAGATCCAGAAAGAATTGGGCATGAAAGAAGGATTTGATGTGGGGCTGGAGATGTCCGGCAACCCGGACGCATTCCGCGAGATGATCGAGAACATGTGCCACGGCGGCAAGATCGCCATGCTCGGCATTCCCGAGGAGGAATTCGCCACCGATTGGAACCAGGTCATTTTCAACATGCTCACCATCAAGGGGATCTACGGTCGAGAAATGTACGAGACCTGGTATCAGATGACCGCCATGCTGCAGAGTGGCCTGGATATCGAACCCGTTATCACCCATCGCCTCCTTTATACCGAATTTGAGGCGGGATTCGAGGCGATGATCTCCGGGAATTCCGGGAAAGTCATCCTGACATGGAAAGAAGAGGACTGATCGCATGCTAGGCGCCCTCCAAGACCATCTGACTGCTGAAATAGCACAAATCCGCGCCGCGGGTCTCTACAAAGAGGAGCGTCTCATCACCACGCCGCAAAATGCCCGCGTCGGCGTCATGAACCAAGATCCCGTCTTGAACATGTGCGCGAACAACTACCTGGGACTGGCAGGCCACCCGGCGGTGATCAGCGCCGCACATGACGCCCTGGATCGCTGGGGATACGGCATGGCCTCGGTCCGGTTTATCTGCGGGACTCAGGAACTCCATAAACAACTGGAAGGGAAAATCAGCGATTTTCTGGGCACGCAAGACACGATTCTCTATTCTTCCTGCTTCGACGCCAACACCGGGCTGTTCGAGACTTTACTCGGACCGGACGACGCCATTATGTCCGACGCATTGAATCACGCCAGCATCATCGACGGCGTGCGCCTGTGCAAAGCCAGCCGTTTTCGCTACCAGAATAACGACATGGGCGATCTCGAGGACAAACTGCGGGACGCCGGCGGCGCACGCTTTCGTCTCATCGCCACGGACGGTGTCTTCTCCATGGACGGCATCATCGCCAACCTACCCGGCATTGCGGACCTTGCGGAACGGTACGACGCTCTGGTGATGGTCGACGACTCGCACGCCGTCGGCTTCATGGGAGCCCGTGGCCGTGGGACCCCGGAGTATCATGGGGTGACCGACCGCATCGACATCATCACCGGAACCTTGGGCAAGGCCTTGGGCGGGGCCAGCGGCGGCTACACCAGCGGTCGCCGCGAGATCGTCGAAATCCTCCGCCAGCGCAGCAGGCCCTACCTTTTCTCCAACACCCTGGCTCCGCCCATTGCGGCGGCCTCGATGGCCGTTCTTGACCTCTTGTCCCAATCGACCGCCCTGCGCGATCGGCTCGAAGAGAATACCCGATATTTCAGGCAGGGCATTACCGAACGAGGATTTGATGTGACACCTGGAGAGCACCCCATCGTCCCCATTATGTTGGGCGATGCGGTGTTGGCGGGCAAGATGGCGGAGGCCCTCCTGGCGCGGGGCGTATATGTCACGGCCTTTTCCTACCCGGTGGTTCCCCGCGGCAAGGCCAGAATTCGTGTGCAGGTTTCTGCGGTGCACACGCGGGAGGATTTGGATTTTGCCCTGGATGCCTTTCATAAGGTCAAGGCTGAATTGGTCAGTAGACAGTAATCGGTAATCAGTAATCAGTTTGGGGTGTTTCGACCTGATTACTGGCCTACTGATCACTACTATCGTTAGCCACCGCCGGTACACTAAAATGAGCACAACGCCCTCCCTGAATCTACATGCAATTGCCCTCTTGCGTCCCCCGACGGATTGACAGCCCAGCCCACCTTGACTACTATGTGGGCAGACAACCCCCCTTTTGAGGTAAGACCGAGGCAAAAAGCCTCCATCCGGTGTTATCGCCTTTTCCTGATAACATCGGGTATGTGGTGTTATCGAGTTAGAGGGACCTTGGGAGTACGCAATGTGGGCGAAATGCAGAAGGAAAACTATAGCTCATCCCGAGTGATATCGAGAAAACCATATAATCTCTTGTTATCGGATTAAGCTAAGTATTACAATATCAACCATGGGCCGAAAGTAATCATAATGGTAGTATTCAGAGTCATTGGCCTACTAACCAGCCTTTGCCATTTTTCTTATTGGAGCTCTGCCGGTAGAACAAGCATGAGCTATGGTATTCAGTTCTTTAAATTCAGTTTTAGCACAGATGCGTCACAGTTCATATATTCATCTACAATCATTGGATATGTAATACTTATAATCATCAATCACATAGATAGGCAAAACAGCAAAGCTAGAGCAATATCTTTGCTCTTGTCTTATCTTGCTCTGTTTTCAATGATTCATGAATTACTTAGAATGGGATTAGGCTATGGTTGGCAGTTTGTACTTATCCTTCCCATCTGCATCGCTCCTTGCGAGTTACTTTTGATGTTTAAGAGGCATGAACCAGGGATACCCGATAACAAGCCGCTCGATTGAGACCTCTCGCAAGCTCGGGTCTCATCAGCGGCAGCGTTATCACCGCAGCAAATAAGATGACAAGAAACAAGAAGAAACTCACACCTGAGCAGAAAGCCGCAAAGGAAGAGGCGGCGAGATGAATACATGACAGTCTTCATGAATGGCAAGCAGAAACGTGTCAAGCGTCCTCCCACGATTGATGGCGTTCCAGCAGAAGAATTCGTCCTCAGAAACGCTGATCCCATTTGGCTGCACCAGAATGAAATGTGGGAACACATAGATCAGGATGAAAACAACGGCAATACCTTTCTTGATGATGGAGA
>JADFMM010000290.1 GCA_022563885.1 Planctomycetota bacterium | reverse complement strand
TTAACTTGAAAATTGGACACCTTGAAAGGGCTGCTCTCATGGCCCAAGCGGCGCACCTGCCGGGGCAGGTCATTGTCAATCCAGCCAATCCTGCTTGGTTGGTCTACAACCGCGATGACAATAGAGATGGCCGACTCGATCCCTTTTTTCTCTCGGGGCCTGGGGGGCCGGAGGGGTTTCTCTATCGTGGTCGGCGGCTGGCCGATGGCACGCGCGATGGCGATCAGGCCGAGCTGATCGGGAAACTCGCCCGCTATGGGGGGAATTGTATTTACCTCATGGCGGTGCGCACCCATGGGGGGGATTCCGCCAAGGAGAGTCGTCAGTCGCCTACAACGTATCCCGATGCGTTGCACAATCCCTGGATACACCAGGACCCCGCTCAAGGGCTGAATCATGCCCTCCTCGATCAATGGGAGGAGTGGTTTACGCTGATGGATAAGCACGGCATTGTCATCTACTTCTTCATCTACGATGACGCCATCAAGATTGGCAAGCGCCTGGGCTGGCCCTTGGACCAGGAGGGCAATCTGCATCCGGGCGAACGGGCCTTCGTCACGGCCCTGGTCAACCGCTTCGAACATCACCGTTCATTGATCTGGTGTGTCATGGAGGAGGCACAGGAAATTGGACCTCAGTGGCAGCGGCACACCTCCAAGATCGCCGAGGCCATTGCGGAAGCCGATGACCACGACCACGTCATCGCCAGTCACCAACTGGGCGGGAATGTCTTCTTTCATGCCGACGATCCCATCATCGACCAGTTCGCCATACAGACCCGTAAGGATCAGGTCGAGACCATCCCTGCCTTTCGGGAATGGATGCTGGATGCCTGGCGGAAGAGCGGGAGCCGCTTCAACCTGAACATGTCAGAGGATGCCCGTCACCATGAGCTGGTGGGACAGGGAGAGCGTGCTGGCACGCGGCACCGAAGCTGGGTCGCGGCCATGAGCGGCGCCTATGTCATGTGTTTTGGCATCGAGATCGCCGATACCCCACCGGGTTTCATGACGGACTGCCGCAAGATCCAGGCGTTCTTCGAGGCGACGGAGTTTCAGGATATGGCGCCCGATACCGACCGCCCTCTGGCGGGGACCCGTTACCTTCTGGCGTCGCCCCATCACAGTTACATCGCCTACGCACTCGCGCCCCAGGGGGGAAAGATGGGGATTGCGAACTTGCCGGCGGGGCGCTATGTGCTGACCTGGTTCGACTGCGTCGCTGGGAGCGCCATGCAGAGCGGCCACGTGCAGGCCGTCGATGCCGATGCGGTCTGGCGGAAGCCTGCACAGATGGGCGACGAGGTGGCGCTCTACGTGAGAAATCTGGATGCCCCTGTCGGGGAAGAGGCGTCCGTGCAACAGGCGCGGGTACCTCGCCCCGATGTGCCAGCCCAAAAGGCTGCCAACGCGGCCCCTTCTGTCTCGGACCAATCGGTACAAACGAAGCAGGACCAGCCGGTTTACATTCAACTTACCTACGAGGATCTTGACGGCGGTCCGGGTCCCTATACCATCGTCATCGTCGACCGGCCGACGCATGGTCAACTCACCGGTGAGGGCAATGACAAGACCTACACGCCCGCCCCGGGATTTTCGGGCAGAGATGCCTTCCGCTGGAAAGTGAATGACGGCGCAGGCGATTCGCCGACGGTCCGGGTCACCGTGGAGGTGACTCCCGCGGAAAAACGTAGTGAGTACTTTCCCCCCGCTGATGCGGCCGGAGGCTGGAGGACCTTGAGTGACGTGGGGGTGTTGCGAGCAGAGACGGGAATGCTCAAGAGCAAGTTAGACGAGGCGTTTGAGTACGTCCAGAGTGGCACCAAGAATGGGGGACTGCTGGTGGTTCGCCGGGGTTGGATGGTCTATGAACGGTACTTCGGAAAAGGGCATCGCGATGCGCTGTGCAACCTTGGGTCCTGTGGCAAACCCTTCACCAGCGTCGCCATGGGCATTCTCATGGGCGAACGCCCGGAGTTGTTTCCTGCCGGGCTTGGTCAGAAGGTCTATACACCCACCTATCTGCCCGCCCAGGCCTTTCCTCTGCCGGACCCGCGCATGGCCGATGTCACGCTGGGGCAGATGCTGACCTTTACAGCCGGGATTCGGGGTAACAATCCCTGCTACGTGAAGGGCAAGGAGGTCTCTATTGACCCGGTCGGCCCCGATGGGTGGCAGGGGCTGGTGGACGATATTACGCTGGGACGGCGTGACACCAAGAACGGCGACACCCGCTACAGCGCCGCGACCTTATGGTGTGACCCCGGAGGGGGCTATTCCTATGCCACGGCCTCGATCCACAACGTGTCGATCATGCTGCGGCACGTGACGGGCATGGAGATGCAGGACTACATTGGGCTGAGGCTGGCGGAGCCGCTGGGCTGGGGACGTTGGACTTTTGCCTATAAGCATGCTGTGGAAGTCACCCACACCCCGGGCGGTGGTGGCATTGCCCTGCGAGCCACGGACATGCTGCGATTCGGGTATATGCTGCTGAATGAAGGGCGTTGGGGCGACCGGCAGGTCGTTCCGGCGGCGTATGTGCGCCACTGCGGGCAGAAGTCGCCCTGGAATCCTCATTATCCCTATAGCCTGCAGTTCCAGGTAAACAGCGACGGCGGTGTGCCGGAATTGCCTACCGATGCCTTCTGGAAGGCGGGCTCGGGATATCACTGTCTCTATGTGGTTCCTTCGCAGGATCTGGTGGTATGGAAGCTGGGCGGACGGGACCATCAGTATTCTTCCGGCAACACGGGAATGCCGGTCCTGTCCCACGTGAAGGCAGCGGAGCAGGATCGGAGCGCGTGGAAGCGGACCGTCGATCCCCAGACCGCCTATACGGAGACGCTACGGTTGGTGCTAGAGGCTATCGGTGATCAGTAATCAGTAATCAGTGAGGCCCGTCACGCGTCAGTTGTCACTGTTCCCAAGTCCGAGGGCATTGTCGATGATCATGTTGTCTTTGCCGCCGATGATTTTCAGGGGAGTGGACTTGGCATCCGGGCGATCGTCGCGGATGAGGCAGTCGGAGACGCGACTGTGGGAGAGGTTTTTCAGCAGCAGGCCTACGTTGTCATAGTCCAGGATGGTGCAGTTGGTGATATTCATGCGGCGGCAGTTCTCGATCAATAGGGCCGCCGGGGCGTTGAGAGCGTTGCTGATGTGAAGACCGGTGAGGGTACAGTCCTCGCTGTTGCGGACGATCAGGCTGTTGTGCGCGACCGGGCCATCGTGGGGACCATAGCGGGGATTGCGGTCGAAACAGTTGGGGCCGACGACGACGTTCGAACAGCCCTCGATCAAGAGGTTGTGTTGATAGCCCTTCCAGAGGGTGTTGCCGGTGATGGCGACGCTGCGACAGTCTTTCAGGTGGATGTTGACCATCACGTCACTGAGGACATTGCCGGTAATCGTCACGTTGCCTTCCCGGACGATGGTGGAAGGATTCGTCTTGTTGCTGCGGCTGAGGATGCGGATATTGGCCGAATCGGGTGAGAGGTGGTTGTGCTGGATCGTGCAGCCGGTGATGGCCACTTCGCCGGTGCCGTAGGGGCTGTTGCTGCAGTCGATGAGGACGTTGGCCGTGGCAGGCGCTTCGGGGCTCATGTTGCTCTCAATATCGCAGCCCGTGATGTGGATGTTGCGTACGTTGCCGGCCCGTGACACGATGCCTCCGCCGTGGTTGTAGCTGATATGGCATGCGGTGATGTTGGACTGGTGCAGGTTGACATCGTCGTAGTAGATGCCGATGCCGCGGTTCTCATAGATGTGGCAGTCGGAGATGATGACGTTGCGGTTGTTCTCCCGCAGATGGATGCCGTGCAGGGCCTGGCGGATGTGGACGCGGGTGATGGTTAGCTGCATCGTCCCCACGGCCTCGATGCCTACCGATTTGGGGTGCCGGCCGAGGATGCCGAGCCCGTCCACCAGGGGCATACGCTGCTGTTGCCAGACTTTTGCCTCAAATCCTTCGGGATCGGCGGACTTGAAGTGTGTTCCCACGAATTTCAAGGCCGGGCCCGGGCCGTCCATGATAATCGTCGCCACGCCATTGCCGTGGATGGAGGTGAAACCGAGCTTGTCCAGGTCGATGACGATCGACTGGGTGATGCGGTAGTCGCCTTTGGGTAGGCGAATGTCGCCTAGGCCGGAGTCTACGGCTTTTTGGATGGCTGCGGTGTCGTCGGCCTTGCCATCGCCAATTGCCCCGAAGTTGCGGATGTTTGCTTCTGAGGGTGCGGCTTTGGCTTGGGCGGTTCCTAGGGATAGGCACAGAAGAGTAAGGGTTCTGAGCATGAGACTATTCCTTTCGGTCGTGGGAGTCGTATTCTCTAAGCTTCGGGTAAAGGAACTCTAAAACGAGGTGGTCTAAATGTAAAGGATATGGACGCTGCAAAAGCCGCTGGCGCCAAGAAGAAAACGAGTAGAAGATCTTTGCGTCCTGGCGCCTTGAACGAGTGAAACGAGTGGGCGTGCGTCATTTTTTTGGTCCAGCCACAGGGCGATCGCAAGTAACTTTCTCTGATATGAACCCTTCTGTTTCAGCGACTTCCCCGCGTATCTCACCGGTAGTAATCAGTAATCAGTGGAAAAGTAATCAGTTTTTGGCACAGACAGACCACTGATGACTGTTTACTGATTACTTCGACGTTGGGAATCCTACATCGGTGGCGTTTTTGCCGAAAAGTACACGAATCCGGCATATACATGCGATCGCCCTGGGTCCAGCCAGGGAAAGGATTACAGCACCGAGCTTTCATGCTATGCTGCGGGGGTGATCGGGAACGCCTAAGAGCACCTACGCAAAATGAATCTGCATTCGAACGGCTCATTCTGCTTCTGGACGGCGTCAGGCTCCATCGACCGTCCTCAGATGGCCTGCTTCGTCTTCCTTGCCAGAAACAGAATCGCTCGTTCTCGGTGCGACGATCATTTTGTTAGGGGCTCTAAATGTGAATTTTTGGAGACCACGTCATGAGAAGTCTGATGGCCATGGTAACGCCTCTCTGGGTGATCTTGTCCTTCGTGGACCTGTCGCTGGGCCAGTTGGCCTCCACGCCACTCAGTAGACACGTCTCCCTGATCCAGGGGCCCGTCAACGGCGTCACCATCCACAAAGACGAGAGAAGGCTCGTCGTCTATGGTGATCCAACTGGACAAATGGATAGCGCCGAAATGGTCCTGTTCACGCACAGCCGCCGTGATGTGGTCTGGGCCGGACGAAGACTCGTTGAAGGCGGGGCAACAGCCGTCATACCCGCATCAGACAGTGCAATGTTTGCTGACGTGGACCGGTTCTGGGATGAATTCAGGCGTCAGCGATTTCATGATTATGCCCAACAGGGAACCAAGGTGCTGACCAAGTCCCTAAAGGTCGGGAAGACTGTCCGCGACGGCGAGCGCTTCAAGTGGCAGGACGTTTCCATCGAGGTCGTCGAAACGCCCGGCTATACGCGTCATGCGGTCTCATACATTGTTGAAATCGATGATCTCAGATACGCCTTCGTGGGCGACATTATCTACGGTAACGGGAAGCTCATCGATCTTTATTCCCTGCAGGACGCCGTCTCCGAAGCAAAGATCCGCGGATACCATGGATGGGCCAGCCGTATGGGTCCCCTGATCGCTAGCCTGCAGAGCATCGCGGCCAAGAAGCCCGATGTCTTGGTGCCGGCGCGGGGGCCTGTCATCAGAAACCCGAGTGAAGCGATCGACTTGCTGATACGCCGGCTGCGGACAGTCTACGAGAACTACCTGTCAATCAGTGCGGGCCGTTGGTACTTCAAGAACCAGTATGACATCCTGGCCGAGCGAGTGCTTGGTCCAGATACAACGGTTGGCTGGATGCCCTGGGCCGAGGTGATACAAGACAAGCCGCCCGCATGGATCCTGCCTATTGCCAACTCGCGTCTGATCCTCTCGGAGGATGGTTCCGGCTTTCTGGTGGATTGCGGTGGCCAACGGATTCTCAACGAACTCATCAAGCTGAGAGAGGCGGGTACCCTGGCCGGGCTAGATGGCATATTCATTACGCATTACCACGATGACCACACGGACTATGTGACTGCCTGCGCCAAAGAGTTCGAATGTCTGGTCTATGCCACCGGCCCTCTGGTGGACATCCTCAAACACCCGAGCGCCTATCGTCTGCCGGCTATGACACGTAATCCCATCCCAGACATCAAGGTCATGCCAGAGGGGCACGAGATGCGGTGGAAGGATTTCACATTCACCTTTCGTGATTTCCCGGGCCAAACGATCTATCACGACGCCCTGCTTGTCGAGAAAGACAATGGCGGCAAAATCTTTTTCATTGGCGACTCCTTCACGCCCTCCGGGATCGACGATTACTGTCTGCTCAATCGCAACCTGATGCACGATGATACCGGCTACCTCTATTGCCTCAAGGTGCTTGGAGAGATTCCGTCTGAAACACTGCTCATAAACCAGCACGTTGTTCAGCCTTTCAGATTCTCTAAGCAACAGCGTGACCATATGGCAGCGACGTTGCGAAAACGAAAAGGACTTCTCGGGGAGTTATTGCCCTGGGATGAGCCGAACTATGGCATCGACGAACGGTGGGTCCGTTTTTACCCCTATGGGCAAAAGATTAGCGCCCCGAGGACAGCCCAAATCAGCTTGAAGGTATTCAACCATTCGCAAGACTCTCGAACATTCACTATCCGGTTGCGGCTGCCCGATGGCTTCCATACGGATCGACCGGCTCAAAATGTCACCATCCCACCGCGGAGTGAGGGGCAGGTCGACTACAGCTTCCGTGTGAACGCAAGTGTTAAGCCGGGCACCTACATGCTGACGGCCGATGTCGAATGGGGTCCGTGGGAACTGCGGCAGTGGACCGAAGCGATCATCGAGATAGAATAAACGTGTCATTCAATTTATCGAAGTATCGAAATGGCCACCAAAGTACTTTATGTGACTTTGATGTTATGGGATCGGAAAGAAATAACTTGGACTTTTGAATGCCCAATTGCACCCCATCTTTGATCGCTTCTCAATCGCGAGATCCGCGACGTAGAACGGCTACGCCTGTGGTTTCGCTCATTCGGGCGCGACCCAATATGGGGCACACTTGGACCCCAAATTGTCCAATTTATTTCTTGCCGATCCCTATGTGTCGCGTCGACGAACGTCTTGGGGCAGGCGGCCGACGGGTTTGTGTTGATCAAGGGTGCGGAATACGACGGGGCTCGCGTGCGGGTGGAGGCATTCGAGATGCTGGACCATCCCGTGACCAATGCGGAGTACCTGGCTTTTGTGGAGGCAACCGAGTATCCGGCGCCATTGCACTGGAAGGAAGGCGTGATCCCGGCGGGCAAGGAAGACCACCCTGTCATCTATGTCAATCGCTACGATGTCCGGCGCTACCTGCAGTGGCTCACAGAACAGGACGGTCGCGCCTACCGGCTGCCGACAGGCATCGAGTTTAGGCA
>JADFMM010000289.1 GCA_022563885.1 Planctomycetota bacterium | reverse complement strand
GCTCTTCATGGGAGTTGGGCTTCTTACGGGGCTCCTTGCAGGCCTCTTCGGTGTGGGGGGGGGCTTCGTAATTGTGCCAGCCCTGATGTTCTTTACTAGCATGGGCATTCACCGAGCGATTTCGACCTCACTGTTTGTGATTGCTCTGGTGAGTGCAGCCGGGGTCGGGTCAATCATCTTTGGCGGAAAGCCCCTCTCGTTGGACATCACTGCTTTATTTATTGCAGGCGGGGTCGTCGGCTTGGGGCTTGGCACGTGGCTTAGCCGCTGGCTCTCTGGGCCAAGGCTCCAGAAGTCGTTTGCTGCTGCGATTGTTGGAGTAGCGGCGTTTATCGTGATAGAAACGCTCATTTGACGGAGGCTATAGATATGTTCTTCAAACAACGATTCATTCCCGGGTTGGCTATCTACTCATACATGGTCGCAGACGAAAGAACGAAGCAGTGTGCGGTCGTGGACCCAACACGTGACGTGGACTACTACCTGAATGTGGCCAAGACTGAAGGCCTTCACATCACGCACATCCTCGAGACCCACGTCCATGCTGATTTCGTGAGCGGCTCCCGCGAGCTCAAAGAGCGTCTCGGGGGTGAAGCACAGGTTCACGCCTCGGCTATGGGTGGGGATGAATGGACGCCATCCTACGCGGACCATGCGGTGCAAGACGGCGATGCAGTGTCTCTGGGTGCGGTTCGACTCCAGGCAGTTCACACCCCCGGGCACACTCCTGAGCACGTTTCATGGGCAATCTTTGACGATACGCGGAGCAAGGACACGCCGTGGATGCTGCTCACCGGGGATTTTCTTTTCGTCGGCGACGTGGGACGCCCAGACCTGCTTGGCGAGGAGGCTCGGCAAGAATTGGCACACAGCCTCTATCAAAGCGTGTTCGAAAAACTACCAGCGTTTCCAGACTACACCGAGATTTTCCCCGGTCATGGTTCTGGTTCCCTGTGCGGAAAGGCAATCGGCTCTCGAAGCTCCTCATCATTCGGGTACGAACGGCGGTTCAACGTCTCGCTTCAGAAAGCCGACGAAGAGACCTGGACTGCGAAGCTGCTTGAAGGGATGCCCATTGCTCCGCCCTATTTTCGGAGGATGAAAAAGGTCAACCGCGAGGGCCCCGCCGTTTTGGGCACCGAGCTTCCTGGACAGCGACGCTGGAGTGTTAAAGAGGTTCATGACCGCGTGTGTGAGAACTGCCTCATTTTGGATGTTCGTTCCAAGGGAGCGTTTGCCGCGGCTCACATTCCTGGTGCCATCAACATTCCCCTCGGTTCAAATTTTCCCACGTGGGCGGGATGGGTTCTGCCCTATGACCGCCCCACGCTCGTTGTGCTCGAGAACCCTGCAGAAATGACGGAGGTCGTGACCCATCTCATTCGTGTTGGGTTTGACGATGTTCGCGGCTATCTTGAAGGTGGAATGGATGCCTGGGAAGTCGACGGTTGTCCCATACAGACTCTCTCAACGATTTCAGCAAAGGATTTACACAGTCGAATGCAGAGTAATGAAGAGTTGACCGTGCTTGACGTTCGCACCGAGCGAGAATGGCAAGCCGGGCACATTGAAGGTGCTATCCACATCCACGGCGGGCTTCTTCAGGAACGCTTCTCCGAAATCTCAAAGGACCGCCCAGTTGTCGTTGTCTGCGGGTCCGGATATCGAGGCTCGATTGCGGCTTCGTTCTTGTTGCGTGAAGGATACGAGAGAGTGCACAACGTCGTCGGTGGAATGAGTGCATGGGGAGCAGCGGAGTTGCCGTCTGTCCGCTAGAGAGCTGACATAAATTCTGCGGCAGGCATCATGGATAAAGACCCTCCATTAGGACTTCCTCTCACCGAGGCCGGAACCCACCACCTCCAAGGCGTCTCGTTGGATAAGATACGTTCCAAATTACGGAGCCTTAAGCAAAATGTAGACCGATAGACGTGCACCTTAGCCAGCCAGCTGACGCTTACAAACCAGCTTGCAAATGCGGTAGGAATCCTCCTGGATTTTCGAGTTGTATTCCTACCATTCCCTGGCCTGAAGTGAGATCTACAGCGAAAAAAGCTGCAGATTCCCAATCCAAAGCTTGCCGGAGCTATCGATTCCTCCTATATCAAGGCCGAAGATTTGGCTCCTTGGTTAACGAGCCTCAACAACCAAGCCCTTGCTGCTCAAGACTAGTCGCTAACGCGAGAGCCTAGCGCGTCTTGCCCCATCTGCCGCGATGAATCCATCTCACCCTCTGCACCCCTTGGCGAACTCCGCGAGAGGGAACTCCACCTTTTTTTCCTTCTTTCCTCTTAGGACCCAACAACCATCTTCGTCCCCGTCACTTCCTGCACGCCTCTTGAGGTTTCAAACCCGCCTGTGAGCTGCGACTCAGCCAGCTTGCCTTCAAATTCCATATCGAATTCCTGACCACCGAATTCCAAAGTAACCTTGAACTTGACGGTGTCACCCTCCAACTGGAGTTTCTCGACAGGCGGCGTTCCGTACAAACAGCTCAGGTCGGATATGAGCCAAGAGTGCCTAGCAAAACGAATTGTCGCACCGAAAACGAGCGGTTTTCTGTCTGCCAAGGAAGGTGAAGCAGGCCATCTGAGGATGGTCGATGCAGCCTGACGCCGTAGAGACGGAAAGCAAGCCGCTTGAATGCAAAGGCGTTTTGTTAGGTGCTCTAAGTCTCTGGGCATAGTCTCGCCGCTCGGAGCTGATGTCGAGACGCCAATCGCCCACCAATGGGGTCATGGGATCAGAGCCTGATTAGGGCCAGTGTCTGGACGATGATATAGACTCATCTTCTTGTCATTGACCCACCGACAACTGACAGCGGCCCTTAGTTCCATTCTAGAGTCAAACACTGCAATAGCAAATAAGCCTGATGGTGACCAAGAATCGATTCTGGTCTCTGCGCCCTTGGCGATCTCAGCGTGACCCCGGACTGGTATCTTTGGGAAAATCATCCAACGAGGTGTTGACAAAATGTCAACGACAGAGTAATCTATACCCATGGACATAACAGGCCAGATCGTCCTGGATAAGTTCAAAGCAAAGCTTAGTCGTCGTGCAAAAATAACTCACCGGTTTTCCATCTCATCTTCACGCCATCTTCGTCCGTTCCTCAATCGCAAAATCCTCAACGTAGAACCGCTACGCTTCCGGTTTCGCTCAATCGATCACGAATGAATCTGACGCAAATCTGAGCGTAAAACCAATGATTTATTTTTGCACAACTCCTTAGCGATGCGGTCAGGCCCCTCGATCGTTGGCAGGACCTAACGGAAAACGCCGAATGGGCAAACTTCGCCCAAGTCAGAGAGACCTTCCATAGCGCGGATTTGTATACTCAGGATGGCATCGGGTATGTGGTCTTTAATGTAGCGGGGAACAAGTACCGCCTGATTACGGAAGTCGACTATGCCGGGATCCTGGTCGTGGTCGACATGGTGATGACTCACGCTGAATACAGCAAAGATAGATGGAAAGGCAGATTATGACACCAACAACGATCCATCAGGATTCCGTGCCGGACACCTGGTACGACCTGATCGAGTCCCTGTACGATCTGCGCCCAATCAAGAACCGCGAAACCTACGGTCAGGCCATGCAGGTACTGCGAGTATTAATGCGTCATCGTAAGCGAAACAGAGATCAGAACGACTATCTCAAAACCCTATGCGCCCTCATCGGCGATTACGAGGCCAAGGCCCGACGGATGCCATCGAGCCACGATCCTCTTGACAATCTCAGGTTTCTGCTGGAAGAAAATGAAATGACCGCCTCCGACCTGGGCAGGCTGCTTGGGGACCGATCCTTGGGCACACGCCTGCTAAGTGGAGAGAGGGATCTGAGCAAGGCCCATATCAAGAAGCTCAGTGATCATTTCCGGGTTTCGCCTGCGGCGTTCATCTGAACTTAGGCGCCAGGAAGATGCGGGCATTCTTGTTCTGGGCGGCGATGGCGTCCTTGGAACTGAATTGCTCTACATGGCCGTCGAGATAGGCGCCGTTCAACTGGGCATGGGGACGTCGAGGACCGTCGGTGAGCTTGCTCATGCCCTGCGGATCCTTGACGATGTAGTAGGGGAATGACCGTATTCCCTCCCTGGTGGGGTGGGAAGAATACCAACTCGTTTGCGGGCTGTCCCATAGAACGTTCCTGTTGCTGGTCAGGAAGAAGTAGGCATCCTGGACGATCAACTTGTTCTTGCTGTCCATGCGTTGGGGGCCTCTGAAGAAACCGCCGTTGGATTTAGACTCGCCCTCCAAGAGATTGGCCTTGTAGCGCCATAGAAAGGTATAGGTCGCATGCAGAGGCGCGAACTCGCCGGTGCGGTAGAATTCGCCATAAGTGCCGTGGAGGGACGAGGAGATGCCCTCCGGGGGCCACGGCGTGTCATCCCGAATCGCCGACAGCGTGCAGTTGAACACGCCCACGTCCTTGAAATAGGGGCCCAGGTAGCGTCCCACGAAGTGATAGTTCTCCTTTTTGACGTTATCCACTCTGCCAACATTGTTCCGATCCCAGTTCAGTTCATAGGGTCGGTGGAAATCCTCCGGACCATTCGACGTCGTGGGATGGATGGGAAACCTCTGGTCATTGTCCTCCGCGTACAATGCCAACCCGAAGACCAGTTGCCGCAGATTGTTCTTACAGGAGACCATGCGGGCCTGTTGCCGGGCCTTCTGCAACGAAGGCATGAGCACCCCCATCAGGACGGCAATGATGGCGATGACGACGAGGAGTTCGATGAGGGTGAAAGCATCATGTCGTTTCATGGCATGCCCCTACAAAAAAGTTGACTTAATACATCAGTGTAGCCACCATGATGGCCAAGATCAATACGCTTATCCACATAGAGACGAAGGCACTCTAACAAAACCATCGCGTAGGCCCGAGGCCGAGCGAAGCGGCCCTCTGCAAGGCGGCCGAAGCAGGCGATGTGAGCATCGTCGATGGAGGCCAACGCCGCAAGAGGGCCGCCGCAGCCGACCGAAGGCAGCAGGGTATTGTTAGCGTGCCTCAGGAGGCTGCCATGCACACTCGGTTAATATGCGGTTTTTTACCGCTTGCCCTACTGCTTTCGGGCGTCGCTGCCGGGGCCGATCCGTCCATCCAGGTGGGCGTCGGCAAGACAGAGATCACGCCCCGGGAACCCATGCCCCTCTGGGGATACTCGTCCAGACAAGATCCATTCGTGACCGTCTACGATCCCCTCTATTGCCGCACCATCGTGTTCGATGACGGCACGACGAAGGCAGCGATCGTCTCTCTCGACCTGGGCCGTACGCCACCGGGCCATTGGGTCGACACCATCAGGAAGCGGGCACGAGAGCAATTCGGCATCGACCACTTGCTTCTCGCCGCCACCCACACACACGCCGCGCCTCATATGGGATCGACTCATGCTCCCATTCAGTGGATTGAACGTGTGGCGGCTCAAATCTACCGTTCGATGGAGATCGCGAAAGCGAACATGCAACCGGCCGTGTTCAAGAGCGGACAGGGACAGGTAGATATCACCTACGATCGACGCGTGGTCAACGACGATGGTTCTGTCACCATGTTGTGGCAAAACCATCGGCGAGAACGCACCAAACCCGTCGATCAACGCATCAAGGTCTTGCAGATCAACAACAGGTCTGACCAAGCGATCGCGACGCTGGTGCACTACGCCTGTCACCCTGTCATCGGTGGCAGTAAGAACCTAGGTGTGTCGGCGGACATACCGGGCGTGATCTGTTCGTATGTTGGGAAACACGTCGGCGGCGAATGCCTCTTCTTGCAGGGCGCCTGCGGGGAGATCAACCCCTACCTGGCCGGTCTGCTGCAAGAGGACAGAGACGCCTACCCCCAATTGGTGGCTGAAGCCGAGAAGGCGGCCAAAGCAATTGTCGGGGTCGTCAAGGCATCCAAGCCGGTGGCTGCGGATGACTATACCATTCGCTATCAAGAGGCAAGCGTGCGCTTCGGCTTTCGCCATCCCTTGGACGACGAACGCCTGTCGAAGATGCTGAACACCTACTACAGCGAAGCAGAGATAAAGGAGATCTCCCAGTCTGAAGACGCGATGGAAGCGTCGCTCTCGATCTTGATGCTGGGCAAAACGTTCGCCTGGGTGGGTTTCCCCGGTGAATTCTTCGGCGCTTTCCAGATTGATCTCGCCCAACGTTCTCCTGTTGAGCACACCTACTTCGTCGGTTACTGCAATGGATACTACTCCTATTTCCCCACCATCCAGGCGGCGGCAGAAGGCGGCTACGGGGCAAGCTGGGGGTTGATTGCCGCGGCAGGGACGGGAGAACGCTTTGTGGATCAGGCCATCATTGCCTTATATCAGCTCTTGGGGCAATTGTAACGCGGGCCGGGGTGCACGCGGCAGGCCGTTACCGTTCGTACTTCTTTTGGTATTTTTCGTAGAGCTGGGTATGACGCGAGGAAAGGTCCACGGAGCGTCCTTCGATGTAGGCCCTTTCGACCTGCGTCCGGATGTCAAGCGGGTCACCGGTGGTCACTATCAAGGTTGCATCCTTCCCGACCTCCAGAGAGCCCAGGCGGTCATCCACGCCCAGTATGCGCGCGGGATAGAGAGTGACTGCCTTTAGGGCTTCCGCTGGGGGCAGACCATGGGCTACGGCCTTGCCGGCCTCGTAGGGCAGATTCCGTTCGTTCGGTCCACTCCCGCCATAGGCAATAGCGAATTCTATCCCTGCCTCGTAAAGCTTGAGGGGATTGAGAAATGCCGTGTCGTAGGATTCCCAGCGCCTGGTCGGTAAGGCATTCACCTGAGACACGATCACGGAGATCTCATGTTTCTTCAACAAATCCACGGCTCGCCAGGTATCCGCCCCACCCACCAAGATGAGCTTGAGGTCTTCCTGGGTAGCCCAATGGATGGCATCTCGGATCTGCCGTATCCTCGTGGCGATCACAAAGAGTGGGCGTTCCCGCTTCAACACGGGAATCAAGGCTTCCCAACGCAGGTCGACGTCGAGCGCCTTGACGCCACTGGCTTGAGCCTCCTGAAACGCCCGGGCGTCCTCGAAGGCTCCTTTCAGTTTATCAACTTGCTCCTGGTATCTCTCCTCTTGCTTGGTTGCATTGTACACGACGCGACTGCCAGGATGAAAAGCAGGTTCTCTAGGCGGATTGGGCCAGCGTATAAAGATGCCGCACGGCGCCTTGAGGGTCATCTCTTCTCTGGTCCAGCCATCCAACGCCATGACCGCGGAGGATCCCGCGATCAAACCGCCTTGGCCAGTTAGGGGCGTCACATGGGCCACCAAGACGCCGTTGGCCCGGGTGACCGGTATCAACTCGCTGTCGGGGTTGACGGCGACTTCGGCTCGGACGTTGGGGTTGAACGGTCCCGGCTCGGCCAGGTCACGGGTTGCCCGCACCGCATTGATTTCAACTAGTCCGAGAGTGGAGTTCGAGGAGATCAGACCGGGGTACACATGCTTGCCCCTGATATCGATGACCTGGCCATCCTTGGGAAG
>JADFMM010000288.1 GCA_022563885.1 Planctomycetota bacterium | reverse complement strand
TGACCAGTTGCTAATGACTGTGGGGCCCGAGTCCCCGATCTTCTGGCGGAGAACGGGATAGTGACTGGTGTAATGGGGGCCATTGCAGACGGGCGACCATGTGATCCGGACCCTGTTATAGGTCCCGTCGGACGCCTGGACCGCGTTGGGTGGGGTGTTTCGGGGGCTGTATTGGACACGGATGCCTGGACGCTCCTGCTCGAGACGCGACAAGTCAGAACAGTAGGCGGCATTGTTCAACGAGTTGTCACGCAGATCGAGTTCGGCGAGGTTAGGCAGATCGAGCAGCGGGGAGATATCAGAGACCTCGTTGGCCCGAAGATTTATCTCGCGAACCTTGGGGAGTCCCGACAGGGCGGCGACATCGCTTATCCTATTGTAATGCAGCCCGATCCTGGTCAACTCGGTCATGTTCGCCAGCGCCGAGATGTCGGTAATCCCGTGGTTTAGCTGAATGTCCAGATGTTCGAGCTTGGTGAGCCCCGCAAGTGCCGATATGTCGGAAACCCTGTTCTTGAGCAAAACCAAACTTTCCAAATTGTGCAGGCCTGCCAGTGGAGTAATGTCGCTGAAGTCGTTGCCGTGCAGGTTCAAGTTGACAAGATTCGTCAAACGCGACAGAGGAGAGAGGTCCGCAATGGTGTTCTGGGAGAGATCCAGGGCTTTCAGCCCGGTCAGTCCCGCGAGAGGGGAGATGTCGGTCAGCTCTGTGAAGCGACTCTTGAGCGAGATTAGATTTACTGCATATTCAAGACCTGTTAAATCCTTAATAGGCTTGCTGCGTAACTGGAGACTGGTCAACGCAAGCATGTCGCGGGCGGTTGGATTCAGGACCCAGAGTTCCTCCTCCACCGCGGCTTTGAGTGCCGCGTCCGGGATGTGAACGGGCTCTCCCGCCCAGGCGGGTACGGCACACATGATCAACAACACAGAAACGCGTATCAAAACCATTTTTTCGGGCATCAAGGAGAGTCTCTCATGCACACACGACGCCATGGAGATCTATCCCGCTTCACGCAACGAGTACAGAATGTGTATGTTTTGAATGTTAATATAAGAATAGAATTATACGAAATTTGTGAATTTAAGGCAATACAGTTTAGCGTCGTCAATAATTCGCTTCAGCTATATCCAGACGATTTCAAAATATATGAGAAGTGCTATCTATTGCAGGTGTCCCGGAGAAGATCAGGTGCACAGAGCTGCAAAAAATGTTGTGATTGGAGAGTTGTTCCACGTGGAACATATGGCCGCAAGGGGTTCAGGCCCGGCATGTTCCACGTGGAACAACTCTCACTGACTCCCTTCCCTTGATCCCGTCCGCTCGGAACCTGTGGAAATGGACCCGTGTCCTCCATCTGGGCGGCTGACCCCTCGTCTCCCAAACCACGCAATCTCGGGATGCTTCATTTCCGGGTCACATTCTCGATCGTTGTCGTGATCGTAATACAAACAGTGAATCGGGGTAATTACGGGTGTCGATTACGACAGGCGCTGCGCTGATTACGACCACGAGGACAGAGTTGACGGACAGGCACCTATGCGAGAACAATTTTTGACCAGGCCGAAATATGGCCTGGTTCACAAAAGTGTGCATATGGGTAGCAGTCGGTCTGGCCTGTTTTCGTGCTCGTGCTCAGCGAAGCGGTACTCGTAATCGTAATCGAGAGCGCCGAAAAGCCGATTACGAGTACGAGCACGATTCCTACGTCGAGTCGTGTAACCCGGAATTGAACCAGGCCCATCTTCAGGTCGTCTTGGGCCGTTCCTCAATTGCGAAAGTCAGATCCCTCGGCTTTGCTTGGGACAGGCTCCGAGCAGTTACGCCTCCGGTTTCGCTCAATCGACCACGACCCAAGCCAACCTAAATCTGAGCGGATAATTAGGTGACTCATTGTCATGCACGCCCTTAGGACCCGGAAAAGGAGCACGTTCCTGTAGATCATTACAGCAGGAGTTTCTCTAGGCCGGACCAGGCCTGTTGGAGATGGGACAGGAAGGCAGCGCTATGTCGGGAAGTTTCGCCCGACCACACCCACTGGAGCAGTGATTTTAAGCGATCAGGTTCCAGAGAGGTTCGGGGATGCCAACGAAGCGCGCTCGGAATCTCCCCTCCGGTGTCCTGCGCAAGTAGGTATTGAAGCGCCGCGACCGCACCCAGAGATATGTTCGTCGGCTCAATATCCTGATCCAGGGCCAGGGCCATGGTACCGAAGAATCGGTCCTTTGGCTGGAGCTTGCGCAGGGGATGCCTGACGACGCGCGCCACCCGGTCGGCCAGGAAGGGATTCGTCATTCTCCTGAGCAAGTCTTCGGCGTAGGCACGAAATCCTTCTTCTGTAAAAAGGGGGTCATCCAGATGGGCATACTTCCGCCTCAGCGCTGCACCCGATTCGTGCAGAAACGCATTCTCGGCCAGAGACATGAGGGTGTCATCGCCGGCCAGCTCTGTTAGCCGTTCATATCCCCGCAGGTGACCCAGATAGGCCATCAGGGCGTGCACGGCGTTGTGCCCGTAGAGCTTAGCCTCCTCGAAGGGCAACAGGTCCTCCTTCGCTTGGAACAGCGCGAGCCCGGGAGCGAAACCGGGCAATACCGCCTGTGTCACCAGTATGTGATTGAACTCTTCCACCAGCAGGGCCCGCGGCAGATCCGGCGTAATTGGGGCCAAGTCCAGGGCGCGGATTTCGTCGGGATCGTCCACCACGCGGCTCATTTTGCCGATCACCGTGTTGAGATATCGAACCGGGCGTCCCCCTGGGCGCGCGTAGACCTGGACGCAGCGCTCGAGTTCTTCGGCCGCCCGATTGTCATTCTCGGCCGCATACAGGTAGGTTCCGTCCACCTGGTTCGACTGTAGCCCCGCTGCAATCATTTCCGCCACGGTCGGGCTTCCCCTGTCGTAGTCTTGCACGGAGGGCAAGGCCGTGACCACTTCTGTCGACAGGGCCAGCGATTGACGAAGTTCGCTGAGGTCTTGCGCATCGCTGGGATCCTTTAGCTCTACCGGACCGATCCGGACCTGCTTCGTGTCACTGTCACCGGCCACATTCACGGTGTAGCTGTTCTTATTGCGACGCACGGCGTTCACCAAGGCACGGTCGACCTCGGCCACCACCAGTCGGTCGAACCGACCGCTCTCAAAGGCCTCCTTAATGAATAGTCCGGCTTGAATGGGACCAAAGCCAAAGCCGGTCAGGATGTGACGCATGGGGTTCCTCAGTTCGTTGTTTCGCGAACGGCACGCAACTGTATGACGCACAGTAGGGGTGTTCCGTCAGCCTGGGCTTTGCCAGAGGGTGCCTAGGCTACCCGATCCCGGCGGCGCTCCGCAAGATACCTTTCTTGGCACGCGGGGCGGTCGGTGGGTTGGTGGGTTGGTGGGTCAGCGACTGAGCACTGATCATCAGGGACCGGCGACCGAACACTGACTGCTGACTGCCGGCATTTCGTGTCGTAACTTTTGCATACATGGCACCGCTGGCCAGCTCACTGTTGCTGGATTTCAGACGCGATCGTGGTCGAATTCCCCGCGTTTTCCTTTCTGAGTTCGCCAACGGCATTCAGGATTTCCTGCCGGTGGTCCTGGGCATCCGTCCGGACCTTTTCTATCTCATGCGTCAGAATCTTCTGAATGCCCTTCATGTACTCAATTGTCTTCGCTAACGGTCTCAACTCCTCTTTGATGTGAGCGATCGCCTGGGAAGGCTCTTTCTCAAAGCTGGTCAGGGAGTTTGCGATCTCGACGAGGCGCCTATCCAGATCGGACAGCAACGCCCGAAAGGCCCCTTCGAGGTCCCCGATCTTCTCCCCCAGAGTCAACGCTTTGCGGCTCCAGGATTCCGCCAGCACCTGCCATTCGCTCTGCCGGCTCTCCAAACCGACGAGTGCATCGGAAACCGTCCTGTCACGACTCGCCAGGCGTTCACCCAACTGAGTTTGATTCCTCTGCACTTGATCCCTCTGTTCACGCACGTCTCCAATGAGACGGGTCTGACCTTCGCGCAACGCGACAGTGTCCCGCAACACTTGATCCGCGTTTTTCTTCAGGTTGTCCAGCGACGCGCCGACCCGCTGTTGGTCGCGGTGAACCGCGGTCGCGACTTCCTCCATGACCGCGCTCTTGGTCTGGATCATGCGCGACAGAGCACCCTGCTGCACAATAATGTCATCGGCCTTCGCCGCCAGTCTCGCAAAGGCCTCGTTGAGGGTGGCGATGGACTCTGTTAGTCCTTGCTGGCGCCAGACGATTCCCGCATGCGATCCGGTCAGGTCATCATAGGACTTTTGTTGCCGAGCCGATTGGGACTGTCCCCGGCTCAGCACCAGGTCTATCTTCTCCTGAATCCTGTCCAAGGATTCTTGAAGCGTCTCCTGATGACGATTCACATCCGCCACGTCCGCGAAAGTCTTCGCGTGGGCTTGCTTCGCATCATCGATCCCCTGCGTCAGCCGCCCATCATGACTCCGTACGGCCGTGTGCAGCGAGATCGAGGCCCGGGAGAGGTCCTGGGTCGTCTCATGTATCTCATCAAGCGATACTTTCATGAGGGCCTGATTCTCCGCACTCTGCCGATTGGATTCAAGGAGATCCTCTCGGTGGCGTCGCACCAACTCATGGAGGGAGGCCTGCTGTCCGCCGATTGAGGTCGTCTGCCGTGCGATTCTGGCCGTGGTGTCGTGTGCCTCTTCCAAGCTGAGCTGAGCTTGCTGCTGACGGGTCGTAAGACTGTCCAGCTTGCCGGAAAGCAACTTGTGATCCCTATCCACAGCCTCACCTGTACGCTCTTGAGCCTGCGTCACTTGGCTGATGTCACTCTTGAAGGCCTCTGCTTGCTGTTCAATCTGGGATCGCAGGTCCGACTGCCCTCTCTGTAGGGTAGTGACATTCTCAGCGACGCGTCGTCCGGACGCGTGATTGCGATCGACAGACGCCTGCACTTTCTCCTGACCTGCTGCCAGCAGACTGACTTGACCCACGAGTCTCCGGTTGTAGATCTCTCGGACCCGCTGGGCTCGCTTCTGCGCCAATTGAACCTCGGTCACCTCCATCGCGATCCCTTCGCTCGTGGTCAGGCCTTCCAAGGTCTTCATGTACAGTTCCTCCTGATTCTCCGTCATCAATCGCAGCCTGTCCGTCACCTGTTTCTGGTTTGAGGCCTGCTCTCTACGTTGGGCGACCTGCGCATCGCCGATCAGATGAACTCTCCTGTCGATTTCCCTGGCCTGCCCCGCTACCTCGGCGACCGAGCCCTGGAGCCGACGCTGCTTGTCCGCGATACGCACCATTCCCGCTTGCCATTTCTGGTCGTAGGCAAGCGCGTCTTCACGCATGCGCCGCTGCTCATACCGAGCAGCAATCGCCTCTGCCAGGGTCACTTCATTCCCACGCTGCACCTCATTGATGCTTTCGCTCAAACGTATCTGACTCTTCTGGTATTGCGATGCCAGCAGCGCAATCCGCCGCGCGTTGGCATCGATCTTCTGCTCCAGGACGAGTTGATTGGCTTCCGCACGCCGATTCTGCTCATTGCACCCGGAAGCGAAGAAGAGAACTGAAGAAAAAACAATGACGTGCGTGCCGTGAACCCAAGGGTTCGAACTGCTAATTCCCTTTAGCCCTTCCATATCACTCCCTTTCCAAATCCATTTGGATTCTCTACCTTACAAGAATCCGTTCACCCCCATCATGTTCAGGGGAATGCCGAGGTTCATCATCCATTCTCTGCACTCCTCACTCACAGTCCTGAGCATCAATCCTGCATACCAGTACTGCTTAGGGTGCTTATAGCACATTTCATATCAGGGGGGCAAGGGAAATTGGTAAAATTTTTCCGTGGACGATCTAGTCTTACATAACTTGCAGTCCACTACCACGCTGCAAACCTCCTAACCCCCACCTTGGCCGTATGCAAATACCCTACGCATACGAACTCGTGAAAACGAGAGATAGTGGCCGATCCCTAAACCCTCGTTCCTGCCGCTATTATGTCGAGCTGAGGCAGACGAGCTTGGACAATGATCCACCGGAATCAGTACTGCTGAGCATGACTCAGCCCTGGAAAACCCGATCTCGGTCCCGAATGTGGGAATGACTACCTCCCATTACCCCACCATTAGAATGATATATGATTCCCATATTGCCATTCTTGCAGCAAGCAAGGGCCAAACCAAATCTCTTGCCAACGGAGGTTCCGGTCCTTAGAGTTACTGGCTTTCAATTGCGCGCCTGTAGCTCAGTTGGATAGAGCAACGGATTTCTAATCCGTAGGTCGCAGGTTCGAGTCCTGCCAGGCGTAGTGAACAATTCAAGCGAGACAGATGGTGTCAACCATAGCCAAGATAGGCCTAACCCTGCCAAGAACCAAGGAGTTACGAAAAGAGAGGATGTCACGTCAGAGGACCAATTAACTGCCTATGGAGTGCCAGATGATGACAACCCATACTCAATCAATGGCCATAGTTCCGACAAGCTGAACGACAAGCTAGAGAATGAAGCGAAGAAGGAGCCGGAACTAATTAAAGTCATCGAAGCATGGCCCGAACTACCCGGTCCGATCCAATCGGCTATCCTGGCCCTTGTGAGGGCCTCAGGGAGCCAGACAGAGGCGTGAGGTGGTGATGGGTAACTAAGGCGGGTTAGAGGGTGCTGCCCGCTTCCATTTGTGCGAGTCTTGATATTGCGAACGGTTCGTTGGGGTCCTGATCCAAGGTAGCCCGGAAAGCCCTTGCGGCTTCCCTCTGCCGTCCAAACTCCATCAAGACATCACCCAGCATATTATTCAACGCCGGTATGGTCAGCTCAAATTCAACCGCTTTTCGCAGAGCCTCAACTGCCTTACCAGGGTGTCCAAGGTCCTTGTGTGCAAACCCCATGGAGATATAGGAATGACCGGGGTGGGGGGAGGTAGGTCCGATCAGGAATTAGGGTCCCCTATTGGGATATGGTGTCTGAAAATTTATATAGTTTTCGATATCATTACTATGCTTTTATATCCTGTTACTTCAAGAGACCGTTACTGGTGTTCGGTTGATGGATTCGAGTTTTCCAGATAACATGCATAATTGAGTGTTATCGAGTTAGAAAATGCCCGAAATCGGGTGATTTCTCGCATCCAAAGCTATCTCCTTTGGATGTTATCGGGAAACCATATAACAACTTGTTCGGTGCTAAATCCAATGACCATTGATATCGACTCATCAGCAAGACTTCTTCATGAAGCTATCCAGCAACTCGGTTGGTCTGCTGATCCGTCAAGACTCGTTGATCGAGTCCGAAGATTAGATTTTGGATTACCGGCTGAAGACGAATTCATGCATCTTCTTTGTTGGCTAGGCAAATGCACACTAATACACAAACTTGATCAAGGACAATTCCCAATAGCTTCCAAAGCAAGCTATCAGGTTCCAGATTTGCTGGCATCATTTGATACTGAAGCTGGCCCTAAAGTGGTCCTAATTGAGGTTAAGGTCTCAAATAAAACCAAACTTTTTT
>JADFMM010000287.1 GCA_022563885.1 Planctomycetota bacterium | reverse complement strand
ACCTTAAGACGCGCAATACAATAACCACCCGATTCTCCACCTCATCTTCAACATGATCAAGATTGGCATCATCGCCGAGTACACCGCGACCTACGAGCCTCATGTGGTTACGAGTCGCGCGATCGAGCACTCCTCGGAAGAACTCGGCCTCGCTGTCTCGTATGAGTGGATTTCCACAGTAGATGTCAAGGAAGCCTTCTTTGATGTCTACGATGGCCTATGGGTGGCGCCGGGGAGTCCCTACAAGAGTATGGACAAGGCGCTTTGGGCCATACGGGAGGGTCCTATCGCGATCACTGGCTCGGATGCGGAAGGAGAGGTTCGTGTCGTCGAGTATCCCGAGCATCCTCTCTTTTTTGCGACGCTTTTCGTCCCCCAAATGCTCTCCCAGCCAAACAAGCCGCATCTTCTAGTCACCGCGTTCTTGAGGGCGGTAAGCAGGGTGTAAGGAGACGCCGCAGCGGACCCGAAAGAGTCGCTCGAATTCAAAGTGGTTTTGCTGGGTGCTCTTAGCGCGTGACTTTACGTAGAAAAGCTGGGACGTGTCATATGAGGACAAAGTGGACTTGATTTCCTGTCTCTTTACCCTAAAATAGATACTCAGGCTGTCTTCATTTGCAGTGAGTTGGTTTCCTGAGCGTGAGTGTTCCAATTGATTCGACCGTAGGTGCAAACAAGGATTTGGAGGATAAAGCCGATGATCTCATCCGCTAAACGAAGAGGGTTTACGCTAATCGAATTACTGGTCGTCATCGCCATCATTGCCGTCTTGATGGGTGTCCTCTTCCCGGTTCTGCGACGTGCCCGGGAATCTGGTAAGGACATCATTTGCAGAAACAATATGCGCCAAGTGGGCCTGGGCGCCAACTTCTATGCAGATGACAACAATTTTCTCCTTCCTCGTGGGGCGGCTGGAGACTCATTGGCGGCCTGGTATCAACTCTTCATTCCCTACCTGGCTCAGGATGTGACCAAGGATTTTGGCGGCGGTCCCGACGATTATCGCAATGTGGCAATCTATCGCTGCCCGAGCTATCCCGATCGGGAGCAGACGGTCTGCTACGTGGTCAATGGCTGGCAGTTCGACAGAGTAGGAGATGACGGCTTTGAGATTTTGACCCCCACGTCGATAATGAAGAATCGACAGAAGGCCAGCACCATCTACCTGGCGGACAATGAAGATGGAAATTGGCGGGCCATCATCAAGAAATCTGATGATCCGGGGGTCAGGCGTTGTGATGTCTTCAGGCCGAGTCACATGCCCAATTCGACCGTCACCTCGGGTCTTGGCGAAGGTCGCCGGGTGGCCGGTACCCGTCATCGCAATCAGAACGGCTGCAATTTCCTCTTCCTCGACTGGCACGTCACCTGGATGTCCCCGGAAGAGGGCAGTGACCCCTACCTCTGGATGTGGGATAAGTAAGACGCATTTCCGGGCAAAGGAACTCCAGACCTAAAAGACTGGAGACAGTATGCTTTAACCGACATTCGCCAAGTCTAATATGGCATGGATCAAACAGTTATTCGGAGTGTCTTTTGCGTGCGTCGGATGCTACGTCCTGGTCGCTTCGACTGCGGTGGCCGCCGAAGCGCGAAAACCGAATGTCCTCTTTATCGCGGTCGATGATCTCGCCAACTCCCTCGGCTGCTACGGCGATCTAATCGCCAAGACGCCCCACATCGATCGCTTGGCGGCGAGTGCCGTACGCTTCGATAGAGCCTACAATCAAATCCCCCTCTGTAATCCCAGCCGCGCTTCTCTCATGACGGGTTTGCGGCCCGATCAGATCAAGGTCTACGATCTGGATCGCCACTTTCGCGAAGAAGTTCCCGACGTCGTTACCCTGCCACAATCCTTCCGGAAGGCGGGATACTTCGTTGCCCGCGTCGGCAAGATCTACCACTACAATGTCCCCGCGGCGATTGGCACCGATGGCTTCGACGATCCACCTTCGTGGGAAGTAACGGTCAATCCCAAGGGCCGTGACAAAGAGGAGGAGCATCTGATCTTCAATGCCGAGCCGCATCGCAAGATCAGTGCGGCGCTCAGTTGGCTGGCCGCCGAGGGCGCCGATGAGGAGCAGACCGACGGCATGATCGCGACGGAGGCGATCCGTTTGATGGAGCAACACCAGCACAGGCCCTTCTTTCTCGGCGTGGGGTTCTTCCGTCCGCACACGCCTTATGTTGCGCCCAAGAAGTATTTCGATCTGCATCCGGCCGAGCAGATGCGACTCCCCTATGCCCCGCCTGGGGACCGGGACGACATTCCCACGGCCGCGTTTGCGCACAACTGCCCGCTTCCCAACTACAACCTTCCGAAACCCATTCTCCTGCAAGCGCTGCAAGCCTACTATGCGAGTGTTTCCTTCGTCGACGCTCAAGTCGGCCGCCTACTCGACGCGCTGGATCGCCTAGACTTGGCGGACAACACGATCGTAGTCTTTTGGAGTGACCATGGCTATCATCTCGGCGAACACAACGGAATATGGCAGAAGCGGACGCTATTTGAACAGGCGGCGCGGGCGCCGCTGATCATTCGTGATCCCGCCGCGGCAGGCAACGGTCAGGCCTGCCGGCGTATTGTCGAGTTCGTCGACATCTATCCCACCTTGACGCGCATGGCCGGCATTGCGTCTCCCCGACACCTTGCCGGTCGGGATTTGACGCCGCTGCTGGAAGACCCGCTGGCACCCTGGGAGGGATACGCGATTACCCAGATCCTGCGGCCGGCCGATGACCGTCTTGCCGAGCCGGTGATGGGCTGCAGCATCCGCACCGAACGCTGGCGTTATAGCGAATGGGGCGAAGGCAGGGCGGGCGTGGAACTCTATGACCACCACTGCGACCCGATGGAGTTCGACAACTTGGCCGTCACACCGGATCCGGCCGCCGCCGCGATCATACAGAAGCTTCGTCCTTTGCTGCGCGGCCGCGCGTCTGGTCGAACACCTACGACGCCATTTAACCCCGCGCGGCTTTAGCGATGACTTTGGGATGGCGTTCCAATCACGATTGTCTCGAATGACGTGACATCTGGCAGAAAAACGCGCCACTCTTTGGAGTCGCACAACCGGGACGGACTATGGACGATACAAAAGCTACTGCCGTCTCCGGTGAGAGTCGCTCCGACGAATTACCTCGCCGCCCGTTGGACTGGCTGAAGGTCTTCGGCCCCGGGGCCATTATGGCGTCGCTGACGATCGGAACCGGCGAGTTGATTTTTTCGAGCCGGGGCGGAGCACTCTTCGGATACCGCATCCTTTTTTTATTCGTCGTTATCTCGCTGCTGAAATGGGGTTTGGTCGTCGCATTATCGCGTCACATGGTTTTGACCGGTGTCCACCCCTATCAGCGGATGCTCGATCTGCCGGGCCCCCGGGGTTGGTTGACGCTGGCATTATTCCTGATCGCGGCTGTTTGCTTGCCGATCTGGATCAGTTTCCACAGCGGTGTGTTAGGTAATCTGACCGCCTGGATGACCGGGACGAGTGAAATGTTGGGAGGCGGCATTGATTATCTCTGGGGCGCCGCGATCCTGGCCGGGGTGGTGGCGATTACTGCCTTGCGCGGTTACTCGACGCTGGAGCGTTTCCAATTGGTCATCGTGTCCGCAATGCTCTTCTGTGCCGGTACTACGCTTGTTCTCTATAATCCGGATTGGTTGGAGCTATTGAAGGGGGCTGTTATTCCGCAGCCCTATGTGTACCCACCATGGCTTGACGCTGCGTATCCGGATATCGCCGCCGAGCCGGTATGGGTCGAGACGACCCGTTATGTTGGCGTTATCGGCGGCGCCGGTTTCGACTATTTGGCATACACCTCATTCATGCGCGACAAGGCGTGGGGACAGGCCGGCGCCGGCCCGGTCTCCGCCGGGCGGCTCGCCGAGATCGCCGCCGATCCGGCGCATCCGGTTCGCCGCTGGCTCCGCGCTCCGCTGGTAGATTGCTCGATCAGCTTTCTCGTGATCGTCGCCTTCAGCGCCGTCTTCGTAGCTTGCGGAACGTTGATCCTCGGCCCGAATCACAAAATCCCCGACGAGAAGAATCTGCTCAATCTCCAGGCGGATTTCGTCACGGGCATACATCCCTGGTTGCTGCCACTCTATGGGGTAGGAGCGTTCCTAACGATGGTTGGAACGCTCTACGGCACTCTGGAAGTCGCCTGCAGCATCGCCGGCGAAATGACGCATGCAGTGAGTCGCCAGTTTGCCGTACGCAATGCCCGACGCATTAGGCGCACAACGGTCATCTGGTGCGTCGTCGGTGCCTATGGAATTCTGATATGGTTGTTTGTCTATCAATCTACCGGTACCCCGGGTAAGCCGCGCCTGTTGCTGGCGATCCTGACTCCGGCGAATCTGTTCACCGGTGTATTGGCCTGTGGACTGTTTTGCCTGATGAACCTGTGGATGGATCGGCGGTTTCTTCCCAAAGCCCTGCGCCTGCCCTGGTGGCTATGGTTATTGAATCTGGTTTCCGGCGTTGTTTTTCTTGGCCTGGGGCTCAAGGGCTTCTGGGACCATAAGAGCCGTTGGTACGCGATAGGCAGCCTCTGTGCCATGCTTTCGCTTGCGGCAGTCGGAGCGTATCTCATCGGTAAATGGACCGCGACCTCGGACAAGACAGGTTCCCCTTAGGGATCGGCAAGAAATAAGTTGGACAATTTGGGGTCCAAGTGTGCCTCATATTTGGTCGCGCCCGATTGAGCAAAACCACAGGCGTAGCCGTTCTACGTCGCGGATTTCGCGATTGAGAAGCGATCAAAGATGGGGTGCAATTGGGCATTCGAAAGTCCAAGTTATTTCTTGCCGGTCCCTTAGAGTTCAAGGGTCAGTTTCAGGGAGTCTTTAGCGCGTTCGGCATACATTTCGAAGGCTTCCGGGGCCTTATCCCACGGCATGCGCGGCCTGACAAGCTCAGTAAGAACCGAGGCTCGATCATCGATGACCATGCCCATCGCTGTTTGGAAGAATGCACCGCACTGAGGGCCGACAGAGGTGTTGATTTGAATCTCTTCGCGAAAAACGTGATACCAGGGAAACGCCTGCGACTCATGATGTGGCACGCCGAAGACCAACAACCTGCCGCCGTGCCTGGGCAGATAGGCGGCCGTCTTTAGCGCATCGGCGGAACCCACGGCCTCGACTACGAAGTCAAGCATCTTCCCGTTCGTCCACTTATTGACGACCTGGACAACATCTTCTTTCGAAGCGTCGACGATCGTGTCCGCTCCGTAGCGTTTAGACCACTCTAAACGCCAGTCGAGCGGATCGATCGCAACGACCGTGCTCGCTCCCATCAGGCGCAAGATGTGTGTGAACATCAATCCCATCGGGCCCTGGCCCACCACGGCGCAACTTTGATTTATCAATGCACCTGTTCGCTTAAGCGCCCGAAGAACCGTTGACAGAGGCTGGGCGACGATAAACGCCGCCGGGTCGGCTGTGTCCTGGGGCAGACGAGCAATGGACGGAGGGCGAGAGACGATGTACTCCGCGAAGCCATAAGGACCTTCAGGGAGAGCCAGCACCAATGCGCCTTCTTCCCAGTCGTCACAGCGAGATTCGACGATGGTGCCGATGTTTTCGTGTCCGGACCAGCCCACCGGATTAGGATAATCAATGTCGCCCCAGAGACCTTTACCGGTATATTGGCCCATGTTGCTGCCGCAAATGGCCACGTGGCTGCACCGTACCAGCACCTCGCCTTCCATCGGTTCGGGCCTTGGAGCATCGTCCAGCATCGCAATCTTTCTCGGTTCTACTATCTGGATTGCTCTCATTCTTGACCTCACAGTCTTATTGCAAAGCGCAGAATACACTATCTCGATCATTTTTACGGGATTGCTCCTGGACATCAAGGCCCTAATCAATAAAACTTCCCGTGGGACCATGGCTGCTCACAATAATCATTGAAATCGATGAGGACGCTCAGGGGACTCAACTCGATCAAACGTTTAGACCATGAAGACAATTCTCAGCATTCTAATGGCGTTTTTCGGCGCCAGCTCTGCTTCCGCGACAATCACAGTTAAGCCGTTTCTCCAGGATCAATCAAAGTTCTTCCTGGGCACTCACCTGGAGACGATCAAGGATATCGCCGTTCAAGAGGATGGTGTCGTATGGCTCGCCACGCAGGAAGGGGTATTCAAGAGGCAAGAGAGCGAATTCATTAAGGTCTTTGAATACGCTGATACTCCCGTGACTGCGTTGGCCACTCGACAGTCAGAGCTTCTGTTTCTCACCAGGGAGACCGACGGTAACAGTCTGCTCTCGATGCAGCAGGCGCCTGGCTATCTTCTTCAGCAACTGTCGGAGACCCGGCTTTGCGCGGCAGCGAATCCCAGGATAGAGGTCATCGACGAAACAGTCGTCATTGCGTGCGACAGTCACCTCTATGTCATCCCACCGGCATCTGATGATTCAGGCACGAAGTCCTATGAGTGTCCCGGTGGTGTGATCAACACGCTGGCCCTCAGTGATCGCATCTATTGGGTCGGGACGGATTGAGGACTCCTGACCTTCGAACCGGAACGGCATACTTGGCAGTATGTTTATCCATATCATGAAGCCGAGAGTTGGGCACCGACCCACATGAGAGGCCTGGCAATCGACCCTCGTTGGCCGACGAGTGGCGATGGAAAGTGGTATTGGAAATGCGACACCAGCTCAGACGAACTGGATGGTCATTATTTCTTCTATAGACTCTACTTTGACTTGGTAGCCGATACACCAGAGGAGAAGGCACGTGTCAGCAAACATGTCGCGGCCATTACAGACCATTTGATCGCCCATGACTTCCAACTCGTCGATCATGACGGCAAGCCGACGCGGTGGGCACGATTCAGCCCCTCGGAGCTCAACCACGACGTCAACTGGGCCTTCGATCGGGGATTAAACTCCCTCAGCATGCTCTCCTATCTGGTCACCACGGCCCATATCACTGGAGAGGAGAAATACCTTCTTTAATATTGCAATGGCGGCTAGCACTGACGGCACCTTCACGGATGCCTGGGGAACGTATTCATTGGAGCCCACCGGCGGGTGGCTTGAAGAGACGATGTTCACCTTGAAAAGATTTCCACTGGATCGAACCCATTGGCGCCACGAGAACAGTCATCGATTAGATGTGGTACGTTTCAACGAGGGGATGCGCGGATTTGATGAGGGTCGCTATCTGAATCGCGGCAGACGAATCGACGGATTCGCATTACCGGTGGACGAACGCCACTTTGATCACTGGAACCATGATCCCTGGCGGCTCGACACGGGCGGCAATGGTAAGGTACTCTCGGACGGCACTGTCTTTCTACTGCCCTATTACATGGGATTGTATCACGGGTTTTTCGAGGAATAGTCTGGGTACGTCGAGGATGGGGCCCGGTGGCGGCCAGGGCTATCGCATGTAGATACCGGATTCGTGTACTATACGGCATGAACGCCACTGATTACTTTTCCACTGATTACTGATTACTACCGGTGAGATACGCGGGGAAGCG
>JADFMM010000286.1 GCA_022563885.1 Planctomycetota bacterium | reverse complement strand
CTTCACTGTTCTCTGTCAGCGTCTCAATGAGCTTCGCCCCCGCGGCTGCCGTTCCGATGGCATCCAGGGCCTTGATGGCATCCTGCTTGAGTTCAAGGGGAAGACGTGAACTGGTGGCGGCAATCCAGACCCCTTCCAAGGCGGATTCCGGGTGGAGCTGAATGGCGAACTGCGCCAATTGGGGAGACCATTGGTTTCCCAGTCTTTTCTTGATGGTCGCGTAGGCTTCCGTCTCGATGCCGCGAAAGGCAATGCCCACGGCTTCGCGGTAGAACCGGTCCTTCACATCGAACTGAACGGCAAGGTCGACGAGTTGATCGAGCCATTGATCGCGTAACTGATCGAGCAAGGGGTGGCGATGATTGAGACGAGCGATTTCCACGAGAAGCTGCCGTCGCACCTGGGCATTGGCGGCAACGGCGTGGGCAAGGGCGTAGCTGACGCCTTCGTCACCCTGCCGACACAGGATACGAATGGCTTGAACCTGTATGTCGATGCTGGGATCCCGAAGGGCACGCTCCAGATAGCCCATTCTCTTGGCGGCGGACTGAGACAGGAGCCACAACGCCCGTGCCCGCAGATGGGGCGCCTCGCTTTGGTATAGCCCCTCCAGGGCAGACGTGTTGCCGCCCTCCGCCGCTCGATCGAGCCTCTGCCAAGCCAGAAACCTTGTGGCCCGATTGGGAGAGCGTAAGGCGGCCACGGCTGCCTCGGGTGACGTGATGGCCGGCGGATGGACCGCGTACTCGGCTCCGGGTCTTGCCAGCCGATAGATGCGTCCCTGGGCGGTGTCCTTCATGTTGTGCCCCCCCACCCCGGGGTCGTACCAATCCGCCACAAAGACCGACCCGTCCGGGGCCACACAGATGTCGCTCGGACGGAACCACTTGTCCTCTTCGCAGGAGAGGAGGATTTCAATCTCGCCGCGATAACCCGCGCCCTCGGGGTGCACGGTATAGGCGCGAATGACGCCGGGCCCGGCATCGGCGTGGAGAATGGTGCCAAGGAGGCGATCGGGCAGGTGGTGTCCCTCGTACACGTGTAGACCGCAAGGGGAGCCGAATCCCGTGCCCAACACGTTGGGCATCACGCCGGGAAGATCCTTGTTCCAGTGTACCGCGGCATCGTGTTTGTCGCCTCTACGCCGCGGCCAATAACCGTAGTTGGCGCCTTCCATGATGTAATTGAACTGGCATTGCCGGTTGCCATCGTCGTCATTGTCTGAAACAAAAAGCGTACCGAAGGAATTGATGGCAGGCTCATAGGGATTGCGCATGCCCCAGGCCACCATCTCGATGTGCTTGCCATCGAGATCGCAGCGCAGCACGCTTGCCGCGGGCTTGCCCTTTCCGGCCTTTCCCGCGACGACGCGGTTCCCCGATTTGTCGGTGACGTCCAGTCCGCCATCGCCGACGCTCAGGTAGAGCCAACCATCGGGCCCGAAGTGTAGTCCGTGTATGGCATGGTCATGATCGACCCCTCCAAAACCGGTCAGTATGACGGTCTTCCGGTCGGCCCTCCCGTCGCCATCGGTGTCCTCGAGGTAAAAGAGATCCGGCGACTGACAGACGTAGACGCGATCACCCAACACGGCGATACCCAGGGGCGCCTGAAGAGACGGATCCTGGTAATAGGTCCAGGCCTTGTCGCAGCGACCGTCGCCGTCGGTGTCCTCCAATACCCGGATGCGATCGCCGAGATCGTCGGCCACTTCATGCTTGAAGAGTCGGTAGTTGACCGCCTCGGTGATCCAAACACGGCCCTGGGCATCGATGTCCATGGCCGTTGGATTGCGCAGGTCCGGTTCCGCGGCAAAAAGCGAAACCGATACATCCGGCGGTGTTTTCATCCCCGCTAACGCAGTGGCGGCATCAACTTGACCCTGGCAGACGCATGGGGCCAGGAGGAGGCCACTGAAACATGCGAGAAAGGTCGTGCGGGCATGTTGTCTGAGAAATGGCGTGAGTGGACAGCGCAAGGCAAACCTCCTGACCGATGGAAGGGTTAATCTAGCTCGAATCTCCAGGATCCGAAACATCTTCTTTTCTTCAACCGCTAAACATAACACATAGAGACGCCAGCCGTCAAACTGGAGATCACGGCAATCGCACGTAGATACCAAGTTCGTGCGAAAAACAGCAGAAATACGAATTGGCCTCGAGTCCTACCGTTCGAGTAACCAGTAAACAGTGGAAAAGTAATCAGTTTCTGGCACAGATACTCTTCTGATTACTGATTACTGATTACTTCAACTGTGGGAACCCTAGATCAGTGGCGTTCATGCCGAAAAGTACACGAATCCGGTATCTACATGCGATTGCCCTGGATGCCCTGATCCCTCCCTTGAACCCATGCCTCCCCGGTGTTATGATCCTGCTCATGGATTGAAACCGGTTCTAGGGCATTGTCCATCACTGTCTCACTGAGGAGTATCCTTGACATGAGTGTGCCGACATCACGACGTTCTTTTTTGCGAAACGCAGGCTTGGGGGCTGGTACCCTGCTGGGATTAGGCGGAGCCGTTAAGGGGCTTGAACAGCCGAAGATCCAGGGATTCGATGAGAATGAAGTCCGCGATGAGAGGACGAGAAAATGGGAGCCCGTTTCGGATCGAAAGATCCGGATGGGCATCGTCGGCTACGGTGTCTGTAAATTCGGTCCTCAGTTCTCGCTGCAGCATCATCCCAATGTCGAGGTAGTGGCCGTCAGCGACCTGTTCCCGGATCGTTGCCGAGCCTTGGCCAAGGCATGCCGGTGCGAAAAGACCTATCCCTCGCTCGAAGAGATGGTGAAAGATGATTCGATTGAAGCGATCTTCTGCGCGACCGATGCCCCGAGCCATGCCCGCCACTGCATCGAAGTATTGAAACATGGCAAACACGTCGCCAGTGCCGTACCGGCCGTCTGGGAGGATATGGAAGAGGCGGACAGGCTGCTGAACACGGTCCAGACCTCGGGCTTGAACTACATGATGTTCGAGACATCTTACTTCCGCCCGGACCTCTATGCCATGCGACAGACCTACAACGCCGGTGGCTTTGGCAAGCTGGTCTACAGCGAAGGCGAATACTTCCACTATGCCGTTGCGGTGATTCCCTCCTACAAGGACTGGCGCGTCGGGTTGCCGCCCCAATGGTATCCCACGCATTCCAACGCGTATTATGTAGGTGTCACCGGAGGTAGCTTCACCGAGGTCTCATGCATGGGCATGCCCAGCATCCTCGATGAATTACAGCCTCAGAACAATCGCTACCAAAACCCCTTCGGCACGGAGATCGCCATGTTTCGTACCAGCGAGGGTGGAATGTCGCGCATGGGGGTGAGTTGGGATACCGCGGGCCATGGCGGCGAAGTGGGCCGAGTCCGCGGACAACGGGGGTCGATGACCGGCATGAACTACCAGGGCTTGCAAAAGAAGCTGCCGGACCTCGCCAAACCGCCGTTGCCGCCAGGCGTGCAGGCGGGTGGCCACGGTGGCTCCCACGGCTACCTCGGTCACGAGTTCGTCATGTCCATCCTCGAAGAACGCCGGCCGCTGGTGGATATCGTTGCGGCACTCAATATGACCGTGCCCGGCATGGTGGCACACCAGTCGGCCCTGAGGGATGGTGAACTGATGAAGATCCCGCAGTACAAGCTGTAGGGCGAGAATCGGCGGGTTTCAGTAGAAGCAGCAATCAGTGATCAGTAATCAGTCTGGGATGACTTCTAGATGATCTGCAACGAGGAGAACGGTAGGTTACGTCGCTGTTCCGGTACAAAAGGAGTTGGTCATGGCAAATGATAAGGTCAATGTAGCGATCATCGGTCTCGGTTTTGGGGCCGAGTTTATTCCCATCTATCAAAAGCACCCGCGGGCCAATATGTATGCGATTTGTCGGCGTGACGAAGCGGAGTTGAGCCGGATAGGTGACGCCTGCGGCATCGAGAAGCGCTTTACGAAGTACGAGGACGTGCTGGCCGATCCGCTGGTCGACTTCGTACACATCAACTCTCCCATCCCCGACCATGGCTGGATGTCGGTGGCCGCGCTCAAGGCCGGCAAGCATGTCATGTGCACGGTGCCCATGGCTACGACGGTGAAAGAGTGTGAAGAGATCGTCAGTCTGACCCGAGAAACCGGCCTGAAATACATGATGGCCGAGACCGTGGTGTACAGCCGGGAATTCCTGTTTATCAAGGAAATGTACGAAAAGGGCGAACTGGGGGAGATTCAGTACCTGAAGGCCTCCCACCCCCAAGACATGGAAGGCTGGCCGGAGTACTGGGAACGCATGATTCCCATGCACTATGCCACCCATGTGGTTTCCCCGGTACTGGGCCTGGTCAAGGGACGTGCCGAGTACGTGTCCTGCTTCGGGTCCGGCGCGATCGACAAACGCCTGGCCGAAAAATCCGGCAATGCCTTTGCGGTGGAGTCTTGCCACATCAAGATAAAGGACTCCGATGTTGTCGGACATGTCTGGCGATTTCTCTTTGATACGGCCCGGCAGTATCGTGAGTCATTCGATGTCTATGGAACCAAGCAGAGCTTCGAGTGGGCCCTGATCGAGGGGGAGGAGCATGTCATCCACCAGGCCAAGAAACCGGAGGCAGAGATCCCCCGGCGTGTCCAGGTCCCGGACTACGCCCATCTGTTGCCCGAGGAAATCCGGCCCTTCACCGGTACTATCCAGGATGCGGACCATCTTTCATTTATTCAGGGGGGAGGCCATGGAGGATCTCATCCGCACCTGGTCCATGAATTTGTTTCCGCATTGAGCGAAGATCGCGATCCCTGGCCCAACACGGTCGTTAGTGCCAACTGGACCTGCGTGGGGATTTGCGCCCACCAATCGGCTGAGCAAGGCGGGAAAATCGTGCCTCTGCCTGATTTTACCTTGGCGGATTGACCAGTGGCACGGCCTTTGGCCGCAGGCAAAACATGCTCGCGCAGAGGCGCAAAGAAAAACAGTCAGTTCAATGAACCTTCGCGTCTTTGCGACTTTGCGCGCGTTCAGTTCGGAAACGTCACCGCCTCATTCCTGTGATGAACGGTCAAACTGCTTGATCACAAAGCGCACCATATCCGCGTACGCATCCGTCATGGATGGATAGTCCTTATCCATCTTACGAATGCACTCGATCTCCAATCGGTCCATGGCCTCCTTCAGGTGCCGCCCGAAATTCGAGTGATGGATGTTTCCCGGCTTGTTCGAGCGCTCGTAGTGGATCAGGAATACCGGAGGATCGTCCCGGGTCAGATGAGTGATCGGCGAGGCGTCCTTCAGCAAAGCGTCCAGCGCATCGTCTATTTCGTCCTTGTCCCAATTCCAGTCCTGAGGCCGCGCATAGAAGGGAATAAAGGCGGCGTTCTTGTACGCATCACCGGGAATAATCCTTCTTATGACACGCGGATCGTAAGTCGACTGCATGTTGATGGGCAACGCGCAAGTCAAGCGTGTCGACTGCCGAGCAATGGGATCTTCACTGTGGGGCTTGGCCATATCCTCACGAAAGGCGAGCCATTGCGATATACCCGAACCGGCTGAACCACCACCGGCAGCGAGACGGGTGGGGTCGATGTTCCAGACCTTGGCTTTCGACCGGATGAACTGGATCGCGCGGGCACTGTCATGCATCTGTGCCGGGTAAGGTGCATGACCCGACAGGCGATAGTGAATGGCGGCACAAGAAACGCCTGCATCCAAAAAAGGTTTAAGCAACGCCACCGGGAAGGATGATTTGTTGCCGCCGCGAAATCCGCCTCCGTGAATCCAGATGAAGACAGGCGTGGGCGGGTCGGAGACTGCCTGCCAGAAGTCCAGTACGTGCCGCTCGTGTTTGCCGTAGGCGACATTCTCGAAGGTCGGTTGGGGCTTGTCGGACTCTCTCTGTTGATCCCCCTGTGTTCGGTTGCGATTGGCATTTCTTCGAGGCCTTTGCTGTCTGGCCCTATCGACTTCCTCTCGAGTTCGATCCGACCTCTGAATACGAGCCAGTTCGTCACTGAGCCGTTTCACGATGGCCGGCCGCTGCAGGTAGAGGTTGTTCGTTTCGCCGCGGTCGTCGACCAGGTTGTAGAGCTGCCCCTTCGGGCCGCCGGCGGTGGGTTTGATACGGCCAGGCTTGGAGAAGCCACCGGAGCCCAGCGCGGTGATGAGTTTCCAGGGACCCGATCGGATAGTCATGGTGCCGTTGGCCGAGGGAATGACCAGGGAACCGCGAATCGGCTCATCCTCGCGCTGCTCGCCCAGCAGAACGGGCAGGATGCTGAAACTGTCGGGGCCCGCGTCGGCAGGCAGATCGGCGCCGGTGACAGAGGCGAAGGTTGCCAGCATATCCGTGAAACAAATGGTCTGATGGCTCACCGACCCCGCCCTCACCCGGCCGGGCCAACGCACGAGGAAGGGCATGCGGTGGCCGTTTTCCCAGGCGTCGCCTTTCATGCCGCGCAGGCCACCGGACGCATCGTGGCCAAAACGTTCCACATCCCTGTCATACCAGACCGGCCCGTTGTCGGAACTGAAGATCACCAGGGTGTCGTTCGCCATGCCTGCCTTTTCCAATGCCTTGAGGACGCGGCCGATCATCTCGTCGACCATCACCAAGAAGTCGCCATACATGCCCGCTTTGCTCCGTCCCTGAAACTCCGGGGAGGGCAGCCAGGGTGTGTGAGGGGCGGGGTAGGCCAGGTAGAGCATAAGCGGCTTCTGCGTATCGGCCTTTGCATGGTCGCCAATGATCTTGACAGCCTCCTCGGTGAATCGCGGCAGCACATCCTTCAGTCGTAGGTTAGGCGCAATGCCTCCGGCCCGCCAAAATGCCCCCTGAATCGGTGACCAACCCGCGCTGTCATTCGCTTCGATGTGCTCGGTCGGCGGCAGTACGGCGTGGTTACCGCGGATGTAGAAATAGGGCGGGATGTCGGTGGAGGCACGGATCCCGAAATAGGTGTCAAACCCGCGGTCCACCGGCCCACCGGCCAGCGTCTTGTCGTAACCGTTTTCCTGAAAGCCCAGATGCCACTTGCCGACCATGGCCGTGCGATAGCCCTGAGTGCGCAGCAGAGAGGCGATGGTGGTCTGTCCCTCCTTTATGGTCGGCCGCCTGCGCCACTGTCCCACATCGGTTCTGAAGGGATACTGCCCCGTGAGCAGGCCAAAGCGTGAGGGGTGACACAGCGCCCCGGGGGCATGGGCATCGGTGAAACGCATGCCCTCCCGTGCCAGCGAGTCGATGTGCGGTGTGGGAATCTTCGAATCCGGATTGTAACAGCCCGGATCGCCGTAGCCCATGTCGTCCACGAGGACGATGAGGATGTTGGGTGTCTCGGCGGTGGCCGTGCCGCCGGTCAAAAAGGCGGACACTATGAGGAGAGTGACAAGTCTGGTGAGGAGGGTCTTCATGGTTTGGACTCCGTTTCGTTCACTTTCATTGGCTGCTAATTTAATCGGGACAAGCCCAATCGAATCTGATGGTAACCGTTGACCGACTCATTCCGGTCAGAAACGAACCGCAGAATATCCAGCAAGGAATGTCCAATGGTGGAGTAACTGCGCCGCTCATCGAGATCAAACTCACAGTCCTTCGACATTCTAC